>JAYTHX010000057.1:0-6727 GCA_043732195.1 Polyangiaceae bacterium
AGGCGCATACGGGTTTCCGGACGGCGCGACGCCATAGGGATTGAACGGCGCAGGACCGCCGCCGCCGTAGCCCTCGGGAGGCGGAGCGCCGCCCTGGCCACGCAGGTCGAAGTCGGGGCTCATCGAGGCCAGCACCTCGAGCGTCCACGCGCGCTCGAACACGAGGTAGGGCGCCATCAACGTCGTGTGCAAGATCGGCAGGAACCCGAGGCAGCACGTGAAGAGGCCCGCGATCAGCCCGACGATCCCGGCGCCGAAGCCCACCACGAGGCGCAGCACGAAGAAGACGATGATCGAACCGACGTGGTCGCGGCCGACTGCCCAGAAGCGCTTCCAGCCCTCCCGCGCCGTCAGCCCGTGCTTCAGCATGATCGGCGCCACGAAGTTCCGCGCCATCGCCCCCACGATGGCGAACGGCACGATGGCCAGGACGGCCACGAGCGCGAGCACCAGGATCACGGGGAGCACCGACTCGATCGACGCTCCGCTGCGGATGGCGGGGACCGTCATCGCCGCGCCGCCGCCCACGATGGGCACGAACACCAGCAAGGAGAGGCCGATCATCGCGAGCTGGAACTTGAACAGCGAGCTGGCCGCGCCGCGCGTCGCGTTCCAGAGCTCGCCCACGTTCGCCCGGCCGATGGCGACGCTACGGATGGCCATCATCTGCCCGCGCGTGCCGAGCCACATCGTGAGCAGGACGAGCGGGACCGCGAGGACGCACGCGATCGCGACGATGATGATGATGAGCCCCGGATCGGCGAACAGCCCGCGCAGCGGATCAACCGAATGCGCCAGGAGCCCGTGCGCGAGACCCGCGAGGTCGTCGGCGCCGTCGCCTCCGCCGCTCGGATGCCGGTTGCTGTTTCCGGTGCCGCTCGGGAGATTGAAGCCGCCCGTCCCGCCTCCCTCGGCGCAGGCCTGGAGGAAGAACACGAACCCGAACGAGAACCAGGTCCCGATGTTGAACGGCCGGAACAGGGCCCGCTTCATCGTTTCCCAGGCCGGCCCCATCGACTCGGTCACGCGCATCTGCCAACTGTAGCGGTCGCCGGGCCATAGCGCGACCTCGCGCCGCGGAGACGTTGCCTGGCCGGCGCCCCGCGACTAAGAGGACGTCCCCCATGCCCGCCATCACGCCGGAGGAGCTCGAGCGCTGCCTCGCCCTCATGAAGTCGGTCATCGAGGACCGCAGCAGCCTCAGCGAGATGCCCGACGAGCTGCGCGTCGCCTTCCTCATCGCCGCGGGCCGGGTCTCGCGCCCCACCCGCGACGAGACGCGCAAGTCGGCGAAGGCCTTCCGCCGCATCGTCCGCAAGAAGGCCCAGGGGCACGACCGCGAGGTCCGCGCCGGCACCGAGATCCGCGCCGCGCGGCGCGCCGAGGTCTTCACCGCGCCCCCCCAGCTGATCGGCGGCGAGGCCGTGGCCGAGGGCGGCAAGGTGCGCGAGCTCAAGAACCCGCGCGCTTGCTACGTGTGCAAGACCTGGTTCTCGAAGCTCCACTTCTTCTACGACGCGATGTGCACGACGTGCGCGGAGCTGAACTACCAGAAGCGCTTCCAGACTGCCTCGCTCGAGGGCCGCGTCGCCGTCATCACCGGCGCGCGCATCAAGATCGGTTTCCAGGCGGCGCTCATGATGCTCCGCGCCGGCGCGCGCGTGATCGTGACCACGCGCTTCCCGCGTGACGCCGCCTCGCGCTTCGCGCGCGAGGAGGACTTCCCGAAGTGGCAGGAGCGCCTCGAGGTCTACGGCCTCGATCTCCGCCACTCGCCGAGCGTCGAGATGTTCGCGCGCTACCTCACGCAGACGAAAGACCGGCTGGACGTCCTCATCAACAACGCCGCGCAGACGGTGCGCCGGCCCGCGGGCTTTTACACCCACATGCTCGATCTCGAGCAGCGCCCCTTCGACAGCTTGCCCGCGCCGATCCAGTCGGTGCTGCGCGGCCACGAGGCGTGCAAGGCGGCCATGGCGTTCGGGCCGAGCGCGCACGAGCCGCAGCTCGCAGGCCGCGTGAACGGCGATGCCACCGGCTTCGTCGCCTGGCGCGGGGACGGTCCGGGCGTCGGCATCCGCGCCTCCGCGCAGCTCTCGCAGGTCCCCTGCGCCTATGACGACGCCACGAACGACGCCGAGATCTTCCCCGCCGGCCAGGCCGACGCCGATCTCCAGCAGATCGATCTACGCCCCATGAACAGCTGGCGCCTCACGCTCGCGCAGGTCCCCTCCCCCGAGATGCTCGAGGTGCAGCTCGTGAACGCCGTCGCGCCGTTCATCCTGTGCAGCAAGCTCAAGGCGCTCATGCAGCGCGATCCCACGGGCGAAAAGCACATCGTCAACGTGTCGGCGGTCGAGGGTCAGTTCGCGCGCCGCACGAAGACCGACAAGCATCCGCACACGAACATGGCCAAGGCCGCGCTCAACATGATGACGCTCACCAGCGCGCCCGACTACGCGCAGGACGGCATCTTCATGAACGCCGTCGACACCGGCTGGGTCACCGACGAAGACCCCGCCGCGCTCTCGGCCCGCAAGCAGGAGATGCACGACTTCCAGCCGCCGCTCGACATCGTCGACGGCGCGGCGCGCATCTGCGACCCGTTCTTCTCCGGGCTCCTGACCGGCGAGCACGTGTGGGGGAAGTTCCTGAAGGACTACGCGCCCTGCGCCTGGTGAGCGGTCAGTCGCGGAGGCGCAGACCGATGGGCAGTCCCTCGCCAAGGATCGCGACGCGCTCCTCTTCGCCGACGTCGACGAGCTCCTTCACGGCGCGCACCCACGCCTCCTTCGCGTTCACCGCGGCGAGGCGCTTTGCGACCTCGAGGCGAAGCTTCTCCGGGACGTCGCGCGCGCGGTCGCCGGTCACGCGAGCGAGCTGAACGGCCGCGTGCGGCGCCGTCGTGACGGACTCCCACTTCTGCTTGAGCAAACGGTCGAGCCAGACCTCCGCGACCTTCGCGGGCACGACGTGGTGCACGCTCGCGTAGACCGGCACGCGCGCGCCGATGCGCCCGATCGCGCCCCACAGCCGCCCGTCGTCCGAGCCCCACGTCTTCTCGTGGATCCACTCGCCGAGCTGCGCGCGTCGGGCCACCGGCACGCGCTCCAGCGCAGCGAGCGTGGCGAGCAACTCGTCGGGCGCCTCGGGGACGCGCTTCGGCTTCTTCAGCTTGGCCTCGGCGGGGGCGATCACCGGATCGAACAGATCGCGGATAGTGACCTGCATCGGCTCGGCGAGCCCGCCGGACATGCGACGCCACGCGATGAAGAACTGCGCCCAGCCGCGCGGCTCGTCGGGGAACGCGAGGCGGCCGTCGAACAGCGGCCACGCCCGATCGATGCGCGCGGGATCTCCGGGATCGCCGAAGCCCGGTCGCAGGCAATAGCCGAGCAGGAGCCAGTAGGCCCGCTCGTGCGCGGCGGTGCGGCGACGCGGCCCGGTGTTGACGAGCAGGCGGTCGACGAGCGCGCGCGAGGTCTCCATCGTCCACGTCACGCGGTCGCCGAGGACCTTCTCGAGATCGCGCAGGACGTCCTTGACCTCGCGCGGGTCGGCCTCGTTCTTTTTTCCGAACACGCGCTCGAGGATGCGCTCGGCCTCGCCGAGCTTCGAAGGTGCGATGGACACGCGCGCCGCGGTCGGCGCGAGCGAGGGACGCGGGGGCGCGAGCGACGCCGGCGCGGCGGGCGGCAACGACGTGGAACGACCACCGCTGTCGCGCAGCTGGAATTCCAGGCGGAACTTGCGCCCGGTCGCGCCCGCCGGCCCCGCCTCGGTGCACGCGAGCTCGAGCTGGCCGGTGGTGAGGAGCTCGCCGCCGAGGTGCACGGGCACCGTCTCCTCCTTGCCCGAGGCGGTGAGGCGCGCGACCACCGGCGGAAGGCGCTCGAAGGCGTCCTCGGCGATGGTGACGAGCGCGCCCGCCTCGTCGCGAGCGACGTCGGAGGCGAAGAGGTCGAAGCGCACGTTGCGCCCGACGACGAGCTCGAACTTGCGGCCCGCCTCGTGACGCGCGCCCTCCTTTGCGCCGCGCGGAAGAATGCACACTGCACGCACATCGTCGCCCTCGTGCTCGGGGGCCAGCGCGACGTAGTAGCCGTGCGAGGCGCCGCTCTCGATGCGGATGCCCACGCCGCGTCGCGCGAAGCCAAACAGCACCGCGCCGCGCGCCACCGCGAGGTCGGGGTCGGTGCCGGGCAGGACCTTCGGGGGCTCACCGCCGAAGGCGGCGATGGCCGCGGTGAGCGCGGCCACGATGGGCTTCGCGTTGAACACGCCGCCGTTGAGGAGCAGCGCGTCCGGCGCGCCGCGCGGCAGCTCGCTCGCGTGCCGCTTCAGGAACTGGCGCACGTGCCGCGTGATCGCGGGATCGCGCTCGTAGGGCAGTCCGAACGAGACGATGCCGGCGCGGCGCTTCTCTGGCGCGTCGTCGGCGACGGGCGGGAAGAAGCCCTCGAGCACCACGCGCTCCACCTCCTCGCGCTTCAGCGCGGTGGAGCGGGCGCCGCCCACGAGGCGCGAACCGCGCCCGAGCACGGTGACGCGTGCCTCGTCGACGCTGTCGTCTCCGAGGATGCGCTCCTTGGCCTCGCGGCACGAGTGCACGAGCTGCGCGAGCTCGGCGGGCTCGAGCCGGCCGCCCCCCTTCGCGACGCGCGCCTCGGCGACGTGCGCGAGCGCGAGATCCATGTTGTCACCGCCGAGCAGGATGTGCCGGCCGACCGCGATGCGCCGCACCGCGAACCACGGCGCGGACGACGCCTTCGTGATCCCCATCAGCGAGAGGTCGGTGGTGCCGCCGCCGACGTCGCACACGAGCACGGTGCGCTCGCCGCCGTCCGAGGCGAGCTCGCGGATGGCCCGCTCGCCGCGCATCGCGGCGTAGAATGCGGCCGAGGGCTCCTCGAGCAGCACGGGCCGCAGCCCGGCCTCCTGGGCGGCGCGCAGCGTGAGCTCGCGGGCCACCTCGTCGAAGGAGGCGGGCAGCGTGAGCACGACGTCTTGATCGGCGAGCGGCGCATCGGGGAGATCGCGATCCCACGCCTCGCGGAGATGCGTGAGGAGGCGCGCGCTGGCGTCGACCGGAGAGATTCGGCGCGCGGGAAGGCCGGGGGTGCCGTCCTCCCCCGCCGGCGCGTCGGGCGCGCCCCACGGCAGGATCGCCGCCAGGCGATCGACCGCGCCGTGGGAGAGCCAGCTCTTGGCCGAGGAGACGAAGCGACCCACCACCTCCGCGCCGCGGCGCCGCGCCATCTCGCCCGCCACCCAGTCGGGATCGCCCTCGACCTCGCCAGGGATCGGCGCATAGAGGCACGACGGCAAGAGCGCGAGCGCCTCCCGCTCGCGCGCGGTGGTGAGCTGCGTGACCTCGAAGATGCGCGGCTCGGGGGCGCCCTTCTTCTTCGGATCGATCTCGGCGTAGGCGACGACGGTGTGCGTCGTCCCGAGATCGATCCCGACGACGAACCGCGCGGCCGTCACTCCGACCTTACGCTGAGCTCGACCTTCCAGCGCTCGTCCGGCTTGTTCGGAGCGAGCGGCACGGCCTCGAGCAGCAACGTCCCCACCTCGGTGATGCTGGAATGCAGACGGACCGGAACGACGTCACCCTCGCTGCGCCCCTCGGCTGGGAGGTCGACCTCGATCGGCGCGAGCTCGTCGAGCTCGTCCTTCTTCCAGCGCTCGAGCGCGGCGCCCACGCCGTCCTGACGGCGGACGTTCGAGCCGAAGAAGCGGAAGCGCACCTTCTCGCCGACCACCACGCCGAGCTCGGGGCCCGGCACGTCGGCGCTGGTGCCCTCTTCCATGCCGAACGGCGCGACGCACAGCGCGGTGACCGGCGGCTCGAGCCCCGGGATCGCGGGTACGGCGCCCTCGATGCCCACGTAGTACGCGCGGCCCGTGCCGCCACGGATGCGCACGCCGCGCCCCTGACGCGCGAGCGCGTACGCCGCAGCGCCGCGGGCCACGGCGAGATCGAGATCGGTGCCCTCGAGCACCACCGGCGGCGGCGCGCCGGCGCCCTCGAGCCACGAGCCGAGGCACGAAAGGACGCGCTCCCGGAGAACGGCGCTCTTCATCACGCCGCCGTTGAAGAGGATGCGTGTAGGATGCAGCATCTTCGCGGCGGTCTTCTTGTCACCGCTGCGCGCGGCCCCGACCCGCTCGAGCGCGTCGGCATGGCGCGCGAGCAGCGCCGCGAGGTGCTTCGTGACCGCCGCGTCCTGCGCGTACGGCAAGCCGAGCGTCGTGAGCGCAGCGCGCGGGCGCGTCTGCGGGCGGGCCTCGGCGTCGACGATGGGGAAGAAGCCGTCGATGATGGCGCGCGTGACCTCCTCGCGCGTGACCTCGGCGCGGAGCGTGGAGCCGACGAGCTTGCTGCCCTTGCCGGCGATGGCGATGGGGGCGCTCTTCGCCTTGGAGTCGCCGAGCAGCTTCTCCTTCGCGCCGCGCGCCGCGTGCTGGAGCGAGATCTTCTGCCAGCGATCGAGCTCGAGGGTCCGCCCCGCGGCCTCGGCGTCCGCCACCATCTTCTGCTCGACGATGTGCGCGAGCAGGAGATCCATGTTGTCGCCGCCGAGCAGGATGTGGTCGCCGACCGCCACGCGCTCGAGCGCGAGCTCGCCGTCCTTCTCGACCGCAGCGATGACCGAGAAGTCGGTGGTGCCGCCGCCGACGTCGACCACGAGCACCGCGTCCCCCACCTGCACGTCCTTGCGCC
>JAYTHX010000058.1:0-6686 GCA_043732195.1 Polyangiaceae bacterium
GCGTCGTCGAGCACGTGGACCTCCGCATCGCCGAGCTCCAGGAGATCGTGGCGAGACTCGGCGCCCGCCGCCGCTAGTTCAGGTCGCTCGGTTTCGGGCGGGATCCGCGGCCGAGGCGCGCCTTCAGCGCCTCCTCTTCTTCCTCGCTCATCGGCTCCTCGTAGACCGTCTTCGGGCGGCGCTTGCGCTCCTCCTCGATCTCGCGCTGCACGGAGGAGAGGCGGTGCTTCAGCCAGCGCTGCCGAAGATGCACCCGATAGAACCACGCGAGCATTGCCGCCTCCGCCGCGAGCACCGGCGCGACGTGCTCCCACCCGCTGTAGATCGAGTACGCGACGGTGAGCGCCACGGTCCCCCACGCGAGCACGAAGCCGCGGATCGGGATCACGAAATAGATCCGGATCACGCGGTTCTGGAAGTTCAGACCCCACGCAATGGTGAGCGCGGCGTCGAGCGCCATGCTCCCGAGGTAGGACTGCGCGCGGATGTCCGCGTCGAGCAGGGACAGCAGCACGGTGACGACGCCCGCGAAGAGCACAGTGCCGAAGTAGATCGCGAAGAAGCGGCGCGAGCCCCAGATCGAGCAGAGATCCCGCCCGAACCAGTAGAGCATCAGGCAGCGGAAAAAGAGGGAGAAGGGGCTCGGCTCGACCCACACCCACGTGACCACGCGCCAGACCTGCCCGGTCAGGACCTTGCCCGGCACCAGCGGCACGAACTCGAAGAGCGCGAGGGCGTGACGCTCGCCGAATGCCACCGCGAGCGACATCGCGATCGTGAGGAGGAGCACGAGCCCCAGGCCGCCGGGCACGCGCCCTCCGAACGAGAAGCGATCCACGAACGAGAGGCGGTCGAGCGGACGCGAGGAGCGGGCCATCGGCCTCGCTCCATTACCCGCGCGCGGCTCGCCGTGCAAGGCGCCGCGCCCGGGTCAGGGCCCGGCGTACCAGACGCGGCTGCCGCCCGGCGCGATCCGGCACGAGAGGATGCCGTTGCCAGGGCAACCGTCGGGGCCGATGTCGCCGGCGGCTAGGTACGCGCGCTCGAGCGCGACGTCGCCGCAGGGCTCACCGCGGTACGAACGCGCGTAGGTGGCGTCCTGACAGAGAGCCGCCGACGGCGAGGGCAACGACGGAGGCGCGCATGACGACTGAGGCCAGCAACTGGCGGGACGTCATGATCGCGTGGTTTCCTGGACCGGAGGCGAGCGCCGCGTGTGCCGCGTTGTGCCCGACCGCGAGAATTCGATCACGCCGTCGTCGACGGCGCCGTAGCGGAGGCCGAGCAGATCGAGGAAGTAGTTCTGGTAGAGCCGCCACGGTGCCTTGGGCCCCTGCTTCGGCAGCTGATCGAGCGCGCGCTGCACGTACCCCGACGAGAAATTGAGCAGCGGCTCGAGGGGCATGCCCTCCTCGCGCACGCGCGGCACACAGCTTCGGTAGCCCTTCTTCTCCATGTGGTTCAGGAGCCGGCACACGAACTCGCAAACGAGATCGCACTTGAGCGTCCACGACGCGTTCGTGTAGCCGAGCGAGATGGCGAGGTTCGGGACGTCGCTCAGCATCGTGCCGCGGTAGTTGAGCGTCTTGCCGATGTCGACCGCGCGGCCGTCGACGGTGAGCTTCACGTCACCGAGCAGCATCACCTTCAGCCCCGTGGCGGTGACCACGACGTCGGCCTCGAGCGTCTTGCCCGAGCGGAGCTTCAGCCCGGTCTCCGTGAACGTCTCGATGTGATCGGTGACGACGTCGGCGCGACCGCTCTTCATCGCCTCGAAGAGATCGCCGTCCGGCACGAGGCAGAGGCGCTGATCCCAGGGGCGGTAGGTGGGCGTGAAGTGCATGGCGATGTCGAACTCGCTCCCGAGGAGCTTCCGCACCTCGCCCACCATGAACCGCTTGGTCCGCTCGGGATAGCGCTGCGAGAAGTTGAAGAGGGCCATCCCGAGGAGCACGTTCTTCCAGCGCGTCGCGCCGTAGGCGAGCTTGCCGGGGAGCCTGCGCTCGAGCCACTTCGCGACCGCGTCCACCGCGGGCCGCGACATGATGTACGTGGGCGAGCGCTGGAGCATCGTGACGTGCGCCGCCTTCTTCGCGAGCTCGGGCACGAGCGTCACCGCGGTCGCGCCGCTGCCGATCACGACGACGCGCTTGCCTTCGTAGGCGACGTCGTCGGTCCACTTCTGCGGGTGCACGATGCGCCCGCCGAAACGCTCGGTGCCGGGGAAGTCGGGCGTGTAGCCGCCTGCGTAGTCGTAGTAGCCGCTGCACATGAGCAGGAAGCGACACGTGAGCTGGATCGTCTCGTCGGTGTCGGTGCGGCGCGCGTCGACCGTCCACCGGCTCGTCTCGCTCGACCACGAAGCGCGCTCGACGCGGTGGTGGTAGCGGACCTTGCGATCGATGCCGTACGTGCGCGCCGTGTCGCGGATGTACGCGAGGATGGAAGGCCCGTCGGCGATGGCCTTCGCGCCCGTCCACGGGCGAAACGAGAACCCGAGCGTGTGCATGTCGGAGTCGGAGCGGATCCCCGGATAGCGGAAGAGATCCCAGGTGCCGCCCGAGGCGCCGCGGCTCTCGAGGATGGCGTAGGTGCGCGTCGGACATTCGGTCTGCAGGTGATAGCCCGCGGCCATTCCCGAGAGCCCCGCGCCCACCACCAGAACATCGAGGAAGTCCGTCATCCTCTCCTGTCTATCGCTGATCCATCCTCGAGGCCATGCGCCTGCCTCCCAGGACCTCTTCCCCGCCGACTGGGATCTCCTCTTCAAACACGACGGCGAGACCTACTGAGCCATCGATCGCTACTGCCCGACGCCCTCGTGTGACTGCAGTTCGGTCGCGCTCACGCCATGCCGACTCGGTACGGACAATCCCGCGCCGTGACCAGTTCCATCGCGGCTTCGGCTCGCGCCCCGGTGCCGCGGGCAGCGGTGGGCGCAGGAGCTCCGCGGGCTCTCCGCGCTTCTCGATGCCGCCGATCACCGAGCCGTCGGCCGCGAAGATCGGCGCCGAACACGCGGCCTCGGCGCCGTTCACCGCCTCGCGCGCCAAGGTGAGGCGAGCCTCCTCCTCGATGCGCGCGTCAGCGAGGACGAGGGCGGGGGCGGCCCGATGGACCGCATCCTCGCCTTTGGTCAGCGAGCGGGCGAGCGGCTCGCTTCGTCGACGACGGCGTTATCCAGTTCCTGCTCGCCACGGAAGAGACCGTCCCGCCGGATTTGCTGCACCACGACCGCCGCGACGACGAGCGGCATGATGCCGACGAGAGGCGCATCGAACGCTCCCGGAGCTAGCCCTTCTTCGCGAGCAGATCGCGGATCTCGGTGAGGAGCTTCTCCTGCGGCGGGGTCGCTGCGGGCGTCGCCTCGGCGCGTACCTTGTTGTAGAGCCGCACGACGAGGAAGACGACGAAGCCGATGATGAGGAGCTCGATGAAGGACTGGATGGCCGCGCCGTAGCCGATGGCAACCTCCTTCACGACCTCCTTGCCGTCGGCCCCGAGCTGCTGGGCCTGCAAGACGATCTTCAGATCCGCGAACGCCACCCTGCCGAGCACCAGGCCGATCGGCGGCATGATGAGCTTGTCCACGAGCGTCTTCACGACGGTGCCCGAGGCCGCGCCGATGATCACACCGACGGCGAGGTCGACGAAATTTCCCTTGATCGCAAACTCTTTGAACTCGGAATACAGACCCATGGTGTGCCCCTCAGAACAGCGTGTAAACGAGGTTGACCGACGCGATCGAGTCCGTCGTCTCGACGGCGGGTAGTGGCTTGTTCTCGTAACGCATCGTGTAGGTCATGGCGACCGCCAAGTTGTCGGCGACGCTCGACTTGATACCGATGTCGAACACGATCCGGTAGGTACCGAGGTCCGACACGTTCTGGAGATACTCGAGGCCGGTCACCATGCTGACCTCCTTGTAGAGTTTGTTCTCGTACCCCGCGAAGAGGCGGATGTTGTGCAGCGTCTGCGTCTTGTCGAGGAGCGGCAGCGGCGCGGGCGCAGGCGCCCCGGGGGCGACCGGGTCGGGCGTCTGGGTGCGCGAGGCGTCGCGGCGGACGTCGTACTGGAGATCGTAGCCACCTTCTGCGCGAAGGATCTGCTTCTTGGTATTGACCACGTAGTACGCGAGGCCAGGATCGATATTGGCTCGGAGGTCGAGGCCCTGGAAGCGGTCGCGCCGGCCGGTCCCCTGGAGGAACGCCGCGAACGAGTTGGTGAAGAAGTAGTCGTAGCGGAGGAGGCCCTGGTAGTTCTCCACCGAGGTCTCGACCGGCACGCCTTTCTTGCCGGCGCGCGCGAAGTTCGCCGCGAGCTGGACGGTGAGCTGGTGCTCGTCCCGACGCACCTTCAGCTTGCCAGCGGTGGTGATCGCCACCGTCCGTGCGTTGCCCGAGGAGAAGAGTCCGCCCGCGGCGAGCGCCGCCTCGGTGGCCTGCCGCGGGTCCTCGTCGGAGGGCAGACCGCCCGTGACGAAGCCGCCCTTGGCGAAGTCGGTGGTGCCCTTCGTGGCGGTGTTCGCCTTCAGGGTCTCGGCCGGGATCGCGGGATCGTCGGCGAGAGCTTCACGCGCGGCGAACATGACGAAAGCAGCAGTCAGTAGTCCGATCGCTCCGCGCATCATCGCCCGCTCCCTTGCTCGACGTGGAACTCCACACGCCTGTTGTTGGTCCGACCCTGCTCGGTGGCATTCGACTCGATGGGCTTGTCGGCGCCGAACCCGGCGGCCGCCAGCCGCGACTTCTCGATGCCGTGCGTCTCGAGCCACTTCGCCACGCTCTCCGCGCGTGCCTGACTGAGAGTCTTGTTCATCGCGGCGTCGCCGCGATCGTCGGTGTGGCCTTCCACGCGGAGGGCCTTGATCTCGGGGTGCGCCTTGAGCACCGCCACCACGGCGTCGAGGATGTCCGAGCTCTCCTTGCCGGCGACGATCTCGGCGCTCGCGGTCTTGAACTTCACCTGCTCGGTGATCTTGATGGTGCCGCCCTGGAGGAACGCCTTGGGACAGCCATTCTTCTTGGGCTCGGGATCGCTCTTGCCCGGCTCGTCGGGGCACGCGTCGACGTCGTTGAGGACGCCGTCGCCGTCGCGATCGGGGTTCGGCGGCGGCGGGGGCGCCTTGACCTCGGGGCAGCCCGACGTCTTCGGATCGGCGGTGCGCTTGCCGGGGTCACGCGGGCACGCGTCCTCCGCGTCGACGACGCCGTCGCGGTCGCTGTCCTGCGGGCAGCCGTTCGCCGCGCCGTCCGCCGAGGCGATGCCGGGTACGGTCGGGCACGCATCGATGGTGTCGGGCACGCCGTCGGAGTCGGTGTCGAGCGGGCAGCCGTTCTTCGCGGGGTCGGCGGAGGCGACGCCCTTGACGAAGCTGCACGCGTCCTCGCAGTCGGTGATGCCGTCGCCGTCACGGTCGACGACGGGCGGCGGCGGCTCGGGCTTCGCGTCGCCAGGCACCCACTCGAACGAGAGGAGGCCGCGCGCGACCGGCGCGCCGTAGTCCCGCGTGAGGCCAGCGCCGGCCGAGAGGCCGAAGCGGAGCTCCTTCGCCACGTCGAGGTGCGCGCCGAGGAGCGCCTCGAGGGGCGTGACGCGCTCGCCGCCCGAGAGACCCGTCGAGCCGAAGAGCTCCGGTCCCACGAGCAGCTTGCCGTCGGCGAGCAGCACGCCCGCGGCGAGGCCGCCGGTCAAGGAGTGGCCGATCCGGCCGTCACCCCACGCCTCGTCCCGCGCGCGGAACATCACGCCAAGCTTCGCGGCGTACGCGAACGAGGTCGTGCGCCCCGCGAACGCCACGCGCGGCTCGACGCGCGGCTTGCCATCGCCGGTGTACGCCGAGGGCGTGCCCGAGGGCGCGAAGAGCGCGGCGCCGACCGCGAGCGATGCCACATCGCCCGGCGCGCCGAGGAGCCGACCGTCGACCGACAGCCGGACGTCGCCGACGGCGATGTCCTCCGAAGGACGGTGCACAGTGCCGTTGATCACCGTCATGTGACCGTCGGCGAAGAGCTGCAAGGGGACGCCAACGCCGATGCGCACGCGATCGGCCACCACCACGGAGCCGCCGAGGTTGAGGACGTACTGGTTGCGAACGATGGAGTTCGCCGCATTGCCATCGCCGTCGTACCGGACGACGGAGCGGTAGGAGAAGTCGTTCACGACACCGAGCGCGAGGCGTCCGTTGCCCTGGATGTCGACGGAGTCGAGGACGAACCAGCGGCTCCCGCGCTCCGAGAGGTCGATGTGATTGGAGGCGTAGCCAGCTTGCTCTTGCGCGCTCGCCTTCGGCGCGACGGCAAGCGCCGCGGCGATCGCGAGGAGAGAAAGCGATCCACGGGTTCGTGTGATCATTCGTGAAGCTCCAGTTTCGAGGAAGGAACGAGCGCGCCATGAGCGCACGTCGTGCCACGCGGGACGCTACTGGAAACCCGCACGGACCGCCCACTTCGTCGCGGCGACGCCACGACCGCGTGGAGCGACGACGCTCCGATCGCCGGCGCAGGCGCGCGAAACGGCGGGGCCGGCGACGGCACGCGCTTCGCCTGCCACGTTGCGCCGAGAACGCGCGCCTCGATCGAGATCTACGAATGGGGGGCGCTGTTCGCGGCGCGCCGCCGTTCGTGATCCTCGATTGCAGCTCTCTCTCGCCGAACCTCATCGAGTCCGAGCCGTTCGGCCACGCG
>JAYTHX010000059.1:0-19060 GCA_043732195.1 Polyangiaceae bacterium
AGCGAGACCAGCGAGACGACGAAGAGGAGGACGAGTCCGACGAGGAGTCCGGCTCGAAGTCGCCGACCAACTCGTTCGTCGATGATTCGCCGAAGCGCAAGATCGTCATCAATCGCCCGAGCTCGGCGAAGATGGTCTGGACGCTCACGAAGCGCGAGGTCGGCGGCTATCTGAACTCCGCGATCACGTACATCGTCATCGCCACCAGCATGGTCGCGATCGGCTGGTACTTCTTCTTCTACAAGGGCGGCTTCTGGCAGGTCGACCGCGCCAGCATGACCCGCATGTTCGATGCGCTGCCGCTCGCGCTCTGCTTCCTGACCATCCCGCTCTTCACGATGCGCTCGCTCTCCGACGAGAAGCGCGTCGGCACCATCGAGCTCCTCATCACGATGCCCGTGAAGGACAGCGAGGTCATCCTCGGCAAGTTCTTCGGCTCGCTCGCGATGGTGAGCCTCCAGATCCTCCTGCTTGCGGCCTACCCGCTCGTGATGTTCTCGCGCGCGCCGTTCTGGCACCTCGGCGAGCTCGACTGGAGCCCGTTCTGGGTCGGCATGCTGGGGCTCTTCCTGCTCTCGGCCGCCGGCACTGCCCTCGGCGTCATGTGGTCGTCGTTCACCGAGAGTCAGATCCTCTCGTATTTCGCGACGATGATCACCCTCGTGGCGCTCTATGCGATCGGCTTCAGCACGGTCGTCGAGTTCCTCCAGGGATGGCCGGGCGACGCGATCGCGTTCGTCAGCCTCCACAGCCGCTTCGAGCCGTTCGCCCGCGGTCTCATCGACTCGCGCGCGGTCATCTACTTCCTCTCGCTCACCACCCTCGGCCTCGTGGTCGCCTTCCGCTCTCTCGAGAGCCGGAAGTGGTCCTGAGCTTTCCCTAGATCTCTCCGAGGCACACGAACATGGCCATGGAACGAAAGAAGAAGGCGGCGACCGAGAGCGGTGCGCTCGTCCTCGTGATCGCGCTCATCCTCATCGGCGTGAACGCGCTCAGCTACTTCATGTACGTCCGCAAGGACACGACCAACGCGGAGCGCTACACGCTCTCCGCGGGCAGCGGTCGCCTCCTGCAGTCGATGAAGGGCGACATGAAGGTCGAGGCCTACGTCACGAAGGGCCTGCCCAAGCTCGACGCGTTCGTGCGCGACCTCCGCGATCTGCTCCAGCAGTACAAGGAGTCGAGCAAGGGGAAGTTCGACTACGTCATCGTCGAGGCGAAGGACGAGGACACGAAGAAGAAGGCGAAGGAAGCCGGCCTCCAGGAGAGCCAGTTCGGAGAAGGCTCCGACACCGAGGACAAGGCCGAGTTCACCAAGGGCTACATGGGCCTCGTGATCAACTACGGCGCCGAGCGCGACAAGATCCCGGTTCTATCGCCCGACAACAACACGGGCATGGAGTTCTGGATCACGAACAAGATCCGTGAGGTCCGCGACAAGGGCGACAACCTCAAGCACAAGATCGGGCTCCTCACCGGGCACGACGAGATGAAGCTCTCCGAGTCGAACCTCGTCCCCGCGAGCTCCGGCCAGAAGCCGAACCTCCAGGGCATCGTCACGCAGTACTTCCCGTTCTATCAGTTCGTCGACGTCGACCTGAAGGGCGGCGACGCCGAGATCGACGACTCGCTCGACGGCCTCATCATCACGCAGCCCGCGAAGGACATCACCGAGAAGGAGCTCCGCCGCATCGACCAGTTCGTCATGCGCGGCAAGAGCCTCGCGGTCGTCGCGAGCGCCGTCAACGTGAAGGCCGCCGACGCGTCGATGCTCGGCACGCTCAACACGCACGGCCTCGAGAAGCTGCTCGACGGCTACGGCATCGAGATGCGCAAGGACGCGCTGCTCGAGTTCGGTCGTCCCTTCCGCGTCAACGCGTACTCGCAGGGCGGCGTCCCGCAGGTCATGCGCTTCCCCCCGCTGCACGACGTCCGCGACGACTTCCGCTTCACCGGTGACGAGCAGCTGCTCGACACGGGCTTCGCGGCGTTCTTCCGCATCTCGCAGGTGCCGTTCCCGTTCGACTCCTCGCTCGTGCTCCACGCCGACAAGCAGCCCGAGGTCGCCGCTGCGGCCGCCGCGTGCTCGCCCGGCAAGCCGTGCGCGGCGCAGTTCAAGGTGCTCGCGCGCACCACGCCGAAGACGCTCCGCGAGACCGGCGACACGGTCGACATGAAGCCGGTCCGCCAGTGGCGTCCCAAGGGCGAGTTCAGCCAGTTCAACATCGCGGCGACCATCGAGGGCAAGGACCTCAAGTCCGCGTTCCCCACCGGCGACAAGATGGGCGTCGAGGCTCCGGCGAAGACCGTTGGCACCTCGCGTATCCTCGTCATCTCCTCGTCGCAGTTCTTCGCGAACCCCTTCGCCCGCGCCGGCAACGGCCCGGACATGGGCCAGATGGGGATGCAGATGCCCCCCGGCATGGGCGGCGACGAGATGCTCCAGCAGCTCGCGATGCCCTACGCGCAGCAGATCCTCACGAACACGATCCTCGTGTTCAAGAACATGCTCGACTGGGTCACCGGCGACGTCGATCTCCTCGCGGCCTCCGCGAAGATCCTCCAGGAGCCGGGCCTCGCCTACGGCGATGTGTCGAAGCCGAACTTCGACGAGCTCACCGAGGACCAGCAGAAGAAGACGGAGAGCTCCATGAAGATGGAACGCACGCGCACCCAGCGCTGGGTGCAGGGCGTCCTCATCCTCGGGCTCCCCGCGCTCTTCGGGCTCTTCGGGGTCCTGCTCTGGCGGCTCCGCATCGCGCGGCGTGACCATGTCTCCCTCGCTTGATCGCTTGAACAGGTAGAAACGACAATGGAACGCTCGACGCAGATCTGGGTTGGTGTCGTGGTGCTCGCCGCGCTCGCGGCGGGTGTCTACAAGGTGTCGAAGGACGACGCGCAGAAGGGGACCGCCACGACGACGTCGGCGGAGCTCCCCGATCTGAAGGCGCCCGAGGACGTCGACAGGATCAGCATCACGAACGCCGAGAAGGGCGAGGTCGTCCTCGAGAAGAAGGGCGCCGGCGCCGAGGCGAAGTGGGAGGTCACGAAGCCCGTGAACGCTCCCGCCAACCAGGCGAACGTGAAGCAGCTCCTCGACAACCTCAAGGAGCTCAAGGCGAAGGAGGTCATCTCCGCCGCCCCCTCCGAGGATCAGAAGAAGGAATTCCAGTTCGAGAAGGACAAGACGGTGCACGTCGTCGTCTTCAAGGGCTCGGACAAGAAGCTCGATGCGAGCTTCGGCAAGTCCGGCGGCCGCGGCCAGATGGCGATGGTCGACGGCAAGCCGAGCATCTACGGTGTCACCGGCTACTCGAGCTACGTCTACGCGCGCGAGGTCAAGGGGTGGCGTGACACCGAGATCCTCAAGTACGACGACGCGAACGTGAACCAGGTCGCGATCGAGAACAAGAGCGGCAACTTCTCCTTCACCAAGGGTGGCGACACCTGGGCGGGTACGTTCAAGGACAAGCCCATCGCCGACTTCGACCCCGAGAAGGTGAGGGACGGCCTGCGCAACCTGAAGGGCCTCAACGCCGAGGACTTCGGCGACGGCAAGTCGGCGGCAGAGACCGGCCTCGACAACCCGGAGGGCAAGATCACGATCAGCCTGAAGGATGGCGCCGGCAAGTACACGCTCAAGATCGGCAAGGTCGCGACCGGCACGTCTCACTACGCGCAGAAGGACGGCGACCCGACCATCTTCGTCGTGCCGCAGCACGCCTCCGAGTTCGCGCTCAGCGAGCCGAGCAAGCTCACGAAGCCGAAGGACGCAGGCGCCGACTCGGGCAAGAAGGACGGCCCTTCTCCGATGGGCATGCCCCCGGGCATGCAGATGCCCCCGGGCATGCAGATGCCCCAAGGCATGCCGCCGGGCGACCCGCACGGCCACTGACGCATTGCGGCGCGCATCGCTGTGGTGCGTGCGACAGAGAATCGCTGAATCGCAGAAAGAGGAGAGCTCGGAGCGAGCTCACCTGCCCCGCGGAAAGGAGCGCTGAAGCAGCTCTCCTCCCTCCCGCGTTTTCGCGATTCTCTGTCTAACGATCTCGCTCGTTGTCGCCGCGAGCGTCGTGCTACGAGCGATCCAACATGGATCTGTTCGGACACCTCAAGGCTTACGACTACGGCGAGGTTCACTTCAAGCACGACAAGGCGACCGGCCTGAAGGCCATCGTCGCCATCCACGACTCGCGGCTCGGTCCCGCGCTCGGTGGTTGTCGCTTCCTTCCGTACGACACGGACGAGGAGGCGCTCGTCGACGCGCTCCGCCTCGCCCGCGGCATGACCTACAAGGCCGCGCTCGCCGGCCTCGCGCACGGCGGCGGCAAGAGCGTGCTCATCCGCCCCAAGCAGCACTTCGATCGCGTCGCGCTCTTCCGCGCGTTCGGCAAGTTCGTCGACGACCTCGGTGGCCACTACATCACCGCCGAGGACAGCGGCACCGGCCTCGAGGACATGGAGGTGGTCCGCACTGTGACAAGGAGCGTCACCGGCGTCGACGTCGCGAACGGCGGCTCCGGCGATCCCTCGCCCTTCACCGCGCTTGGCGTGCGCCGCGGCATCGAGGCGTGCGTGAAGCTGAAGCTCGGACGTGACTCGCTCGAGGGCGTGCACGTCGCGGTACAGGGGGTCGGCCATGTCGGCTACCACCTCTGCAAGGAGCTCCACTCGCAGGGCGCGAAGATGTCCGTCGCCGATGTCGATCCGCTCAAGGCGGAGCGTGCCACGCGCGAGTTCGGCGCGAGCGTCGTCCCGCTCGACAAGATCTTCGAGATCGAGTGCGATGTGATCGCGCCTTGCGCGCTCGGCTCCGCGCTCAACGACACGACCATCCCGCGCCTCAAGGCGAAGATCGTCGCCGGCGCCGCGAACAATCAGCTCGCGATGCCGCGCCACGGTGACGACCTCTTTGCCCGCGGCATCCTCTATGCGCCCGACTACGCCATCAACGCGGGCGGGCTCGTGAACGTCGCGCAGGAGGTCCTCGGCTACGACGCCGCGAAGGCTCGCGCCAAGACGATGGAGATCTTCGACACGATCTTCGAGATCGCCGACCGCAGCCGCAAGACGAACGCGCCGACTTACCGCATCGCGGACATGCTGGTCGAAGAGAAGCTCGCGAAGATCTCGAAGTCGCAGACGATGAAGTCCGCCCCTGCGGCTTCGTAGGTCACTCCGGCCTCTCGTCTCTCTCAACGGAGCTCGCGTTCGGCGATGTCGAGGGGGACCTCGCCGAGCTCCGACCACGCCTTCGCGCGGCCCTCCGGGGAGCCCGCGCCGTAGAGGACCGCCGCGGCATAGCCGGCGCCGATCGCGACCGCGGGCTGCGCGACCGCGATCCGCTCCCACTTCGCGGTGACGTCCGGGCCGGGCGCCGAGAGCGGCCGGTTCCTGCCGGTCGTCTGCGCGATCGTGGAGGTCCCGCGCGCGACGTCGAGCGCCCAGCGCGCCACCGTCACGTGGTCGTGCATCACCACCAGCGCCATCGCGCGCGTGGCATCGTCCGTCGCCGCGGTCTGCATGGCGCGCAGGCGACACGCCGGGCCGCGCTCGGGCGGCGGCAGCATCGACCGCAGGCGTGAGCCGGCGATCACCGTCTCGCAGGGCTCCTTCCCGAACACGAGCGGAGCGGCTCGCGTCTCCGCCTCGTCGGCGCTGACGTTCGCCTTCTTCATCGCGCGCTGCGCCGCCTCGCGGAGGGTCTGGTCCGCCGCCGCGAGCCTCGCGTCCAGCGCCTCCGGCGCGAGCACGAGCCCGAGATGTGCACGAAGTCCGCGGGCCACCGCATTCCAGTCCGAGACCGCGCCGCCTGCGGGCCGCGCTCCCTGCGTCTCGAGCGCCTCGCGCAGCTGCACGAGGCGCGCGGTGGCGAGCCCGAGCCCGGAGGCCTCGAACAGGCGCTCCAGCGCATCGAGGGTGTCATCGAGCTCGCGGGCCCGTCCCACGTCGAGCAGCGCGCTTGCGGTCCTCGGGCGCTCACCGGTGGCGCTCACCGCTGCCACCACCTCGTCGAGACGGCGTGCGAGCCAGCGATCGCGCTCGGCGGCGAGCTGCGCGGTGATGGGCGCGCGCCAGGTCTCCACGATAGCGCGCACCAGCGCGCTCGCGGAGCGGGGAAGCGCGCGCTCCTCGTCGAGGCGCGTGAGCTCCGCGTCGACGAGCCGGCCCAGCAGCTCCCGCTCGAGCATGGGTGCGGGCAGCGGACCGCTGGCCGTCGCCGGCAACCCCGGCGGCGACGACTCGACCTTGGTGCGCGCAGCCGCGAGGGCGCGCCCTCGCGCCTCGAACGAGAACGGGTCGATCGCGCCGTCGACCACCGCGAGCGTGGCGTCCTCCGCGAGCACCGCCGGCATCGTCACGCGGCGCAGGTCCTCCTCGCGCGGGTCGAGCCGCGCGCGCAACGCGATCCGGCGATCGGTGGCGACGAGCTCACGCAGCGCGTCGGTCTCGACGTTCGCGAACGCCGCCACCACCGCCGCCGTCGGATCGGTCCGCGTCCCGCTCGCGGGCACCGGCGTGGGCGGTGGCCCACAGGCCGCGAGCACCAGGAGCGCGGCCGGCAGGATCAGCCCTGCGCGCATCAGAACCCCAGCAGCTTCACGATGAGCCGCTTGTCGCGCTGGCCGTCGAACTCCGCGTAGAAAACGCGCTGCCACGTGCCGAGGTCGAGCTGGCCCTTCGTGATCGGCACCGTGACCTCGTGGTGGACGAGCATCGATTTCAGATGCGCGTCACCGTTGTCCTCGCCGGTCCCGTGATGCTTGTAATCTTCACGGAATGGCGCGATGCCCTCGAGCCACTTCCAGATGTCCTCGTGGAGGCCGGATTCGTCATCGTTCACGAACACGCCGGCGGTGATGTGCATCGCGCTCACCAGCATGAACCCCTCAGTTATGCCGCTCTTGGCGAGCACCTCCTCGAGCCGTGGCGTGAGGTGGACGAGCTCGCGCTTCTTCTTCGTGTGGAACGTGAAGTACTCGGTGTGGCTCTTCATCTTCCGGGGGCGCGATCCTACCCGAGGCCTGCCGTGCGCGGGCAGCCGGGATGCGCACCTGGAACGTCGATCCTTCGCCGGGCGCCGTCTGCAGGGTGATGCAGCCGCCATGGGCCTCGACGAGCCGCCGCACGATGAAGAGCCCGAGACCCGAGCCTGGCACCTCGTCGCGCAGCACCGTGCTGCGGCGGAACGGTTCGAAGACCATCGCCGCGTCGGCCTCGCTCATCCCGACGCCTTCGTCGTGGACCACGAACACCACGTCTCCGCCGCGCGCCTCGACGCGCAGCGCTACCTTCCCGCCGGCCGGCGAGTACTTGATGGCGTTGCTCACGAGGTTGGAGAGGATCTGCTCGATGCGAATGCGGTCGCACGACATCGCGATCTCCTTCTCGGGCAGCTCGAGCTCGACGGTGTGCTTTGCGGAGATGGTCGCATAGAGCGACACCACCTCGGTGGCGATCTCCCGTGCGTCGAGCGCCTCGGTCCGGAGGGTGACCTTGCCCGCCTCGATCGTGACGCTCTCCAGCAGGTCTCCGGCCATGCGCTCGAGGCGTGTCACCTGCCGCGCCACCGTGCCCATCAGCTTTCCGAGGCGCTCGGGCGGGAGCGGCGTGGCGCTGGTCGTCGCGAGATCGGTCGACATGCGCAGAACGGAGAGCGGCGTGCGCAGATCGTGCACCACGCCGGCGATGAACGCCTGGCGGTCCTTGCGCTGCCGCGCGATGGCCGACGCCATCTCGTTGAAGCGCCGCGCCATCTCCGCGAGCTCGGAGGGGCCTTCGTCGTTCGCCCGGGCCTCCATGTCTCCGCGCCCGAAGCGCCGCATCGTCTGCGCGAGGCCGAGCAACGGATGGAGAGCGCGCGCCTTCAGCCACCAGACGAGCAGGCCCGTCGACACGGTCACGAACGCCGCCACCACCACGCCGATCACGTCCGCGAGGTCGTCGACGCGCCGCACCGAGGTGCGCGCCTCGCGCGCCTCGGCCAGCTCCAGGGTGAGCAGCCGGTCGACCGCGGCAAAGGCCGCGGCGTGCTGCGTGGCCATCTCCTGCTCCGACCCGCCGCCGTCGAGCGCGAGGTAGGAGGCAACCTCGCGGTCCGCGACGGTCAGCGCCGCGCGTGCGCCGGCGCCGGCGATCTGCGGCCCTGCGTCGCGCAGGCGCTCCCGCACGCCGTTCGCGATCTGCTCGCGGGCGGTGCGGTCCCGGAGACGGTCATGGAGGAGCAGATCGCGCTGTACCTCCTCCATCAGACGAACGCTCTCGACCGCCGCCTCGGCGCGATGACCCGAAGAATGCATCGCCGTCGTCAGGCTCATCAGTGCGGCCGCGGTCGATAGCAGCAGCACCGCAAGCGTGACCACGGCGGCCGTCATCGTGCTGCGCAGGTTCAGCCCCAGCAGTCTCATGCTCGACCTCCAGCGCCCGACGGCCGACGCGCCAGGTCAACCGCCGATGCCGAGCTCCGATTCCCGGTTACTCGTCCTTCGGATCTTCCTGCGCGAAGACGACCGGATACACGACGGTGACCATGCCGCCGTGAGCGGGCGGACGGAAGGCGAGCGTGCTCATCGACTCCCGCATGCAGGTGGTCATCTTCTCGTCGGCGATGCCGCCGTCCGTCCCGACGTCAACGTTCTCGACGATGCCGCCGAGACGCTCGTCCGCGACGATGCTGAAGCTCATCTCGATGCGGCCGCCCGCGTCCTTGCGCGAGAGCAGCTCGCCGTAGCAAGCCTTCGCCATGGGGAAGAACTCCGAGCGTACGACCTCCTGGATGTACGACGGCTCCATGCCCTGCCCGCCGTCGCCGGTGGGCGCCGGGACGAAGCGTCCTTGCTTCGCCGCGGCGGCGACCTCGGGCTCCGCGCCCGCCGCCCAGCCCTCGAGGATCCGTTTCCGCAGCGCGTCGCGCACCGCGCGGTCGGCGATGGTCTTCGTGAGCGCGGCGTCGAGGACGTCGCTGCCGCCAGCACCGGCGCTGGCGGCGGCACTCGCCGGTGCGGCAGGATCGGTCGTGAAGCCGATGCCGGGCTTCGCGAGCGGAACGTGCGTGCTCCCGCCGCTCACGCCGAAGTAAAAGACGCCTCCCACGACCAGTACGAGGGCAAGAAGGAGGCCGAGCAGCAGCTGCTTGCCCTTCACTGGCTTCGCGCTTTGATCACGTGGTCGAGTGCGGCGATTCACGTCGCCCATCATGCCAGGCTTTTCCCTGCTCGATGGTGTTGATAGCTTCCCGTCGTGCCCCTCGACCCCGCAGCTCCGACCCGCGTTCTCACCCGAGCTCTGTCCGGTTCGGCCAGAAAGCTGTGGCCACTGGTCCAGCGACTCAACCGCGCCATCGAGCGGCCCTCCGCCCAACCTTCGTGGGCGCCGGGCCCGCTGCTCAAGCGGCGCGAGCGGACCTTCCCACAGCTGGGCTTCCCGCGCGAGACCGACTCGCTCTGTCCACGCTGCGTGAAGGAGGTCCGCACCGCGATCATGAGCGGCACACGTGACCTCCGCGACCTTGTCGACGGACGGCCCGGCGAGATCCGCGCGAGCATCATCGAGAAGATGGTGGACGGCGTGGAGTGCGTCGTGATGACGAAGGAGTGCCCGACGCACGGGCATTTCGAGGACGTGATGTCGATCGATCCGGCGTTCATGCGTCGCCTCGAGGACCTGTATCCCGGCCGCGACTTCCTCGCGCCGCTCACGAAGCTCCGCGACCACGGCAGCTCGAGCATCAAGTACGGGCGCGGGTCGGTGCTCACCGTCGACCTCACGAACCGCTGCAACATGATGTGCGACCCGTGTTTCATGGATGCGAACCAGGTCGGGTACGTGCACGAGCTCGAGTGGGACGAGATCCAGAAGATCCTCGACGACGCGCTGACCGTGCAGCCACGCCGCCAGATGAGCATCCAGTTCTCGGGCGGCGAGCCCACGCTGTCTCCGCACTTCCTGCGCGCCATCGAATACGCGCGCACGAACGGCTTCTTCGCGGTGCAGTGCGCCACCAACGGCGTGATGTTCGCGCAGGACCCGCAGCTCGCCATCGACGCGAAGAAGGCCGGCCTGCGCATGGCCTACCTCCAGTTCGACGGCGTGGACAACGCGTCGAACGCGCACCGCAAGATCGGCAACCTCTTCGACGTGAAGTGCCGCGCCATCGAGCACCTGCACGCGGCCGGCGTCGACGTGATCCTCGTGGTCACCGTGGTGAACGGCATCAACAACGACCAGGTCGGCAAGATCGTCGACTTCGCGGTGGCCAACGCCGACAAGGTGACCGTCGTGAGCTTCCAGCCGGTGAGCTTCACCGGGCGGGACGAGGACATCTCCGACGAGGAGCGCGTCAAGCAGCGCTACACGCTCAGCCACCTGGCGCGCGACATCAAGGAGCAGTCGGGCATCACCGAGCCCATGCGCGATTGGTTCCCGCTCTCCGCGATGGGACCGTTCAGCGACCTCACCGACACGCTCCTCGGCGAGACCGCTGACTGGGGCTCGATGAAGTGCGGCTGCCATCCGAACTGCGGCATCGGCACCGCGATCTTCGTCAACAAGAAGACGAAGCAGGCGGTGCCCGTCACCGAGTTCCTCGATCTCGAGGGCCTGCTGAACGACATCCAGGACATCACCGACGCGGCGCAGGGCAAGGCGCTCACGCTCGCCGAGGTCGGCCTCGCCATGCTCAAGAACTTCGATGCCGACAAGGCGCCAGTGAGCTTCCCGGTGCTGATGAAGCAGTTCCTGAGCCAGACCGGCGCACGCGGCAAGAAGATCGGCGAGCACGAGAGCGACGCGCACGAGTTCGAGTGGCGCATCCTCTTCGTCGCCGGGATGTGGTTCCAGGACCTCTTCAACTACGACTTCCGCCGCACCGAGATGTGCATCATCCCCTACGGCACGCAGCTCGGTGAGATCAGCTTCTGCGCCTACAACACGGGCGTGGGCTGGCGGCAGATCCTCGAGAAGATGAAGGCCACCGCGTCGGTCGCGGAGTGGAACCGCACGCGCGGTCGCCACCCGGTCTACGCAAAGGGGCAGGACCTCGACGTCCCGCCGGGGCTGGGAACGATCGTGCTCGATCCCGCCGTCGAGAAGATCGCCGCGACACCGAACGAGCGCGCGCGCGTCCGACTGCGCGTCCTCGAGACGTGAGCACGGCGCGCGGCGACGTCGGCGCGCCCGTCGCGGCCCTGGGAACGGCGCTCGATTTCATGCGCCTCTTGTGGGCGATGGACCACGATCTCCAGCGTCGCTCCAGGCGCATGGAGGTCGAGATCGGCGTCACGGGGCTCCAGCGGATCGTGATCAGGCTCATCGGCCGCTTCCCGGACGTGACCGCGGGCCGTCTGGCAGAGCTCGTCCACGTCCATCCGAGCACCCTCACCGGCGTGCTCAAAAGGCTCGTCGAGCGGGGATTCGTCGCGCGCGCCCGCGACGCCGGGGACGCACGCGTGGCCCATTTTTCACTGACGGCGGAGGGCGACCGCATCGACGGCTCGCAAGTCGGAACGGTCGAGGCCGCGGTGCGGCGCGCCCTCGCGCGCATCCCTCCGGACAAGGTCGACGCCGCGCGGGACGTCCTCGCAACGGTCGCATCCGAGCTCGCGCGCCACGATCGCTGACGCTGACGTCAGCGGTCACTGCGTCGGCCGCGTGACATGCACAACGGCCACGTGACGCGCCCGCAACGTCTTCGCGCGGGACTTTTTGCAGCGTGGCGCGTTCCGAAACGGAACCTACGCTTCAAGGAACAGGGAGCGTCCCTTGAAGCAATACTCGCTGCCCTTCGCGCTCGCGCTGCTCGCCGTCTCCGGCCCGACCTCGTGCGTCGACCACGGCCATCCGCGTGTCGCCTTCGCCTGGCCCGGCGCTCTCGGCGACGTGGTGCGCGCCCCGCTCACGAACGACGGCCGGGTGATCCTGGTCACGCTGGACGGCGTTCGCGCCGAGGACGTCTTCGACGGCGCGAGCCGGACGCTGCGTCCCGGCACGCGCGTCGACGGGCTCACGCGCCCCGAGGCGGTGATGCCGCGCCTCTACCGCCTCGCAGCGACGCGCGGCGTGGCTCTCGGACGCGAGCGGCTCGGCTGCGGCGCGGTGCGCACCGCGAGCGGCGCCAACGTGTCGCTGCCCGGCTACCTCGAGATCTTCAGCGGCCGCACCACGGCCTGTCGAGACAACGGCTGCCCGCCCACCGAGCGGGCGACGGTGCTCGACGAGGCCGCGGATACCGGGCTCACGGCGGCGAGCATCGGCTCGTGGAACGTCCTCGATCACGCGGTCTCGAACGGCCGGAGCTCGGCGTTCGTCGAGGTCGGCACGCATCGCTGGCCGGGGCCGAGGCCGTTTGCCGATGCGCGCTTCGAGCGGCTCGTGGCCGCGGGCGAGCACACCGATCCGCATCCGGGCGTGGGCTGGTACCGGCCCGACGCGCTGACGATGCCGATCGCGCTCCAGTTCTACAAGGACACGCAGCCGGCGGTGTTCCACGTCGGCCTCGGCGACGCCGACGAGTGGGGTCATCGCGACGACTACGGCGCGTACCTCGGGGCGATCGCGAAGTCGGACGCGTTCATCGGCCAGCTCGCCGACACACTGGACGGGATGGGCGAGGCGGGCGCCCGCACCACGGTCATCGTCACCACCGATCATGGTCGCAATGCCGACTTCCGCCATCACGAGGCGAAGAGCTCCGCGGCCGCTCGCACCTTCGTGATCGCGTTCGGGGGGCGCGTTCCGGTCCAGGGGGTGACGTGCCCCGCGCACGAGACCACGCTCGCCGACATCGCCCCGACCATCCGCGCGCTGGTGGGGCTGCCCGCCGACACCTCGCGCGAGGCGGGCAACGTCATCCCGGAGATCGTGCCCTCGTCCTCGATCGCGAGCCGCGGCTCCGCGGGCGGCACCGAAGGGCGCTAGCGCTCGGGCTTCGCCGGCGCTGCGGGCGGAGGCGCGGCGCAGCGCGCGTAGATCTTCGAGCGACCGAGGAGCAGGGAGCAGGCGCGCAGGACGTCCATGGCGAGCACGCCGTCGCGCGGGCACGACGAGTCCGCGGAGCCGCCGATGAGGTCGACGTCGGTCAGGACCGAGAACGAGCCCGCGGTCACGCGCGCGCCCTTCAGCTTGCGCGCCGAGATCTTCCCCGATGCCGTGTACATCGGCTCCTTGTTCACGGTGCTCTGCGCGGTGAGCCGCTGGCCCGCCGCGGACGTCGTGAACACGTCCGAGTGCTGCGCGCCCGTGTCCACCAGCAGCTCCACCCGCTGGCTGTCCACGGTGGCCGGGACCACGTAGGCGAGGCCCTTGATCGGCCCCTCGTTCTCCTCGCACGCGCGTCCCTGATCGGGGAGCACCAGCGGCGCGCCCGACGCCGAGAGCTCGTAATGCGCCTCCTCCCAGAGCGCCGGCCGCAGCTCGCCCTTCACGAGGTCGAGCACCACGGCATCGCCCTCCTCCACGAGCCGCTGCGGAGAGATGAAGACGCCGATACCGAGCTTCTCGATCACGTCGGGCACGTCGGTGGCGAGCACGGGCGTCGGCACGAGCGCGCCCCATTCGTCGATCGCGAGGTCGGGCTTCTCCACGCGGAACGTCGCGATCGACTTGCCGACGTGGTCGGTCCCCACGTCCCCCAGCTTCTTCATCCCCAGCCCGAGCTTGCGCGCGAGCCATCCTGCGATCACGTGGGAGTTCGCGCCGGTGTCGACGAGCATCAGCACGGGCTGTCCGGCGACCGTGCCGGTCACCAGCGGCAACGGAAACGGTCGTCCGCGGATCTCGTACTTCAGCTTCGCGAGGCGCGGCGAGTACGTGCGCGGTGCGTCGTCGTTCGCGCCGGTCGCGGTCGCGAGCCGCGCTTGACCGGAGACCGGCGGCGTCGCTCGCGGCGTGCACGCGACAGCCGAGGCCGCCACGGTGCACGCGCCGAGGAGAACGAAGAGCGACCGCACGGGGGGCGATCGTAACCCTTCCCCGTGCGCCCTGCTCGCTCCGCGTCAGGTCGGGGTGACGGCGTCGACGACGATTGCTCCGGCCTCGACGTGGACCATGGCGACGTCACCGCGCGTCAACAGGCCCTTCAGGATCATCTCGGCGATCGGCGCCTCGATGTGCCGTCCGATGGCCCGCCGCATGGGGCGCGCGCCGAGCTCGGGATCGAAGCCTCCGAGGTCGAGCAGGGATTCGACCGCCGCCGCGCTGGTGTCGAGCTTCACGCCGCGCGCGCGCTCCAGCTCGCGGGCGAGCTCCTTGAGGATGCGGCGCGCCACCTCGGCGACGTCGTCGCGGGTGAGCGGCGCGAACGCGAGCACCTCGTCGAGGCGGTTGAACAGCTCGGGCGGAAGCGCCCGGCGTGCCGCCTCCGAGACCGCCTGCTGGTACGCGGTGATCTCGCGATCCCGCAGCTCGCGGCGTCCGGTGGCGGCGCCGAAGCCGATGCGCCCGCGCGTCGCGGCGGTGGGCGAGAGCTCGGCGCCGATGTTCGACGTCAGGAGGATCACGGTGTTCGTGAAGTCGACGGTGCGGCCTCGCCCGTCGGTGAGGCGGCCCTCGTCGAACACGCCGAGGAAGCCCTCGAGCACGTCACGGTGCGCCTTCTCGATCTCGTCGAGCAGGATGACCTGGTAGGGCCGGCGGCGCACCGACTCGGTGAGCTGACCGCCCGCATCGTGACCGATGTAGCCCGGCGGCGCGCCGACGAGCCGCGAGATCGCGTGGGCCTCGGCATACTCCGAGAGATCGAGGCGAGTCATCGCGTCGGCGGAGTGGAACAGGCACTCCGCGATGGCCTTCGCGGTCTCGGTCTTGCCGACGCCGGTGGGGCCGAGTAGCAGGAACGTGCCGATCGGTCGGCGCGAGCGGAACCCCGAGGCGTTGCGGCGTAGCACCTGCGCGATGCGCTCGAGCGCGTGACCGTGGCCGACGATGCGATTGCCGAGCAGCTCCTCGAGCCGCAGCAGGCGATCGGCGTCGCTCTCGAGGAGCCGCTCCTCGGGCACGCCGGCGAGCTCGCTGATCACCTCGGCGACGTGCGCGGGCGCGACGTCCTTCTCGCCGCGGCGGCGCGCGCGGGCACCGGCGAGATCGAGGATCTGTACCGCCTTGTCGGGCAGCGCGCGGCTCGGGAGATAGCGGACGCTCCAGGTCACGGCCTTCGCGAGCGCGTTCTCGTCGTAGATGCAGCTGTGGTGCTTCTCGAACAGCGGCGCGACGCGCTCGATGGCGAGCAGCGCCTCTTCCGGCGACAGCTCGCAGACCTCGATCGACGTGAAGCAGCGCGCGAGCCCGGGATCGGAGTCGACGACATTGCGGTAATCCTGTTCGGTGGTGGCGCCGATGCAGACGATCTCTCCGCGGGCGAGCGCGAGACGGAGCTCGCTCGAGGCCTCGTCGTCCTGGCCGAAGAGCACGTGCATCTCGTCGAAGAAGAGGATGACGCGGCCCTTCGCGCGCGTGATCTCCGCCTTGAGCTGGCCCACTCGCTCGGCGAGCGACCCGCGCACGCCGGTGCCGGCCACCATCGCGCTGGGCTCGATGCTGACGAGGATCTTGTCCTCGAAGCAGGCGACGTCGTCGCCGTTGGCGATGCGCGCCGCGAGCCCGCGCACGACGCTCGTCTTGCCCACGCCCGGCGCACCCACGAGGCACGCGTTGTTCGCGTGCCGCTTCGCGAGCACGTCGAGCGCGCGCTCGATCTCGGCCTCGCGACCGACCACGGGATCGAGCTCACCGCGGGCGGCGAGCTGCGTGAGGTTCTGTCCGAGCTGGCAGAGCAGCGGAAATTGCTTGGGATCGAGGGAGAACCGCTCGGCCCCGTGGCTCTTCGGCGCCGCGCGCTTGCCCTTGGGCGGAGCGGACCCCGCCTCGGGCGCCGCCGGCGCGGCGGTACGAACCAGAGCCTTGTGCGCCGGCGAAGGGGGCGCCTTGTACGCAGGAGACGCGAGCGTGGCCTTCGCGACCGGCGCCACGGGCACGATCCCGCGGCTTCGCGTCGACGACGACGACGACGACGCCGACGACGACGTGGACGCGGGAATGCGGCGCGGCGGAGCGAGCCCCATCGCGAGCTGCATGGCGGACGTCCGCAGGCGCGTCACGTCGGTCCCGCATTGCACGAGCGCACGATGGGCGGCGGTGCCAGTCTCCTGGCACAGCGCGAACAGGACGTGGACCGACCGCGCCCCGGTGCGTGCGCCGGACCGTCCCGCGAGGTCGCGCGCCTTGGAGAGCGCGCGCGTCAGCGCGTCGCTCGCGTCGTCGACCGTCACGCGTGCTGCTTTCAGCAACACCTCGGCGTCGAGCCGACGATCGAGCAGGAGCTGCGCGGCGTCGTCCCGGCCGCTGGCGAGGGCCGCGAGCAGGTGTGTGGTGGTCGGTTTCTGGCGGTGCTGCTTGGCCAGATCTTCGGCGACGCGCCGGAGCGCGACGAGCTCCGGCTCCCGGGTCGTAAGGGCCCTCTCCATCTTCCATTGCCATCTCACGGGCGGGTCCCGTGGGCCAAAAACGTCGTCGGTCTGGTATAGAACTCGAGCGAAACCGAGGAGTCCCCCGTGATTGATGGTTCGAGCGAGCACACGCCCCTGACCCCACCCGCGGCCCGCGCGAGCCGCGGGACTCGCATCGGTCTCCTCGTCGGCCTCGCGGTGGGGGTGGCCTTCGCCGGTCTGCTCGCGGTCCGGGTGAAGCAGGCCATGGACAAGAAGGCGGCCACGGCCCACGAGCGCATCGCCAGCGAGGCCCGCGGTCAACACAAGGACCCGAGCGTGACCGCGCATCCCACGGCCACGAAGTGGGTGCCGCGCGTCGACCTCACGGGCACCCTCAAGCCGTGGCGCGATGCCGACGTCGGCTTCGAGACCTCGGGACGTATCGTGCGCGTCAGCGCGGCGGTCGGTGACAGGGTGGTCGCGGGGCAGGTCCTCGCGGTGCTCGATGCCTCGCGCGCCGCCGCGCAGGTCGGGCAGGCGGAGTCGCAGGTCGCCGCCGCCGAGGCGAACCTCGCGCTCGCCCGGGACAACCTGAAACGAACCGAGGCGCTGGTCGCCACGAAGTCGATCCCCGAGGCCCAGGCCGAGCAGGCGCGCTCGCAGGTCGCGCTCGCGAAGGCGCAGCTCGACGGCGCGCTCGCCTCGACCCGCCTCGCGAAGAGCACGACCGGCCTCCACAGCATCAGCGCGCCGTTCCCTGGCATCGTGACGAAGGCGCCGACCGGCATCGGCTCGGTGGCGAACGCGGGCGTCGCGCTCGTGCACCTCGAGGACACGTCGCGCTTCCGCCTCAGCGCCACCGTCGGCGAGGACGAGGTGCCGCTCATTGCGGTCGGCGCCGCGGTGAAGATCCTCTATCGCGAGCGCGTGGTGGACGGGAAGGTGGTGGCGATCGTCCCCTCGCTCGACCAGGCCACCCGCCGCGCGCCCGTCGAGATCGAGGTGCCGAACGGCAACGCCGATCTCCTCGCCTGGAGCTTCGTGCGCGCGCGCATCAGCGGCCGTAGCGAGGTCGAGGCGGTGCGCCTTCCCCCGCTCGCCCGCCGTCCCGGCTCGCAGGACGAGGTGGTGAAGGTCGAGGGCGGCAAGGCGAAGATCGCGAAGGTCTCCTTCGCGGTCGACGAGGACGGCTCGCTCATCGTGCAGCGCGGTCTCACCACCGCCGACGAGGTGGTGCTCTCCCCCAGCACCGACCTGAAGGACGGGGACCCCGTCGACGTCGCAGGGAAGAAATGAACATCTCCGAGATCGCGATCAGGCGGCCGGTCTTCACCGTCATGGTGACGCTCGCGCTCATGGTGCTGGGCGGCATGGGCCTCTCGCGGCTCGGGACCGATCTCTTCCCCGACATCGCGTTTCCGGTCGTCGTGGTGAACGTGCCGTATCCCGGGGCGTCACCGCGGGAGGTCGAGCAGCTCGTCTCGAAGCCGCTCGAGGACGCGATCGTCTCGTTGAACGGCATCGATCAGCTGAAATCCACGTCGCGCGAGGGCCTCGCGTCGGTGGTCATCATCTTCAAGCTCGGCGTCGACCTCCAGGACGCGGCGACGCAGGTGCGCGAACGCGTCGCGCAGACGCGCTTCAAGCTCCCCAACGAGGTGAAGGAGCCGTCGGTCGCGCGCTTCGACGTCGGTGCCGCGCCGGTGCTCACGTACACGCTGAGCGGGGCGGGGCAGTCGCTGCCCGAGATCGGTCAGTTCGCCCGCGACGTGATCAAGCCGGCGCTCGAGCAGGTCGACGGCGTGGCCTCGGTCGACGTCAAGGGCGGCGCCGAGCGCGAGGTCCACGTCGATCTCGATCGCGCGAAGATCGACGCGCTCGGCCTCTCGGCCATTGGCATCCTCCAGGCCATCAAATCGCAGAACCTGAGCGTCCCCGCAGGCCACTACGACGAAGGGACGCGCGAGATCAGCGTTCGCACAGTTGGCGAGTTGAAGAGCGTAGACGAGATCCGCAGCCTCATCGTGGCCACCGCAGCCGACGGCTCCAGCGTTCGTCTCTCCGACGTGGGGCGCGTCGAGGACGGCCACGAGGAGCTCCGCACCCGCATCCGCGTCAACGGCGACGCGGCCGTCACCTTCGACGTCGTCAAGCAGTCGGGCACGAACACCATCGCCGTGAGCGACGACGTGAGCGCGAAGCTCGCGCTCATCGAGAAGACGTTCCCCAGGGGGATCCGCGCCGATCTCATCATCGAGCAGGCGCGCTTCATCCGCGAGAACACGCACGAGGTCGAGGTCTCGATCGTGTTCGGCGGCGCGATGGCGATCCTCGTCATCCTGGTGTTCATGCTCGATCTGCGCTCGATGCTCATCAGCTCGGTGGCGCTTCCCACCAGCGTGATCTCGACGTTCTTCGTCATGTATGTGCTGAAATTCTCGCTCAACATGATGACGCTCCTCGCGCTCTCGCTCGCGATCGGCCTCCTCATCGACGACGCCGTCGTCGTCCGCGAGAACATCCAGAAGCACCTCGAGCGCGGGGAGGATCCGCGCACCGCGGCGCTCAACGGCACGAAGGAGATCGCGCTCTCGGTCCTCTCGACCACGCTCACCGTCGTCGCGGTGTTCCTGCCCGTG
>JAYTHX010000060.1:0-6679 GCA_043732195.1 Polyangiaceae bacterium
GCGCCCCTCGCCACCCGACGCTCGCCGGCGCAGGAGCCGCGACGACACTCCACGACCCGAGTGCGAGACGATCTGCCGCGCGGAGCGCGAGCCGGTACAGGCCTCGACCAGCCGCCTCACCACGAAGAGGCCAGGGCCCCAACCGGGGACGTCGTCGCGAAGAGCAGCGCTCCTGCGGAAAGGCTCGAAGTCCCTCGCGGCGTCCCCTCGCTCATTTCGACCCCCTCGTCTCCTACGACGAAGGCAACGACCCGGTCCTTTGTCTGCACCTTGAGCGAGAGCGCCCGCCATTGGGCGAATACTTGATCGCGTTACTCATCAGGTTCGACAAGACCTGCTCGACGGGCATCACGTCCGATATCGCTCGCCGCAGGAGCCGACGCGTCGGCCACGAGATAGGCCGTCACCCGCGCCGTCGGCCTCGCGCTCCTGCTGCGTCGTGCTCTGGGCCCGCCGTCGCGATCTGCTCGCGAAGGCGGTCCGCGATCTGCGCGCGTGCGGCCCGATCGCGAACGTGATCATGGAGCAGGAGGTTGCGCTGAGGAGCGCGACCGTCACGCTCGCGGCCGTCATCGTTCCTCGAAGATCCGAGGGGAACACTCGCATCGTCCCTCCGTGGGCGCGAAAGACGGCCCCGCCCCGACGCATCCAAATCTACTCCCGGCGCGGGCCGCCGCAAGTTCAACTACGACCGCACGCCGGTTGCCCCGATCGCGATGCGGGTGAGCCGATACGCGCGCGCCAGGCCTGGCAGAGCTCGCGTCATCAGGGCGCCGGCGATGCGGTGCGAGAAGGCGACACGATCACCAAAACGAAAAGCGATGTCCGGCAACGTCGCTACGTCACGGACCGCGAGGCGCGGATCCCAGCGCTCGACGTGGCGTATGTCGTCGATGCCCCATCGAAACGGTGCGTCCATCATGTGCTTCATCGAGTCGTGGAGGCGCTGGTGCCGGACGACGGCAGGCGCGATCGAGTCGAGCGCGATTTCGCAGGGACCGAAGGCGTCCGCGATACGAACGAGGAGCCCGCGCACGTTCTCGCCGTCGAGGTACATCAGCATTCCCTCGGAAACGAAGTAGTACGGTCCAGGGGCGGCGCGCGCGACGGCCGCGGGCCAGTTCTGGTCGAGCACCGACGCCGCGAGGAACGTCCGGCGCGGCGTCGGCGCGAAATGGCGCCGCCGGAGCGCGATCGCATCGGGTAAGTCGACGTCGACCCAGCGAGCCTTGCCGTTGTCGATCCGCTCGAAGCGCGTGCTGAGCCCCGCGCCGAGCTCGACCACCGTCCCACCGGGGTGACGCGCGAGGAAGTCGCCGACCCACCGATCGTAGAGCAGACCGCGAAGCACGCAGCCGATCTGGGTTCCGTAGGCACGGCGGAACGCACCGAAGTCGAAGTCGATGCGTTCGCAGATTTCGAGTGCCCGGACGTCGCGCACGAGCGGGCGGCGCTTCCGGGTCTCCGCAGCGCGCGCCCAGAGCGGAATCATCATCGTCCTCGCAACCGGCCCGAGCGTGAGCGGCTGGCGCTTCGGTGCGGACGTCGGGCGACGAGACGCATGGCCATTGAGAACGGTGGCGATTGTCATCGGTGCGCCAGCGTAGCGGAGACGTGGGCATGTCGCTCGAGCTCGTTCGAAATCGAACGACTCTCCGGGAATCGACGCCTTTCGAGCTTTCAGGTCACCAGCCGCGTGCGGACCAGCGGGTCGCGGGCTCGAGGACGCGTTTGTAGTCCTCGGCAGCACGCCTCCTTCGCCACGATGTTCGAGCGGGCGGCGGGCCGTTACGCGATGGGCCGCCCGTGCGAGCCCGCGCCTCGGCCTTCGCGGTCGGTGGCCGGTGCAATGGACACGACGTGTCGGAATGACTCGCCTCGCGACGGCGGAGGCTCAGCAGGGCGAGCTTTGCGGCTTCCGGCGTATTCTCGTCGCGGAAGACGACGCCGACATGTTGGCGCTCCTCGTCGAGACCCTTCGCCATCATGGGTCCGTCGTGCACGCGGTGGCCGACGCCACGTCCATGCGTGCGCGAATCCTGGTCTTCAACGACACTCTCGATCTGATCGTGTCGGACGTCCGGCTGCCGGGGGGCAGCGGTCTCTGCGTGCTCGAGGACCTGCGCTGCACCGTTGGTGCGACGCCGGTCATCCTCATGACCGCTTTCAGCGACGACGAGACGCGGTCCCGCGCACACGCGCTGGGGGCGACGCTGCTCGACAAGCCGTTCGACATGGGGATTCTGCGCGCGATCGTCACGCCCTCACCGAAGAGATGAGGCCTCCCGAGTCGCGGAGAGCGCCGAGAGCACAAGGTTCGGTGGCATCTCGTGGCATAACCGGCAGACGATGAAGCTGGTACCGAAGCTCACGGCTGGGTTTCTCGCCGGGACCGTCCTCGTTCTTGCGGCGAACGGCTACTTCCGCGTTCGGCGGGAGACGGCTCTTCTTCACGCCGACAGAGTCCGCAACCACGCGCTCGTTGGGCGCGCGCTGGGCGCCGCGGTGTCCGCTGTCTGGCACTCCGACGGAAAGAAGGATGCCTTACGCGTCATCGAGGGGGCGAACGAGCACGAAGGCGTCGTCCGAATCAAATGGGTCGACATGGCGGCCGCTGGTTCGGAGGCTCACGCAGACGTCTCCGCGCTCACGGTTCTCCCGATCGGCGAGACCATGACGCGCATCGCCGCGACGCCCAGCGGTGACGAGCGCTTCAGCTACACCGCGGTCGCGTTGGGCCCGGAGCGCGTGGGCTTCGTCGAGCTCACCGAAACGCTCCAGACGGAGCGGAGGGCCGCGCGCACCATCATCTCCGACACGTTCCTCACGACGCTCACGATGACCCTCGTCTGCGCCGCGCTTGCTGGCGTGCTCGGCCTTTGGCTCGTTGGCCGTCCCGTTCGAGCGCTCTGCGCCAAGGCGCGCCGGATCGGCAAGGGGGACTTCACGCATCCGCTTGGACTACGGCAGCGCGACGAGCTCGGCCTCCTCGCGGAGGAGATGAACGCGACGTGCGACCGCCTGAAGGAGGCCGGCGAGCGCGTCGCACGCGAGACGGCCGCGCGCATCGCGACACTGGAGCAACTACGGCACGTCGATCGCCTCACGACCGTCGGCAAGCTCGCGTCGGGGGTCGCGCACGAGCTCGGCACGCCGCTGAACGTGGTCTCAGCGCGGGCGAAGATGATCGCGTCCGGAGAGACGACGCCAGCGGAGACGACGGAGTATGCGGGCATCATCGCCGACGCGACGGATCGCATGACGAAGATCATCCGCCAGCTGCTCACCTTTGCGCGCCGCAAGCCAACCAGCAAGGCCTCCTGCGATCTTCGACGCGTCGCGAGCGACACGATCGAGCTCCTGCGGCCGATCGCCGGGAAGGCGAGCGTCCGCATTGGTCTGGACGATACGGACGTGCCGGCAGTGGCGGACGTCGACGGCGATGCGATTCAACAGGTCTTCACGAACCTGTTCGTGAACGCGATTCACGCGATGCCGCGCGGTGGGGCCGTCGACGTCGAGTTTTCCTACGAGACGCGTCCCAACTCCAGCGATCATCCCGGCAGATACCTCGTGGTCCGCGTTCGCGACCAAGGGGAGGGGATCGCGCCCGAGGACCTGCCCCATGTCTTCGAGCCCTTCTTCACGACCAAGGAGGTCGGACGCGGCACGGGCCTGGGTCTCTCGGTCACGCACGGGATCGTCGAGGACCACGGCGGGTTCATGGAGGTGGCGAGCGAGCCGGGGAAGGGCTCGGTCTTCGCCGTGCATCTGCCTGCCCCGGAGGCGCCGTGAGTGCTATCGTCGTCAGTCCGTGAGGGAGGGCACGCCGTGACGACCCAAGTGCTTCTCGTCGACGACGACAGCGCGCTCTGCGAGACGCTCGCGGTCGGCCTTCGCAAGCGTGGCCTCGACGCCACGTGCAAAACGTCCGCGTCGGATGCGCTGCGCCTGCTGGAAGAGGGCGATTTCGACGTCGTGGTCACCGACCTCAACATGCGCGAAATGAGCGGCATCGACCTGTGCGAGCGCGTCGCTCAGAACCGACCTGCGGTCCCGGTCATCGTCATCACGGCGTTCGGAAGCCTCGATTCGGCCGTCGCCGCGATCCGCGCGGGTGCGTACGACTTCATCAGCAAGCCGGTCGAGGTCGACGCGTTGGCGATCGCCGTCGAGCGCGCGGCGACGCACCGCCGTCTCCACGAAGAGGTGAAGCGCCTTCGGCTCGAGGTGGCGGAGCGGCCGCGCGACGGTGATCTCATCGGCGACAGCGCGGCGATGCGCAAGGTGAACGAGCTGCTCGCGCGCCTCTCGGACTCCGAGGCGACGGTGCTGATCGCGGGAGAGAGCGGCACCGGCAAGGAGGTCGTCGCGCGCGCCATTCACAAGCGCAGCCGGCGCAGCCATGGGCCGTTCGTCGCGATCAACTGCGCCGCCGTCCCGGAGCCGCTCCTGGAGAGCGAGCTCTTCGGTCATGCCCGAGGCGCGTTCACCGACGCGAAGGAGGCTCATCCTGGGCTGTTCGTCCAGGCGAAGGGCGGAACGCTGTTCCTCGACGAGATCGGTGACATGCCGCTCGGGCTCCAGCCGAAGCTGCTTCGGGCGCTGCAGGAGCGGACGGTACGGCCCCTGGGCGGCAAGTCGGAGATCCCCATCGACGTCCGGATCGTCGCCGCTTCGAACCGTGACCTCGAGTCGGCGATCGAGGAGAAGCGATTCCGGGAGGACCTCTACTACCGCCTCAACGTCGTCCAGGTCTCCCTGCCTCCGTTGCGTGCGCGTGGCAGCGACATCCTTCCGCTCGCGCTCGCGTTCATCCAGCGTTACGCGGCGGAGGCGCGGAAGAACGTGAAGGGCTTCTCGAAGGAGGTCGCGGCGAAGCTGACCGCCTACGCATGGCCAGGGAACGTCCGCGAGCTCCAGAACAGCATGGAGCGCGCCGTGGCGCTGACACGCCTCGAGGAGATCTGCGTCGACGATCTCCCGGAGAAGATTCGCGACTATCGCTCGTCGCACGTCGTCGTCGCCGGCGACGACCCCGCAGAGCTCGTGCCACTCGAGGAGGTCGAGCGTCGCTACATCCTGCGCGTGGTCGAGGCGGTCGCAGGCAACAAGACCGCGGCGGCGCGTGTGCTCGGGCTCGAACGCAAGACGCTGTATCGGAAGCTCGAACGTTACGCCGCGTCCGGCGACGCTGACTGAGGGCCTCAGGCGGTCCGCTGGAGAAGGCTCATCACGGCGGTGCGCAGATCGTCGAGGTCGAAGGGCTTGTCGAAGAGCAGCGCCCCGAGCCGGGCCGCATGAGCGCGGGTCGCGTCGTCGCCGAAGGCCGTCATCAGGATCACCGGCGTCCAGCAGTGCGCCGTGCGCAGCGCTTCCACGATCTGGAGGCCGCTCGCCACCGGCATGCGGACGTCGGAGACGATGAGGTCGACGGCTTCGAAGTTCCGCGGGAGCTGGTGTGAGACCTCCACGAGGAGGCGTCCGCCGTCGGCGACCGCTTCGACGACGCAGCCGTCGGCCTCGAGCGCTTCGGCGACGAGGCGGCGCATGTCGGCGTCGTCCTCGGCGAGGAGGACGCGCGGCGGATCATGGACGGGGTGTGGAATCGAGCGTGCGGCTCGCCACGGCGCAGACGGGGGCAGCGTTTCAGGCATGGCAAGAGAGCTTCTAGCAAGATCGCGGCCGTCGATTGTGCAGCGCGTGGACGCGCGCGACCGCGCCGCACGCCATCGCGGGACCGGGCGACGGACCGCTCTGGACACGGCGTGTCGAAATGACTCGCGCGCGACCGGCCGAGATCGCGGCGGCTGCTCTCACGACGCTCCCGCTACGGGGCTACGCACGACCAGGACCGAGCACGGCGCGCTCCGAACCACATCCTCGGCCACGCTACGCAGGACGGCGCGCACGCCGGCTGTCTTGGCGCGCGTTGCGACAACGACAAGCTCCGCGTCGATCGCCTTGGCTTTGCCGATGATCGCGCGGGTCGCCGGTCCGTCGAGGATCAGGCATGTCGGGTCGATACCGAGCCGAGCCACGGCATCCTCGAGCTTTTCCTCGAGCCCCGCGAAGTCGGAATCGCCGGCGTCATTCGACGACCCTTGGCTCAACAAGTACCTCGCCTCCATGTCGAGAAATCCGACGGCGTGTACCACCCTGAGCCGCGTCCCGCGTCGGTCGGCCTCCTCCGCGCCGGCGACTACGGCCGGCAGCGAAGGCTTCGTGAGATCCGTCGCGGCGAGGACCCCGCCCTGACCGTGACCGGGGCGCGCGACGAGGACCGGACAGTGGGCGTCGCGGACGACGCGCTCTCCGACGCCGCGAAACATGTGCCCGAGAGGCGCCGGACTGCGGGCGCCCACAACGATCAGCTCGGCGTGCCATTGGGCCCCGCGGTGCACGATCTGCTCGTAGTCGGTGCCTTCGTCGACGAAGATCTCGCTGTCTTCGCGGGCATCGACGCGGCGCAGACGCTCGCGGATCGCTCGCGTCAGGCGCCCGACGACGTCGCGGGGCCGGACCGCGTTCGGGCCAAGCGGCGGCAGGACATGGACGACCCCCAGGGGTCCCTCCGCCTGTGCCGCGAGGCGCGCGCCCTCTCGCAACGCCTCGTCGGCGCCAACGCTGAAATCAGTGGCTACGAGCACCCGGCTGTTCAGTTTCATGGGAGGCCATG
>JAYTHX010000061.1:0-6672 GCA_043732195.1 Polyangiaceae bacterium
CGCGCTGCCCGACGGCGGGACGCGCAACAACATGTCGACTGGCTTCTTCGTGCTCGAGGTGGCCGAGGTCGTCGCGAGATGAGGCGCCTCGTCGCCGCCGCGCTCGGCAGCGGGCTGCTGCTCGCGGCCGGCACCGCCGCCGCCGTGCCCTGCGCGGGCCGCCCCACCGATCCCGCGGGCGGCGCGGGTTACAGCGACGGCGCCGCCGAGGTGAAGACCTTCGATAGCACGCCGATTCGCGTGCACTATGCAAATAGCGGGGCGCACGCGCCGACGCTCACCACGACGCGGGCCGACCTCGCGCCGGACGCCGTCGCGCTCACCGGCCAGAACGCCGACACCGCGCTCGCGAAGTACGCAGCGATGGGCTTCAAGGCGCCGCCGAGCGACAGCGCGTGCACGTCCAACGGCGGGGACGGCAAGATCGATCTCTAGCTCGTCGCGTTCGCGGTGTGCTCCAGCTTCTTGCTCGTGGAGTCGACGTTCGCGGGGCGCGGCTACCCTACCGTCACCGAGGGCTTCGAGACGGCGGTGGCGCACGAGCTGTTTCACGCCGTGCAGAACGGCTACGACCACGACATGGATCGCTTCTGGGCGGAGGGCTCCGCGCAGTGGGCGATGAAGAGCGTCTACTCGGCGCTCACCGATTTCGACAACCAGCTCCCGGCGTTCTTCGGGGACAACACGCGCTCGCTCGACACGCAGCCCGCGGGCGTGAGCGGGTGCTCGAGGCCGAGGCGATGGGGGCGACGTCGCTCGAGGCGGTCGACGCCGTCGCGAAGTCCAGGGGCGCCTCGATCGAGGCGCTCACCGACGGCGTGAGCGGAATCACCTCGGGCCTGCCATATTTCGCCTGCCGCGGCACGCTCGACGCCGCGAAGCAGATCACGATCGAGAGCGACGCGGCGCGGAACGCCGGCGTCGCGGTGCCGATCGAGGGCGGCAAGCCCGTCCTCGAAAAGGCGCAGCCGCTCCCCGCGGTCCTCGCGGGCGACGTCCTCGTGGTCGGCGCCGGGACCACGGTGAAGAAGACCGACGCGCCCTTCACCCTCCACCTCGCGGCGCTGGACCCGGGCTCGAGCGGCTCCAGCGGCGGCTCGAGCCGCGCGGATAGCGGCGGCTGCGTCGTCGCGGCCCGGGCGCTCGCGGGGCTCCTGCTCTTGCGCAAGCGGCGATGAGCCTGCGCGCCCCGCGCGGTCAGCCGGGCTTCGGGGTGGTCGTGGTGAAGCTGGGGAGGGCCTGGACCGTCGCCCACCACTCCGAGAAGCCCGGCATGTCGAAGAGCCGCTCCTTGTCGGGCGTGAGCGACACGTAGAACGCGAGGGGCGCGAGGTAGAGATCGGCGATGCTCACCTCGTCGCCCGCGAGGAAGGGCGAGGCGCCCTTGGTCTTCATCGCGTAAGCGAGGAGCGTGCGGCCGGTGGCGAGCCCGGCGGCGCGCGCCGCCTCGTTCTTGCCGCCGACGAAGTCAGGAAAGAGGTGGTAAGCGACGACGCCGCCCAGGAGCGCGCCGTAGCCATACGAGTCGACGAGCCCGATGATCACGTCCATGCGCGCGCGGTCCTGCGGGGTCGCCGGGACAAGCGACTTGCCCGGCAAGACGTCGTTCAGGTAGCGCGTGATCGCCGAGGTCTCGAGGATGCGAAGACCCGCGTGGTCGAGCACCGGCACCTTGCCGAAGGGGTGCCGCGCCAGGTGCTCCGGCGTCTTCGGCTCGCCCTTGAGGACGTCCAGAGGAACCTGCTCGTACTCCGTGACGCCCTTCTCCGCGAGGACCATCCGCACGGTCCGCACGTACGTTGAACCGTCAAAACCCCAAAGCTTGATCGTCGTCATGCGCGGTTTATTGTGCGCCCGTCGAGCGCGCGCAAGAGCCGGCGCAGCTTGAAAAAAGTGCGCATCCGCCGCTGGTCGCCGCGCGGTTCGACGCTACGTTCGTTCTCATGACTCTGATTTCTCGAGCCGCGCGCACGATCTCCGGTCTCGCCACACTGGCCAGCCTCGTCAGCCTGGCCACGATGGCCACGTGCGTCGCAGGGTGCGATCGCGACGCAGCCCCACCGCCGGCGCGGTCGGTCCCGTCAAACGGGGCCACGCCGCCGCCCGGGACGAACGCCGCAGGAGCGTCCGCGGGCGTGGCGCCGACCAGCGGAGAGCTGGCGGTGGGCAAGCCGCCGCCCGACTTCTCGGCAAAGGACCAGGGCGGCGTCGAGCTGAAGCTCTCCGCGCTCAAGGGCAAGCCGGTGGTCGTGTACTTCTATCCGAAGGACGAGACGCCCGGCTGCACGAAGGAAGCATGCGCCTTCCGCGACGCGTGGACAGACCTCGACAAGAAGGGCGTCGTCCTCATCGGGATCTCCGCCGACACGGCGGAGTCGCACGGGGCGTTTGCGAAGCACCACCAGTTGCCGTTCCACCTGGTCAGCGACGAGAGCGGCGGGATCGCACGATCGTTTGGCGTACCCGTCAGCGGGGGCTACCTCGGACGGCAAAGCTTCGTCGTGGGCGCCGATGGAAACCTCAAGAAGATCTATCGTGAGGTCGATGTCACCAAGCACGCGCGCGAGATCCTGGTCGACGTCGGCTCTTGAGCCCGCCCACGTGAAGACCCGCACCCCGCGCGCCCCGAAGTACCAGCTTTTCCACTGACCGTCGTCGCGAAGCCCGCGCGTAGCGAGTGCGCGCCCAACGTCGCAGGATCGAGCCCGGCGGCTGCCACCACCTTCTGCACGATACGCGCGGAAGATCGGGACCGACGTGATGCCTCCAGACTCGAGCTACGCCGCGGGCGCGCGCACCTTCGACCGTGAGCGCGACGAGCTCGGAGCGGCGAGACGCGCCCATCCACCCCATCGTAAGGAACGCGCTCGCGAAGGTCAGCGAGATCCTCACCAAGGGCAGCCACCATCGCTTCCATGTCGTCGTCGCTCAGGGGCGCCTTCTGATCGGGCGCCGTGCCGTGGCGACGACGGATCCCCCGCATCACCTCACCGATGACCGACGGACCTCGGACCCATGTGCAGCCCCGGTGATCGCACAACGTTTACCTCGCCGGCTCGTCGTCAGCTCGGCCCCGGTCGCCTCGACTCGCGGGCCACGTCGCTGGCAGAACAGCGACAGGCCTGCCGCAGCCGCGCCCGAATCGGCTCGCCCGCCATCACCGGTAACGGGCGCGCTACCGCTTGCCGGGCGTGCGGAATGCCACGAACAGGTCGTACTGATCGGTGGGCTGAGGCGTCCTCTCGAAGTAGAGGCGGCAGTTGTCGCGCGAGATCCAGAGCGGTGACTGCGCGAAGTTTTCCGGGCCGTTCAGCGCCAGCTCCTGGGTCTTGACGTCGGCGAGCTTCGTGGCGCTCCCGAACGGCTGACCGACCGCCGGCCGAGAGGCTCGGAAGATCCGGTAGCTCACCGTGCCCGAAGGGCGGCGTGCGAAGTAGAGATCGAGACCGTCGGCGCTCAGCACGGGGTGGGTGCTCGGCCTGTCGATTCCCGCGTTCACGGTGTCGGGCAACGAGACGCTGGCAGCGGTTCCCGTGTCGTTCGTCACGACGATCGTGTAGCTGCCAGTGGTCGGCGTGCGCGTGTAGAACAGCTCGCTACCGCGCACGAACGGCTCCGCTGCCGGCGCCATGAGCGGCAGCTCGTGCGGCTCGGCGGTCGGGCCGGCGGTCACCACTGCGCTGAACAGCGTGTGCGCGAACTGGCCGGTCTTCGTGGAGCGATTGGAGTCGAAGAACAGCGTCGTCCCGTCGGACGAGAGCTGCGGGTTCGCGTCGAAGTGCATCCCGTTCTCCTTCAACGAGATCGGTAGCACCGTCGTGAACGGCCCGGAGGCCATCGCGCGCGTCGCCACGTAGATGGTGCTCGCGAGCGCGTCGGCGCCCTCTCGATGGAAGTAGAGCGTGCGCTCGTCGCTCGAGAGCGTGCCGCCGCGCTCCTGCCCCGAAGGGGTGTTGATGGGCATGCTCTTCGTCGGATCGACGCTCGTGAGCGGCTCGATGCGCTCGAATGGCAGGCGAGGATCGCAGGTGACCTCCGGTGCTGCGTCGGGCGCCACCCCGTCCGGGGGCGGCGAGTCTCCGCCATCCGCCGAGGCGTCGGGCGCTACCGCGGGGTCGTCGGTCCTGAAGGTGGTACACGCAGCGCCAGCGGCGAGCACGGCGGCCATCGCAGAGAGGAAGACGGCCGCGCGAGCGTGCCTCAATCGGAACATCACCTCATTCCATCACAGGTCATGGCAGGTTGCGACACGTGCGAAACAGCTGGTCGACCTGGCGAAGCACGTCGACGCGGTGCTTCGCGATCTGGACCTCGTGCTGGAAGCCCGCCTCGATGGTGCCGACAACCGCCCGCCCTACGTCCAGCGACAGCGGAATCTCGGCCACCCCATGCTCCGACCCCCGACACCGCGCCGCCGTCTTGCGAGCCATCCCCCACTACGTTGGCCTACTCTCTGCGAGCGGAACCCGAAGCTCCAGATCCGCATGCTGGCGTGGGACTTCCACATGCTGTTCGCGCTCGAGCGCGAGTGGATGCAGCCCGTTTTCGAGTGAACGACGCACGACTCGACTCACATCGCGGCGATCGATTCTGCGGGAGACGACGCGGGCGAGGGCGACGCGGCACCGGGTGACGCCAGCACGAACATGGAGTGCTACGTGAAGTGCACGAACCGTTTCACGCAAGGAGACGCCGACCCCGACGGCGGCGGGCCTGCCGACGTCGGCTGCGATTGCGTCGCACGGTGCGCGGGCACAAGACGGACGGCGTTCAGACGTCCATGACCGCGCCGAGCGGCGGGGCGTGCGGCAGTCCGACCTCCGTTCGACGGAGGCGGAGTCGACGGAGGCGGCGGCGGCCCCGCGACGGGCCCGTGCGGATGCACGTCCTCGTGCTCGGGTCACTCCTGTGCGCTCGCGTGCACGACGACCTCGTGCACGTGTTCGAAGGACGGCGTGTCGACCGCGCTCGCGCCGACGACCAGCTGTCAGAACGCGCCCGACGACTTCACCTTCGGATGCAACTCCCCCGGCGCCTCCGACAACGGGAGCGCGGACGCCGGCGGCGACTGAGGCGCGACCCACTCGGGTAGGCAGAGCGTGCTCAGACACTGGAAGAGCAACGTGCTCCGCAGGCGCGCCGACCACGACCAGGCAGCCCAGGAGAGCGCGCACCGGCGGCGCGAAGGCCCCCCTCCGTCCCACGCGCCAATTCTGACCCGCGACCCTCCGACACAGACCTCGATCTGCTCCGCGCGCGCCGCGATGGCCCGGGCCGCCGCTCGCGATCGGGCCGTACTGCGAGCTCGCCCCGGTCGCCTTCACCTTCGACGACCTCGTCGTCTACGCAGCCCCCTGACCGCGAGTCGGCGGTGCGCCGCGTCAGGGCTGGCGCGCGCGACAGCCAGTTGTAGCCCTACGAGGCGCCGCTGGTCCGGTTCGCGAAGAGCGTGAGATTTCCCTCCACCGTTTGCAGGCCGGGTTCGAAGCACGCGTACAAGCATGGGGACTACGAGAGCGCTCGCGGAGGTCCAAAGCGCCGAGTCCGAGACGAGCCTCCTCCAGATCGAGGCGGCTTCCGGAACGATCATCAGCATCGACGGCGATCCTGTCGGGGCCGCGCCGCTCACGGCGACCGTTGCCGTTTCTCCGTTTCTCCGGGCGAGCATCGCGTCGAAGCGCAGCGCGGTGCTTCCACGTTGGCGAACACCGTACGGGCGGACGCTGGCGCCGTGACGCCGGTCTCCTTCAGCGTCCCGGAAGAGAAACCGGCGCCTCTGCCGCGGCCACGCGCAGCGGCGGCAACACCGCGCTAGGCTTCGCGCATGCTCAAGGTCTACGGTTTTGCACGAGTGAACAAGATGGCGCGCGGCAACACACGCGATCTGCGCGTCCTGTGGACGCTCGAGGAGATCGGACTGCCCTACGAGCGCGGCGAAGCCGCCTGACCCATCGGCCCATTGCGCATCGTCTCCTGGAACATAGAGAACGTCTCGAAGCGCCTCGGCGAGCTGCCGCAGATCGTCGCGCGCCTCGGCACACCCGACGTGCTCTGCCTCCAGGAGGCGCACATCCGCGAGCAGGACCGCGCGCTGCTCGACGTGCTGCCCGGCTACGCGTGCCACTGTTCGCTCCCCCGCGACCCGAAGAACGTCACGTTCCGCGGCGGCCGCGCCTACGGCGTCGTCACGTACGTCTCGCGCGCGCTGGGGCCGGCACGCCCCGAGGTGCCCGCGTGGGACCGCGAAGGACGGATCGTCATCACGCATCTCGAAGGCCTCGCCATCGGCAACGTCTACGCCGTGAACGGGACCGACAAATGGTACTTCGACCACGAGCAAGGTGCGGTGAGCGGCGACCGCCACGCCTTCAAGCGGCGCTTCCAGGCCCTCGTGCTCCAGCGAGCGGCCAAGCTGCGCGCCGAAACAGGCGTCGTTATGGCGGGTGACTGGAACGTCTCCCGGACGAAGCAAGACATCACGCCTCGCCTCCGCACCGAGGAGCCCCATGCTCTGGCGCGCGCGCAGCTGAACGATCTGCTCGTCGCATCGGGCATGCACGACATCTGGCGGGAGCGAAACCCCACGACGCATAACTACACGTGGTTCAACGCACGCTCACGGCGCCTCGACGCGGCACGTGTAGACTACATTCTCGTCTCCGAGGAGCTCCT
>JAYTHX010000062.1:0-6671 GCA_043732195.1 Polyangiaceae bacterium
CGCTCGCGGCACCGGGACCTGGCGCGACGACGACGACGAGCGCAAAGCTTCAGCTCGCGACCGCCCTCGAGGGGGTGACCGACGCGGGGGCCGAGGAGCGGTCGCTCAGCGGCAAGGTGGTGCTGCACGTCGGTGACTCGATGGTCGGCGGCAACTTCGGCCTGACCAAGGCGCTCGACGCGCGGTTCACCGGCGAGGGCGCGAAGTTCATCCGCGACTACAAGGTCAGCGAGTCGATCGTCAGCTACGACAAGTCCCCGAAGCTGAAGGACCTGCTGGCCAAGCACCGCCCGGACATCGTGATCATCACGCTCGGCACGAACGACGTGTTCGTCCCCTACCCGGCGGCGATGATCCCGAACGTGAAGAGCATCGTGGCGCGCATCGGCACGCGCGAGTGCTACTGGATGGGCCCGCCGACGTGGAAGCCGGACACCGGCATCGTGCAGGTGCTCCACGACAACGTCGCGCCCTGCAAGTTCTACGACGCGAGCAGCCTGAAGCTCCAGCGCGCCGGCGACGGCATCCATCCGACCGACCGCGGCGGGGCGGAGTGGGCGACGACCTTCTGGACATTCTTCCGTCCCGGCGCGGCGGCGACCGCGATGCCGCAGCTCCTCGACGGCTCGGCGCCCTAACGCCTCAGCGATCGCCGACGGCGATCTCGCCGGCGCACGGGACGTCGATGCTCTGCGTCGAGCCGCTGCTGCCCAGCTTGATCTTGCGGACGCCGCACTTCACGACGACGGCCTCGGGGGTCTGCCCCACCGTCTTGTCGTCCACGAAGATCCGGCGCCCTGGCGCCGTGCCCAGCGTCGTCACGCGCCCCATACCCCCCACGAGCCCCGCCTCCCCGCCGGCCGGGCTCGCGCTGGGCGCCGCGCTCACGCTGGGCGCCGCGCTCGCGCTGGGCGCCGCGACCGCCACCGCAGACGCGCTCGCGCTGCCCGTCGCGAGGGACGCGGCGGTGCCGCTCGCCGCGGGCGACGTTGCCGCGTCGGTCGCGTTCGGCAGCGCGGTCGCCGCGGGTGCAACCGTGATGGCGCGCGCCTTCTGCCGCTGCCGGTAGCCGAGCGTTCCGGCGCCGACCGCCGCGCCGCCGATCACCACCACCGCGAAGATCGCAAACCACGGCGACCGCTTCGGCGGCGGCGGCGCGCTCGCCGGATACGGGATCGGCGCTCGCAGCGCGCGATTCGACGGCGTCGTCGCGACGTCGCGCGAGCCTGCGACCCCCGCCGCACGGCTCGAGTGGCTGACATGGCTCGGCGGCAACGGGGCCGTGTCCGGCGCCGCCGGCGTCGCGCCCGCGTCCGGCCCGCCCGGCAGCCCGGGGTAGCTCGGCGAGCTCGCGCGCGCCCGCGCCGGGAGCGGAGGCGGCGTGTTGCCGGGCATCGACGGCGCGAGCGGCAGCGTCGTCGCGGGCGAGCCCGCGGCCGGCGGCGGCGGCACCGATCCCAGCGCCTCCTGCGGCAGCGTGAAGGTCTGCATCTTGGTGGTGGCAGGGTTCAGCGACGGCGGCGGGACGGCGGGCATCGGCGCCGTCACCGACGGCGTGGCCGCGGGCGGAGGGCGCGCGGTGGGCACCTCGGTCACGAGCGTCTCCGCCAGCGGCGTCGGCTTCGCCAGCTCCACGTTCATGGAGAGCGTGCGGTTCATCTGCGGGAACGACGACGGCATCGACGCGCCCGTCGATCCTGCGGCGGAGTCCGGCCCCGGCGCGACAGGCGCGCCCGCCGTCACGAGCGTCGCGTTGAGATCACGCCGGAGCGGGTCGAGCGGGCGCGGCGCGGGCGGCAGCTTGCCGAGCTCGGGCTGGCTCTCGCGGAGGATGTCGTCGATCGCGGCGTCGAGCGGCTGGCCCTTCGTCACCGACGCGAGTGGCGTCCCGAGACGGAGGCGTCCGCTCGCGCGCCGCGCCACGGCCCTCGGATCCGACGACGGCTCGAGCACCGACGCGAGCCCCGGGACCGACGAAGGACCGAGCGCCTCGTCGTCCTCGGGCCCGGCCAGCGGCGGCGGCCCCGCATGCGAGCCCTTCTCGATGACGAGGGCGACCTCCTCGGGCGAGAGCGTCGAGGCGGGCATCTCCTTCTCGAGCGGGCGCGCCCGGGGCGCGAGCCCCGGCGGGCGCAGCGAGTCCTCGGGCGAGACGGCCGCCGCACCGTACGGCGCCGTGCGCCGCGGGAGGTTCGCGGCCGGACGCGGCGCCGGCGTGGGCCGAGGCAGGAGCCCCGGTCGCGGCGCGACGGCGCGCGGAAACAGCTTCCCGGTCTTCGCCTCGTCCGTCTCGAGCAGCGGCGGCGGCATCGACGTCTGCGCGGCCTTCGGCTCGTGCCGCACGAGCGCGAGCGATGTCCCGAGGCGCGCCGCGCCTTCCTCGGCGGAGACCATCGCGCGCAGCGTCGAGACGACCTCCTCCGCCGTCAGCGCACGCTTGTCGGCCCGCGGCTCGAGCGCGCGCTTGATGATGTCGCGGAGCCCCCGATCAAGGTCGGGGCGCAGCGTGTCGATGGAGACGATGCGCGGCTCCGCGAGCTCGCGCAGCACCTCGATCTCGGGGAGCGCGCCGCGGATGAACGCGCGCCGCTTCGTCAGCATCTCCCAGAGCACGATGGCGCCGGCGTAGACGTCGGCCCGCGGCGTCACCGTCTCGCCCTTCACCTGCTCGGGCGCCATGTAGCCGTACGTGCCCTTGATGAGGCCGGCGGTGCTCTGGTGATTGACGCCCGTGACCTTCGCGACGCCGAAGTCCGCGAGCTTCACGTGCGCATCCCAGGAGACGAGGACGTTCGACGGGTTCACGTCGCGATGGATCACGGGCGCCGGTTCGCCGGTCTCGTCGGTCGCGGCGTGCGCGGCGGCGAGCGCCTCGAAGATGCACGCCGTGACGTGCATCGCGGTGGCGTCGTCGAACGGGCGGCCCACCGCCTTCAGCATCCCTCGCAGCCGGCTCAGCGGCGGTCCGCCAACGTACTCGAGGACCATCACGAGCTGGTCGCCGTTGGCGAAGAAATCGTAGAGGCGCACGATCGCGGGATGCGCGAGGCGCGCATACGCGGCGGCCTCGCGGGCGAACATCGCCTTCAGGTCGGAGTCGCGCTCGTACTTCGAGAGGAGGACCTTGAGGACCACCTCGCGCTCGAAGCCATGAGGCCCTTCCGCCTTTGCCAGCAGCACGTCGCTCGTGCCGCCGGTCGCGAGTCGGCGCACGACGCGGTAGGCGCCGACTCGATCGCCAGTGCTTTCGCTCTCTTTCAACGGGCCTCGAAGCGTACCGGACCCGACCGAGCGGACGCTACTCCTTCGCGGCTGCGGCGGCCTGGCCGCTCAGATCCTTCTCGACGTCGTCGAGCAGCTCGTTCGCGCGGGCCTCGCCGATACCGAGGCCTTCGGCGAGCTCGTTGAGGGTCTCGTTCTCCTCGTCGGCGATGGCGTTGTCCGCGAAGGCGATGGCGGCGGCGAGCACGAACGCCACCTCGGCGCGGGCCTTGTCCTCGTGGAGCAGCGCGACGACCTCCCTGAGGCGAGCCTCGCGGCCCTGATCCTCGGCGCGCTTCGTGGCATCCGCCACCATGGTGTCGATGTGTGTGGAGCGGATGGCGTCGCCTGCGAGGTTGCGGAGCGCGCCCTTGAGCACCTCTTTCTCCTCGCTGCCCACGCTGCCATCGGCGCTCATCATCAGGTACATGGCCTCGCAGAGCGGCCCGTACTCGGCGACGATGTTGAGCTCCTCCACCGCGTCGGGAGACATGCCGGCCTCCGGCGCGACCAGCGAAGGACGCTGCCCGCGGGCCTGGAGCTGATCACGGAGACGGACGAGGGTGGAATTCGAGAGCCAGATCATCGCCCGCGAGCGTACGGACGCGCTTCTCCCAGGTCAACGCCAGACCAGATTCGCGGGACCCTCGGAGGCCCGGAGCGATTTGACCAGGTCGCGACGACCCGGCAGCTCGTCCCGATCTGGGAGACTGCCCTTGGAAATCGCTCCGCGCCTCCCGTGAATCTCGCGCGTCGCGGGGCTCAGGTGTCGAACTTGAACAGGTCTTCCAGATCGGACTTCGTCAGCTTCTTCGCGCCGCCGATGTCCTCGCTGAGCACCGCGCTCGTCAGCTCGCGCTTCTTGCCCCCGAGCTCGAGGATCTTCTCCTCGATCGTCCCCTTCGCGATGAGCTTGTAGTTCGTGACCACCCTCGTCTGGCCGATGCGGTGCGCGCGGTCGGTGGCCTGGTCCTCGACGGCCGGGTTCCACCACGGGTCGAAGTGGATGACCGTGTCGGCCGCGGTGAGGTTCAGGCCGGCGCCGCCCGCCTTCAGCGAGATGAGGAACAGGGGAGGCCCGTCCTCGCGCTGGAAGTTCTCGACGCGCGCCTGGCGGTCCTTCGTGCTGCCGTCGAGGTACTCGTACGCGACGCCGTCCTCGGTCATCGCCTTGCGGATGAGCGTGAGCATCGAGACGAACTGGCTGAACACCAGCACGCGGTGCCCGCCGGCCACGCAGGTCTGGATGAGCTCGCGCAGCGCGACGAGCTTGCCGGAGTCCTCGTCGCCGAAGTCGCGCGGCAGGCCGAGGAGGCGCGGATCGCACGCCGCCTGACGTAGCCGCGTGAGGCCCGCGAGGATCTGGATGTGGCTCTTCGCGATGCCCTGGCGCTCGACCTCGCCCATGACCTGGGCGCGGACCTCCTTGAACACGGCCGCGTAGAGCGCGGACTGCTCGCCGGTGAGCTCGCAGAACTGGTCGGTCTCGATCTTCTCGGGGAGATCCTTGGCGACCTCGCTCTTCGTGCGGCGCAGGATGAACGGGTGGATGGTGGCGCGGAGGCGCTTGGCCGCCTTCTGATCGCCGCCGTCGATGGGGCGCGCGTAGCGCTCCTCGAACTTCTCGAGCGGCCCGAGGAGGCCGGGGCTCACGAAGTCGAAGATCGACCAGATCTCGGAGAGGCGGTTCTCGATGGGCGTGCCGGTCAGCGCGAGGCGGCGATCGGCCTTGAGCCGCTTCGCCGCGCGCGCCGTGGCGCTCATCGGGTTCTTGATGTTCTGCGCCTCGTCGAGGATGGCGTAGCGGAGGTCGAGCGAGGCGAGCAGCGCCTCGTCACGGCGGAGGAGCGCGTAGCTCGTGATGACGATGTCCGCGTCCTCGAGCTCATCGGCGCGCTGCTTGCGGTCGGCGCCGTGCCAGACCGTGTGGCTGAGCGACGGGCCGAACTTGTCGAGCTCGCGCTCCCAGTTCGTGACGACGCTCGTGGGCGCGACGATGAGCGCCTTGAACTTCTTCTTGCCGTCGGCCTTCGCGTCCTTCTCGACGAGGGTCTTCACGGCGAGGAGCAGCGCGATGGTCTGCACCGTCTTGCCGAGACCCATGTCGTCGGCGAGGATGCCGCCCGAGCCGATCTCGTGGAGGAACCAGAGCCACTGGAAGCCCTGCTCCTGGTAAGGCCGGAGCTGCGCCTTCAGGTTGCGCGGCTTCTTGACGCCCTTGATCTCGTCGACGTTCGCGAGCTTCCCGAACAGCTCCTTCGTGTCGGCGGTGACGTTCGCCTTGCCGACCTGCTCGAGCAGCTCCTGGATGCGGCCGGCCTGCGAGAGCGGCAGCCGGCTCCCCTGACCGCCGCCGGTGGCGAGGATCTCGGCCTGACGGAGCAGGACGGCCTTCACCTTGTCGACGTCGATCTTCGCGAACGAGCCGTCCTGGAGGCGCACGTAGCGGCGCCCCTCGGCGAGGCAGCGCCCCAGCTCTTCCTGCGTGACCGCGATGCCTTCGGACTCGAAGGAGAGGCGGAGGGAGAGCCAGTCGACGCCGCTCGAGACGCGTGCGTTGGCGGCGAGCGCGCTGGTGCGGACCTGCACGTCGACGAGGTCGTCGGGGATGAAGAGGTCCCAGTCCTCGGGCAGCGAGCCGACCGCTTCCGTCCAGAACTGGATCGCGTCGTCGCCGCGAGCGACGAAGCCCATGCCGTCCTCGTCGGCCTTGAGGCCGAGCGAGCGGAGGCTCGAGGTCGCCTCCTGCTGTGCGGCGATGTCACAACGGATGACCGTCGCGCGCTTGCTGGCGGCGAGGCGGCGCGGTCCGCCGTCGTCGTCGGCCGCTTCGCCAGCGGCGCGCGGGGGCTTGACGAGGACGGGGGGTGTCATGCCGTCGGCACGTACGTCGACCTCGACGTCATCGTAGGCGGCGCGCAGCGAGACGCGCGCCTCGGTGAGCGAGCCTCCGGCGCGGAGGCGGAAGGTGGGCGTGATGTCCACCACGTCCGCGACCTGCGAGAGGTCGGGGAGCTCGGCGCCGACCTCGAGCGCAACGCGCGGGAGGCCCTGCGCGATGAGCGACGGCAGGTTGTCGATCGACTCGGAGATGTACGCGGTGCGCAGGAGGCGGCGGATGCTGCCCGGCGAGACGCGGCGATCGAGCGGGCGCGCCCAGCCCTCCTGCCCGTCGACGTGCCAGCCCGGGCTACCCTCGAACCAGCCGCCCTGGTTCAGTGTGAACTTGCGCGGGTCGCCCGCGCGCTGGAACGTGGTCTTCACGAGCACCGTGGTGCCGTCGGGACCGAGCTCGAGATCGAAGCGGGGACGGAGCGGCTCGTCGCCGAAGCGGAGCTCCATCATCTGCGGCTCGAGGATGACCCGCCGCCCCTTGAGGTGCGGGAGGAGATCGGCGGCGTCCTCGCCGC
>JAYTHX010000063.1:0-18984 GCA_043732195.1 Polyangiaceae bacterium
TCTACGGCGGCGGCGACCGAGGCGCGAACGGCGCCGACGGCGCCGACGGGACGAACGGAACGTGGAGCTTGTCGCAGACCGGTGAATTCGTGGCCGGAGCGGGCACGGCCGGCAAGGATGCCTCTCCCGGGCAAGGGGGCGGCGGCGGCGGCGGCGCGAACTTCAACAGCAACTGCAATTCACTCTGCCCCAACGGTCCCGCACTGACCGCGTACCGGTGGTCGAGCGCAGGAGGTGGCGGCGGCGCTGGCGGCTGCGCCGGCCTCGCAGGGACGCCGGGAACGGGAGGCGGCGCGAGCATCGGCGCGCTGGTGGTCGACAGCCCGCTCACCTTCGTCGGGACGCGGCTGGCGAGTGCCCAGGGTGGCGCTGGGGGAGCGGGAACGCTCGGCAGCGCTGGCCTGGCTGGCGCGAACGGCGGGGCCACGGCCGACCAGGGAGGCTACGGTGGCGTCGGCGGCCGCGGCGGCGCAGCAGGGCTCAGCGGCCACGGCGCGCCCGGACCGTCGATCGCGCTGGCCTACTCAGGCCAGCGCCCGAGCCTCGAGACCAGCGAGCTGGTTCCTGGGCCCGGCGGTGACGGGCGCTCCGCGCTGACGAAGGCGGGGCATGTGCTCCCCGCGGTGGCCGGCGAGGCGCTGGCGGAGCGCAAGTTCTAGATGGGCGACGGTGGCCGATCCGCCGAGCTGCACCGCTCGGCGCGCGCCGAGGCTTCCGCGGCCTGCGCCGCACGCTGACGGACGCGCACCGCGGCGAGGATCGCCTCGTGCGTCGCGGGCGAAGGCAGCGGCACCTCGCCTCCCGCGGCACCGAACGCCGCGATGGCATCACGGATCGCCTCGCGCACGCTGATCGCGAGCATCAGCGGCGGCTCACCGACCGCCTTGCTGCCGTGAATGACGCCGTCCTGCGCGGCGTTCGGCAGGAGCGCGACGTTGAAGCGCTCGGGCGCGTCGCCGACCGCGGGGATCTGGTAGGTGCTCGCCGAGTGCGTGAGGAGGCGGCCTTCCTTGCTCCACTTCAGCTCCTCGCCGGTTAGCCATCCCATGCCCTGCACGAAGCCGCCCTCGATCTGCCCGCGATCGATGCCGACGTTCAAAGACTCGCCCACGTCGTGCAGGATGTCGACGCACGTGACGCGCTTCATGCCGCTGAAGCCGTCGACCTCGACCTCGCTCACCGCCGCGCCGTACGCGAAGTAGTAGAACGGCTTGCCCTTGCCCTTCGACTTGTCGTAGCCGATGCCGGGCGTGCGATAGAAGCCCTGCGCCGAGAGCTGCACCTGCTTCATGTACGCGCGGTCGACGATGCGCTCGAACGCGATCTCCACGCCCGGCACCTGCGGAGCGCGCGCCATGCCGTTCTCGAAGATGACCGCGCCCTCGGGCACGACCACCGACGACTCGGCGTTGATCAGCTCGGCGGCGATGGGCGCGAGGCGCTCGCGCAGCGTGATGCAGGCGGCGCGCACCGCGGCGCCGTTGAGGTCCGCGCCGCTCGAGGCCGCAGTGGCGGAGGTGTTCGGGACCTTGTCGGTCTGCGTTCGCATCACGCGGATCACGTGCTCGGGGACGCCGAGCTCGCGCATCGCGACGCCCTTCATCTTGGTGTAGAGCCCCTGCCCCATTTCGGTACCGCCGTGGTTCACCTGCACGGTGCCGTCGCGGTAGACGAGCACCAGCGCGCCGGCCTGGTTCAGCCACGTCGCGGTGAAGGAGATCCCGAACTTCACCGGCGTGATGGCGATGCCGCGCTTCACGTGCGGGCTCTGCGCGTTGAACGCGTCGATCTGCTGGCGCCGCTCCCCGAGCCGCGCGCTGGCGAGCAGCGACGTCCAGATGGTGCCGAGCCGCTGATCGCCGAGCTCCTGGCCGTAGTGGGTGGTGTTGCTCTCGCCGGTGCCGCGATAGAGGTTGCGTTCGCGCACCACCTCGGGGCGCAGGCCCAGCTGGCGCGCGACGCGATCGAGGATGTCCTCGATCACGAGCATGCCCTGCGGTCCGCCGAAGCCGCGGAACGCGGTGTGCGAGGTCACGTTCGTCCTGGCGACGCGCCCCGTGAACGTGCACGTCGGCACGTAGTACGCGTTGTCGAGGTGGAACACGCCGCGGTCACAGATCGACTCCGAGAGATCGAGCGCCCAGCCGCCGTCCGCGAAGAGATCGATCTTCGCCGCGAGGAGCCGCCCCTCGGCATCGAACCCGACCTCGTAGCGCGCGTAGAACGGATGCCGCTTTCCGGTGAGCTGCATGTCGAGATCGCGATCGAGCTGCACGCGTACCGGGCGCTGCGTGCGCGACGCCGCGAGCGCGCAGTAGGCGGCCCAGCCGTTGCCCTGGGTCTCCTTGCCGCCGAACCCGCCGCCCATGCGCGGCGACTGCACGGTGACCTTGTTGCGCGGCAGATCGAGCACGTGCCCCACCACCGCCTGCACCTCGGTCGGGTGCTGCGTCGAGGACGAGACGAACATCTCGCCATCCTCGCCGGCCTCCGCCCAGGCGGCCTGCGCCTCGAGGTAGAAGTGCTCCTGCCCGCCGATGTCGAGGTCGCCGGCGAGCCGATGCGCGGCCTTCGCGAGCGCGGCATCGGCATCGCCACGCTTGATGACGTGGGGCTGCGTGTGGAAGCTGCTCGCCTCGACGGCGGCACGCGCGCCGAGGATGGCGGGGCGCGGCTCGTACACCACCTTGACCTTCGCGGCCGCGCGGCGGCAGAGATCGGCGGACGCGCCGACCACCATCGCCACCACCTGCCCGTGGTAGAGCACCTCGTGCTCGGCGAAGAGCGGCTCGTCGTGCCGTACCGCGCCGACGTCGTTCAGCCCGGGAACGTCCTTCGCGAGCAGCACGCACGCCACGCCCGGCTCCTGCACGGCCTCGGCGATGTCGATCGAGACGATCCCGGCGTGCGCGTGCGGGCTCACCACCGGCCACATCTCGAGCATGTCGCGGCGGCGCGCTGTGTCGTCCACGTAGAGCGCGCTGCCCGTGACGTGACCGACCGCGCTCTCGTGCGAGAGGCTGCGACTGGTGTCGGCGGAGGCGCAGGTCGCGCCGTCGCGCTCGAAGCGTATGGGCAGATCCTGGGCGGCGCTGGTCTCGCCGCGGAAGAATTTCTCGAAGAGGCTCGTCACGAGATCGCGGCGAAACTCGGCGCCCGAGCGATGGTCGTCGATGGGGGTGAGCTCGGCGGCCAGCGCGCTCTGCGCGGCGCGCAGCGTCGCCTCGGTCCACGGCTGCCCCACGAGCTGCGCCTCGGTCTTGCGCGCGCGGACCGGCGTGGCGGCGACGCCGCCGTACGCGAGGCGCGCATGGCGAACGACGTTCGCTGCGTCGAGCTCGATCACGAACGCCGCGGCGGTGATGCTGATGTCGAGCTCGCGCCGCTTCGAGACCTTGTACGAGTCCATCAGGCGCCGCGTGCCGGCGGACCGCACCAGGTTGCGCGGGAGCACGATGCTGCGCACGATCTCGTCGGGCTCGAGGACCGTCTTGCGGTAAGCGACGAAGAAGTCCGCGAGCGCGACGGTGCGCGAGCTGCCCTGCTTCTCGAGGATCACGTCGGCGTCGAGCGCGAGGAGCAGCGGAGGCATGTCGCCGATGGGCGAGGCGGTGACGATGTTGCCGGCGAGCGTGGCGCGGTTGCGGATCTGCCGCGCCGCGAAGGCCCAGAGCATCTTGTCGATCATCGGGTACTCGCCGCCGAGCGCCTCCTCGATCGCGGTGAGCGTCGCGCCGCCGCCGATCACGAACGCGGCCGCGGTCTTCGCGATGGTCGCGAGCTCGCGCACGCCCTCGGTGGAGACGAGCAGCGCATAGCGCCGGTGCGCCTTGTTGATGTAGACGGCGATCTCGGTGGCGCCGGCCACGAGCTCCGCCTTCTCGCGATGCTGCGCCTTCAGCGCGAGCAGCTCGGCGAGCGTGGTCGGTCGGAGGAACGTCTGGCCCTCGGCGCCCTCGTAGGTCAGCGCGGGGATGGCGCCGTCGTTCTTCTTCAGCCGCAGCTGGAAGAGATCGTCCTGCGCGGGCGAGCGCTTCTGGATCGCGTCCTCCATGGCCTCGCGGATGGGACGGTAGCCGGTGCAGCGACAGAGGTTGCCGTTCAGCTGGTCGCCGATCTTCTCGCGGCTGTCGAGATCGTCGCGGTAGTAGCCCTCGAACATCGACACCACGAAGCCGGGCGTGCAGAAGCCGCACTGCGAGCCGTACGAAGCCACCATGGCCTCTTGCACGGGATGCAGCGTTCCGGGCCCGGGCGCGACCCCCTCGACGGTCACGATCTCGCGGCCCGCCACCATGGGCAGCAGCGTGATGCAGCTGTTGACGGAGCGGTACGTGCGCTCGCCCCGCGCGTTCGTGTCGACGAGCGCCACCGTGCAGGCGCCGCAGTCCCCTTCCGCGCAGCCCTCCTTGCTCCCGGTATGCCCCGCGTTACGTAGCCAGGCGAGCAGTGACGAGTTGGCGGACGTCCCGGACACCTGCACGCGGCGGCCGTTGAGGACGAATTCGAAGGCGGAGGCCATGCCCCATTCTACTGGTTCGTGAGCGCCCAGTCCTCGCTGTCGACCGTCATCCCGCCCGACTCCAGGCTCACGCTCGTGCTGGGACCGCCGACCGGCGGCGGGTCAGCCGCCGCAGCCGCACTTGTCCTTCAGGCACTTCGACAACACGCGACACGAGAGATCGCCCGTGCCCGAGTTGCAGGAGTTGGTCCTCGCGCGCTGCGCGCAGCCGCCCGCGACCCCGCACAGCACCGCCTCGATGCAGCACATCTGCTCGGCGCACGAGGCGCACGCCGCGCCGAAGCCCGCAAACGCGTCGGTGCAGCTGGTTCCGGCATCCGGCGGGGTGGCGCCGTCGCCCGTCGCGATGGGCGCGTCGGTCTTGCCGCCGCCGTCGCCGCTACTGCTACCGCCCTCGATCGAGCCGTCGACGAACTCGTAGCCGGTGAGGCCGGCGACGCCGGTGCACGCGCTCGTGACGACGAACGCGGCCCCCACGCCGGCGATCACGAGGCCCATCCGCACGCGCTTCGAGCTGCTAGAATGCACCGTTCACTCCTGCCCATAAGAGCCCGACCTGCGGCTCGATCCTCACGCCCGAGCCGCCCGTCTTCGGTGACGAGCCCGGAATCAGCAGCCCTGCCAGCAGCGTCGCGGCGCCGGCGCCGGCGACGATGAACGAGACCGTCGAGAGGGTGCCCATCGTGCGTCCGGTCTTGTAGTCGGACTGGGCGCTCGCCGAGGTGCAGCGCGACTTGTCGGGGCACGCGTCCTTCACGCTGCTCGCCTTCGAGAGCGCGAGCACGCCGGTCACGCTGCCGACCGCGACGCCGACGCCGCCCGCGACCGCGCCGATCACCACGAGCGTCCTTCCGGTGCCGCCGCCGCCCTTCTGCGGTGGCGGCTCGGCGCCGCGCGGCACGGGGGTGTTCACGACTGGCGGAGTGGCGGGGCCCTCGACGTAGCTCGGCGCGAGCAGGACCTCCTGCATCTCGCCCTCCTTCAGCGTCACCGTCTTCTGCGCGGCCGGCCCGGCGCCGGCCGTCGCGACCAGCACGTGCTCGCCGGGATTGAGCTTCCGGGTGGCGGTGCCGGCGACGATCGTGACCGCGGCGCCGTCGACGGTGAGCGTGGTCTTGCCCTCGGGCGCGGCGCTCTGCACCTTCACCGAGACCCCGGGGATGCGCGGCCGGAGCTGCTCCGCGAGATCCGCAGCCTCGCTGCGGGCAGCGGCGCTCTTGTCGGTCTCGTCGGACTGCACCTTCAGGCGAGCAACGGAGAGGAGCGTCTCGCGCGCCTCGACGAGCTGACCGAGCGCCGCCTGCGTGCGCCCCAGCTCGAGCGCGGTGAGCGGCGTCGCGGCGTAGGTGTACGCCGCGGTGAACTTGTCGAGCGCGGCCCGCACGTCGGCTGGGTTGCCGGTGGCGCGGAGATCCTTGCCTTGCTTGAAGAGGGCGCGGGCGCTCTCGAGATCCGCGGCGCTCGGCTGCGTCTGCTGCGCGGAGGCGGTGCTCGCGGCCGTGAGCGCGAGGGTCGCGATCAGCAGCGCGCTGCATCGGCGGAGGACGCGCCGCGGCCCCCGCGCGTCACTTGATGTCATCGTCGGAGCCTCGCGGCGGAGCGGGTCGTGGCGTGTTCGGAGGGGCAGCAGGCAGAGGCTTCTTCGCGGGCGGAGCGGCACCCGCAGGGCGCGCCGGCGCGTGTGGCCGGGACGACGCGGCCTCGGCGGCGCTGGTCGTGGTCGCGGCGGGCGGGACCGCGACGGCGGGCGCGGGCTCCGCCGAGGACGGCGTCACGGGCTGCGCGGCTGCGGCCGGCGCCGAGACGACTCCCACCGGGACCTGCGCGTCGGGCTGCGCCCCGGGCGCGCCGGAGCGGCGCACGAACACGCCGATGCCGATCACCGCCGCCAGGACGACCACCGCCGCGACCATGACGGGCACGCGCGAGCGCGCGGGCACGCCGTCCGCGGCGGAGACGGCCTGGGTAGACGAGAGCTGCGTGGGCACCCGCGCGCCGACGGTCTGCGCGCCGGTATCGACGGTGCTCACGGGTTCCAGCGGCAGGGCCGCGAGCGGGGCGGAGGCGCCGCCCACGGCGTCCGCGAGCGCGCGCGCGGCGTCCTTCATGCTCGCGAAGCGAACGGCCGGCGAGACGGCGCACGACCGCGCGAACCACCCGTCGAACGCGGGCGGAAGCGAAGGATCCACCGACGACGGCAGCGGAGCCCGACCGTGGATGGCGAGCGTGAGCGCGCCGATCGACTCACCGTCGAACGGGCGCTTGCCGGTGAGGAGCTCGAAGGCCACGACGCCCAACGACCAGATGTCGGCGCGGAGATCGATGGTGCGGCTGCCGACGATCTGCTCGGGGCTCATGTAGTACGGCGTGCCGATGACCTGACCGGTGGTGGTGCCGCTGCCGAGGCGCGCGTCTCCCTTGGCGATGCCGAAGTCGAGGACCTTCACGAACAGGTCGTCGCCCTCGCCAGCGCACAGGAAGATGTTGTCCGGCTTGAGGTCGCGGTGGACGATGCCCACCGCGTGCGCCTTGCCCAAGGCCTTCGCGACCTGCGTGTAGATCGCAGTGACCTCGGCAGGCAGCATCTTGCCGCGCTTCTCGAGGTGCTGCGCGAGGTCGGTGCCGTCGAGCAGCTCCATGACGATGTACGGCACGCCGTCGGTGGTGACGCCGTGATCGAACGTCTGCACGACGTGCGGGCTCTTCACCTGCGACGCCGCCGCGGCCTCGCGCGAGAAGCGCGCCACGGCGTCGGGGCTCTGGGCGAGCTCCTTCGACATGAACTTCACGACCACCTCGGTCCTGAGGGCGAGGTGATCCGCGACCCAGACGCTGCCCATGCCGCCCGCTCCGAGCGGCCGCGTGAGCCTCACCGTCGGCGTGACGAGCAAGCCAGGAAGGAGGTCAGCCACGTGGGTCACGTCATTGTGCATCATGCAGGCGCCTCCGGAAAGTTGAACTGCGGCGCGTCCACCTGGACGCATGCGAGTTCTCCCACCTCAGCGCAGCTGCACTCTCTTGCGCCAGGCCACCATCTCGGCCGCGATGGAGACGGCGATCTCGTCGGGTGAGCGGGCCCCGATCTCCACGCCGATGGGCATGCGGACCCGGGCGCGGTCGGCCTCGGCGATCCCCTTGGCCTCGAGGCGCTGCCGGGTGCGCTCGGCCTTGGCCCGGCTCCCGACGCCACCTACATAGGCAAAGCGCTGCCCGAGCGCCCACTCGATGACCTGCTGATCGAGCTGATGATCGTGGGTCATGACGAGGCAGGCGCCCCGCACGTCGACGTCGTCGACGTCGTCGTGGTCGCCGTTGATGCAGCGCACGCCCTCGATGCGCGCCTCGTCACCCCACCCCTCCCGGGCGTCGACCACGGTGACCGCGAAGCCGACCTTGAGGAGAAGAGGCGCGACCGCCGTCGCGACGTGCCCGCCGCCGACGATGAGACACGGCATGACGCCCTCGATCGGCTCGATCATCATCGCGATCCGCCCTCCGCAACACATGCCGAGCTCCGCGCCGAGCTTGAAGGTGCGCACCTGGTGCTTCGCGAGCGGGTCCTCGACCAGGGCCAGGAGCGCGACGATGGTCTCGCGCTCGATCGCGCCGCCGCCCACCGTACCGAGGCAGGTGCCGTCCTCGGCGATGTAAAGCTTCTGCCCGGGCGTGCCCGGAGCCGAGCCGTGGCGCTCGAGCACCGTGGCCATGGCGCCGCGCACACCGCGCGCCGCACCCGAGGCGGCGGCCGCGAGCACGCTTGCCGCAGTCGCCGCCGCCGGCCGCGGGAGATCGTTGGCGTGGGGGAGCGACGACGAGCCCATGGGCGATGATTCTACATGCGATGGCCGCGCGTTGGCCTATCCTAGGCGGCCTCGATGCCGGCCCATGGGCTCAGTTACGATCCTTCGCAAGTCCTCGTCATGATCCTCGCTGGCGGTGAGGGGAAGCGGCTCTATCCGCTCACCCTCGACCGCGCGAAGCCTGCCGTCCCGTTCGCGGGTCGGTACCGGATCATCGATATCGTGCTCTCGAACTTCGTCAACTCGGGGCTGTCACGCATCAAGATCCTGACGCAGTACAAGAGCGCGTCGCTCGAGGAGCACATCGCGCGGGTGTGGCGCCTCTCGCCCATCCTCGATCAGTTCATCGAGGCCATCCCCGCGCAGCAGCGCACCGGGCTCTCCTGGTTCAAGGGCTCGGCGGACGCGGTTTATCAGTGCCAGCACGTCATCACCGACGAGAAGCCGGAGATCGTCTGCATCTTCGGCGGTGACCACGTCTACAAGATGGACGTCCGCCAGATGATGCAGGCGCACTTCGCGCGGGACGCCGCGGCCACCGTCGCCGCCATCCCGGTGACGAAGAAGGAGGCGCGCGACTTCGGCGTCCTCGAGATCGATTCGGACGGTCGGATCATCGGCTTCCACGAGAAGGTCTCGAACCCGCCGACCATGCCCGGCTCGGACGACATGTGCCTTGCCTCCATGGGCAACTACGTCTTCCGCACGGACGACCTGATGCGCGAGCTCCATCGCGACGCGGGCGTCGAGACGAGCAAGCACGACTTCGGTCACGACATCCTTCCCCGCATGGTGGCGGACGGTCAGGACGTCTACGTCTACGACTTCAACAAGAACCTGGTCCCCGGCGAGGAGCCGCGCGCCCACGCCTACTGGCGAGACATCGGGACCATCGAGGCCTACTGGGACGCCCAGATGGACCTCATCTCGATCCATCCGCTCTTCAACCTCTACAACGAGCGCTGGCCCATCCGCACCGGCGTGACCCACGATCCGCCGGCGAAGTTCGTCTTCCGCGACGAGGCCCACGCGCGCGTCGGCATCGCGACCGACTCGATGGTCAGCCACGGCTGCATCATCTCGGGCGGCCGCATCCATCGCAGCGTGCTGTCGGTCGGCTGCCGCATCAACTCGTTCAGCGAGGTCGAGGAGTCGGTGCTTTTCGAACGGGTGCGCATCGGCCGCCACGCGAAGATCCGGCGCTGCATCATCGACAAGGACGTCGAGGTGCCGTCGGGCGTGGAGGTCGGGTTCAACCTCGAGGCCGACCGCAAGCGCTTCTTCGTGACGGAGAACGGCCTCGTGGTCATCCCCAAGCGCGCGAAGCTCGACGACGAGAAGATGTGGCGCCTCTGATCTTCTCGAGAGCGGACTAGAACAGCGGCGGGATCGCGCTGTTTCGGCCGACGGCCGGCATGCGGCGCGGCCAGACCGTCTCGCGACGGCTGATGCGACCCGAGACCCAGCGGCGGAACTCGGCGGCGGGGATCGCGGGGCAGAACAGGAAGCCCTGCACCTCGCCGCAGCCGATCACCCGCAGGTGCTCGAGCTGGGCCTCGGTCTCGACGCCCTCCGCCACCACGTCGAGGTGGAGACGCTGGGCCATCGCGACGACGGCGGCGGTGATGGCCGCGCAGCCTTCGTCGGTGAGGACGTCGCGCACGAAGGAGCGGTCGACCTTGAGGGTATCGAACGGAAAGCGCCGCAGGTAACCGAGCGACGAATAGCCGGTGCCGAAGTCGTCGAGCGCGAGCCACACGCCGAGCGTCTTGAGCTCGCTCAGGACCTCGCGGGCGAGCTTCGTGTCGTTCATGAGCGTGCCTTCGGTGATCTCGAGCTCGAGGCAACCCGGGCTGAGCCCGGTGGTGGCGAGCAGCTCGCGCAGCTCGTCGACGAAGCGGGGCTCGCGGAACTGACGCGCCGACACGTTGACCGCGATGCGAAGCCCCTGCATCGCCGGCTCTTCCTCCCAGGCGCGCACCTGCGTGCACGCTTGCTCGAGCACCCAGCGACCGATGGCGATGATGAGCCCGGTCTCCTCGGCGACGGGAATGAAGTCGGCCGGCGAGATCATCGTGCCGTCGGGCAGGCGCCACCGCAGCAGCGCCTCGGCGCCCGTCACGGCGTGCGTGACGGTGTCGATCTTCGGTTGATAGAAGACCTCGAGCTGGTTCTGCGCGAGCGCGCTGCGCAGCGAGCCTTCCATCTCCAGGCGAGCGCGGGCCTCGTCGCTGAGGGCACGCGAGTAGAAGCGAGCGTTGTTGCGGTCGTGGGCCTTGGCGTCGTACATCGCCGCGTCGGCGCGCTGGATCAGCTCCTCCACGCTGCCGTGCGCGTCGGCGACGAGCGCCATGCCGATGCTCGCGGTGATCACGATCTCGTGGCCGCGGAGGTCGAACACGTCTCCGATCGCCGCCAGCATGCGCGCGGCGACGAGGCACGCGGCGTCGGCGCACATGACCGTCGGATCGACGAACACGAACTCGTCGCCGCCGAGGCGGGCGAGAAACGCGCTCCGCTCGCCGAGCACGCTGCCGTCCTCGGCGTCGATGTCGATGTGGAAGCAACCCGTGACGCGGCGACCGACCTCGCAGATCAACTCGTCGCCCGCGGAATGACCGAACGTGTCGTTGACGCGTTTGAAGCCGTCGAGGTCGATGAGAAAGATGGCTCCGGCGCTGCGGTCGGTGCCGAGCTCGACGAGCCGGTCCATGTAGCGCTCGAGCGATCGGCGATTGGGCAGACCGGTGAGCGCATCGTGGTACGCGAGGTGCGCGATCTTGCGCTCGCTGCGGCGTAGCTGGTCGACGACCTCCGCGGTGCGCAGCATGTATTTCATGCGGTGCTGGAGGAGGATCTCGTTGACCGGCTTCGTCAGGAAGTCGGTGGCGCCGGCGTCGTAGCCGAACTGGAGCGACTCGATGTCGTCCGAGTCGGTCATCATGACGATCGAGGCGTCCTGGCCTCCTGGCAGATCGCGCATCGCGCGACACGTCGAGAAGCCGTCGAGGAACGGCGTCATGACCTCGAGCAGCGCCACGTGCGGGCGATGGCTCTGGAACGCCTTCAGGGCGTCGAGGCCGTTCGCAGCCTCGACGACGATGAAGCCGACCTCACGCAGCGCGCAGGCGACCTTGGTACGGGCCTCCTCGTCGTCGTCGACGACCAGGACGCGAGCCTCGTCCGCAGACCGCGCCGCACCGACGAGGCAAGAGATACGGGAACCGCTCGCTACCTCTTCTTCGGTGGGCGGGTCCACGAGCTCGGCTGCGGAGCTCATGCAGCGGCGCCCGCGATCTTCTTCACGGTGGCGAGCAGCATCGTCGGCTTGAACGGCTTGACCATCCAGCCCTTCGCGCCCGAGGCGCGCGCACGCTCGATGAGGTCGGGGCGACCCTCGGTGGTGAGCATGATCACCGGCAGTGAGGATGCGCCGCCCTGAGCGCTGATGGTCTCGAGCATCTCCAGCCCGCCGAGCTTGGGCATGTTGACGTCGCAGATGGCAAGCGACGCGCCCGGGTTGTTCCGGATCGCTGCCGCCCCCTCGACGCCGTCCTCCGCCTCCACCACCTCGTAGCCCGCCTGCTTGAGAACGATGCTCACTTGCTCGCGGATGACCTGCGAGTCGTCGATCACGATGATTGTCTTCGGCATGACTGGGGCTTCCTGAGAGGGTTCAGAAAAGAAGAACGTCGCCTTCCGGAACGATCCGGAGGGATTCGATCTCACCCGATACGAGGTCGGGAGAGAGAGTGCAGTCGAGATGGATGCGCACCGGCGTGCCCTCGGCCATGAACGCGAGCGACAGACCGTCGGCGTCGGGCAGGAAGACGAGCCGGATCGACTTGCCCGTGAAGCAGACCGGCGTGCCGACGTCGAAGTCGAGCGTCTTCGTCGAGAGCTTGTTCTTCATGCGGCCGACGAGCTGGTTCGCCATCTCGGCGCTCCAGTCGCGCAGCTGGAGGTCGGCGCGGGTCAGGTCGCGCGGCACGGGGAGCATGCGCTCGATGAGGCCGAGCGGCGCGACGAAGGCGAGGCCTCCGCGAACGCCCTTCCCCCGGAAGCCGACGATCGAGCCGAGCTCGACGCACGGAGACGCATCGTCGTCGACCACCTGCGTGAGATCGCAGGCGAGGCCATACGAATCGAACAGCTCGGTGACCGAAGCCTCGAGGACCTCTCGAACGAACGTGTGCACGCGTTGACCCATCGAATTCCTGTCTCTCCAGAGGGGGCGGGAGTCGGTTACCACTTACGACGGCACGCGCGCGCTGCCGCTTCAGTCAGCTAGGAGCGATTCATGCGGCGTGCGACGCGTCGGCGGGCGCGAGGCTCCCTCCGGTCAGCATGGTCCGCGGCAGGTGCAGGCGGAACGTCGTGCCGAGGCCGGTCGTGCTGGTCACGGCGATCGAGCCGCCCAGCGCTGCGGCGCTCGGCGAGCGACTCGATGCCGTGGTCCAGCGCGCTGCGCAGCATGTGCGAGAACGCCGTCCACACGCCGGCCCAGCGCTCGGCGCTCGGCAGGGGCTGAGCGGCGCGATGCAGCCGACGTACTCGAAGACGCTCTCGCGCTCGCGGGCCAGCAGCGTGTCGAGCTCGTTCCGAGCGCGAGCGCGAGCACGAGCATCGTGGCCCCTGCGATCTTGGTGCCCACCGACGGCAAGCGTCGTCGCACCGTCCGCGCGCAAGGTCATGGATCGAGGAACGGCGCTGGACGGACTGTGGTTAACTCACCGCAGGAGCCGAGGTACGAAGCTTGCGCACCATCATCGTCGGCGACGTGCACGGATGCCGGGAGGAGCTCGAGGCGCTCCTCGATCGCGTCGCGTTCACGAGCGGTGACCGGCTGATCTTCGTCGGTGACCTCGTCGCGCGCGGCCCCGACTCGCTGGGCGTGCTCGACGTCGCGAGGCGCACCGGCGCCATCGTCGTCCGCGGCAACCACGAGCAGAAGCTGCTCGACCTGCGCGCCGCGCCGCCCACAGCGGGGCTGCCGCGCGGGATCGGGCGGCTCCATCGCGATCTCGCGAGCCGGCTTCGGCCCACGGACTGGACGCTCCTCGCGACGTCACCCGTGTACCTCGATCTGCCCGAGCACGGCCTGCGCGTGGTGCACGCGGGGCTGATGCCCGGCGTGCCGCTCGAGGACCAGTCGCCGCAGACCCTCATGCGGATCCGGACGGTGCGCGGCGCGGAGGGCGAGAGCCGGCTCTGGGGCGAGGTCTGGGCCGGTCCTCCGCAGGTGGTGTTCGGGCACAACGCCGCGCCGGGGTTGCAGCTCCATCCCTGGGCGACCGGCCTCGACACCGGATGCGTGTACGGCGGAAGGCTCACCGCCATGGTCCTCGAGGAGAAGCAGCGCGTCCCCCGCGCGATCGCGGCGCGCCGAGCCCTCCTCGTGGGCGAGCCCGCCCACCGCGTGTGGTGCGAGCCCGGCGTAGACGTCACGGCGCGAGGCACGTAACCTCCCGGCCCATGAAAGCTCGACTGGGAGCCTGGGTCTGGGTCGCCCTCATCGCGTTCTTGCACGCGATCATGGTCACCACGCCGGCGTTCGCGCAGCAGGCCAAGCCGGGCGCGAAGCCCGCGGCGGTGCCGCAAGCCCTGATCGTGAAGGGTCAGCTCCAGTTCGACGAGCAGCAGTACGAGGAGTCGATCCAGACGCTCTCGGCGGCGCTGCTCCGGCCGAGCAACACGCAGGCGCAGAAGGTCGAGATCTACCGGCTGCTCGCGCTGAACTACATCACGCTCGGCCGGAAGGACGAGGCGGAGAACGCAGTGCGCGGCCTCCTCGTGCAGCAGCCCGACTACGAGATCCCGGCCAAGGAGTCGCCGCGCTTCCGGGACTTCTTCGCGCAGGCGCGGACGAAGTGGGAGGCCGAGGGCCGCCCGGGCATCACCAAGGACGAGCCGACCTTGAAGCCCGTGGTGCTGCGCCACGGGGCGCCGGCGCAGGTCGAGGCCGGCGCGAACCTCGAGCTGCGCGCGCGCCTCGAGGATCCGGACGGTCGCGTGGGGAGCGTGAAGCTGTTCTATCGCAACGGCAGCAAGGGTGACTTCACCGAGGCGAAGGCCTCGGCATCGGGCGATTCGGTGGTGGTGTCGATCCCCGGCGCAGCGATCAAGCCCCCGCTCGTCGACTACTACTTCGAGGTGCTCGACGGCGGCGGCGCGGTCATCGCGAGCCGCGGCGACGCGAGCTCACCGCTCCGCATCGCGGTGCCCGAGCCCAGCAAGGGCTGGGTGTTGCCCGTCGCGATCGGCGGCGGCGTGCTCGGCGCGGCGGCCATCGTGGGCGTGCTCGCGCTCGCGGGCGTGTTCAAGTCGTCGAGCAGCATCGGCCCCAGCGGCCGCAGCACGTCGACGGTGAGCGTGAGCATCGGCGAGTCCTCGTTCCGCTGAGGGCCCGATGAGCGATCCAAAGCGCACGGGCTCGGGAGAGCCGCGGTATCCATTCGTGCACGTCGACGTCACGCCCGAAGCGGCGGACGAGACCTCTGCGCTGCTGTTCGATCTCGGCGCCGAGGGCGTCGAGGAGCGCGACGAGACGACGCTCGCGAAGAACGCAGCGGCCGGGAAGGTCACGCTGGTCAGCGCGTTTTCGACGCGCGGCGATGCCGAGGAGGCGATGCGCCACCTCGATGCGACGCTGGGCGCGCGCTACGAGGAGGTCGTGGGCGATGCGTGGCGCGACGCGTGGAAGGAGCACTACAAGCCCTACGCGATCGCCGAGGGCATCGTGGTGCGGCCGCCGTGGGAGGCCTACGAGGCGAAGCCCGGCGAGCAGGTGCTGGAGCTCGAGCCGGGCCGCGCGTTCGGCACTGGCCTCCACGAGACCACGCGCCTCGTGGCGCGCGCCATCCGCGCCCACGCGGACGAGGTGAAGGGTCGCCTCGCCATCGACGTGGGGTGCGGCAGCGGCATCCTCGCGCTGATCGCGCTGGCGCTCGGCGCCGAGCGGGCCATCGCCATCGACAACGACCCCGAGGCCATCGACGTGACGCGCGAGAACGCCGAGCGCAACGGGCTCACCGCCCGCATCGACGCGAGCACCACCGACGTCGCAGCGCTCGAGGCCACGGCCCCGCTCGTGCTCGCGAACATCGAGGCGCGCATCCTCATACCGATGGCGAAGGATCTCGCGGCGCGCGTGGCGCCAGGCGGTCTCCTGCTCCTGTCGGGCATCCTGGTCCCGCAGCAGGACGACGTGCGCGCGGCGTATGCCGACCTGGAGCTGCTCGAGGCGCCCGCGCTCGGCGAGTGGGTGCTGCTCGCGCTGCGTCGTCGAGAATCGTCGGAATCGGACGACGCGAGCTCCGGCAGGTCGCCTTGAGCGTCCGCTGCGCGGTCACCGACCTCGCGCCCGGGGCGCGGGTCCTGCCGCGGGATGCTTCGCACTACCTCTGTCGCGTGCTGCGCCTCGGCGCGGGCGATCGTTTCGTGGCGTTCGACCCGACCACGAAGCAGGAGGCCGATGGCGTGGTCGAGCAGCCCTCGGGCGAGGCCGCCCATGTATCCATGGGTCACATCCGGACCGCCAGCGTGCTCGCCGGCGTACGGATCGCGCTGATCTACGGCCTCGCGAAGGGCGACAAGGTCGATGCGGTGGTGCGAGACGCCACCGAGCTCGGCGCGACGCGCATCGTGATCGCGCGCACCGTGCGCGCGGTGGCAAAGGCGACCGGCGACCGCCGGGACGCGAAGCTCGAACGATGGCGCCGCATCGCGGAGCAGGCCGCCCGCCAGTGCGGGCGCGCCGATCCGCCGGCCATCGAGGGCGTTCTCCCGTGGAAGGCGGCGCTCGAGGCGGCCGCGAAGGACCACGAGGCGCGCTACTGCCTCTGGGAGAACGCGACGACGCCGCTCGTCGACTCGCTGCTCGTCCACGTGCGCGCGGGCACGTCGCTGGCGTTCGCGGTGGGGCCGGAGGGCGGCCTCGCGGAATCGGAGGTCGCAGAGGCCGAGGCGCTCGGGTTCGCCACGGTCTCGATCGGCCGCTTCGTCCTGCGCACCGAGACGGTGCCGGCCGCGGTCCTGGGCGCGGTGCGCATCCTGGAGGGCGCGCAGGCGCCCGATCCTCTCGAAAATCCGCCCTGAGCGTAATTCTGACTCAACCGTGACACTGAATAGTGTCACATGACGAAACTGTGGCGGGCGTCAGGGCGGGCTCCCCCCTAGAGTCTGCCTCGCGATGGCAATCATCATCACGTTCTTCATCGGGCACTGGGTTACGTCGATCTTCTCCCAGACGTTCTTCCTGCACCGGTACGGCGCGCACAAGCAGTTCTCGATGTCGAAGGGCTGGGAGCGCTTCTTCCACCTGTTCGCCTACGTCTCGATGGGCGCCAGCTTCCTGAGCGCGCGCGGCTACGCAATCCTCCATCGGATGCACCACGCGTACAGCGACACGCCGAAGGATCCGCACTCGCCGACGAACTTCAAGAACGCCGCGCTGATGATGTGGGCCACCAAGCATCGCTACGACGCGTTCGCCTACCGCCGCGAGACGCCCGAGCCGCGCTTCGAGAAGGACGTCCCCGATTGGCCGCTGCTCGATCGCCTGAGCCAGAGCTGGCCGGCGCGCATCGTGTGGCTCGGCTCGTACACCGCGTTCTACGCCGTGTTCGCGACGCACTGGTACCTGTGGCTGCTCCTGCCAGCGCACTTCATCATGGGCCCGATCCACGGCGCGATCGTGAACTGGTGCGGTCACCGCTACGGCTACCGCAACTTCGACAGCGACGACGTCTCGCGCAACACCCTCTGGTTCGACTTCGTCACCATGGGCGAGCTGTTCCAGAACAACCACCACAAGTACGCGATGCGCTCGAACTTCGCGGTACGGCCCTTCGAGCTCGACCCGACCTACCAGGTCATGAAGGTGCTGAACCTCGTGGGCATCATCAAGCTCCGTCCGCTGCGCGAGCTCGACGCGAAGGGCGAGCTCATCGCCCCCGGCATGCACGCCGAGGGTGAGGACGAGGCCACGGTCGACGCCGCGGCGGAGTAGCGGGGAGCCGAGCTCGGCTCAGAAGCGCAGGCGCAGGCCGTCGCGCCGTAGCCCGCTCGACGCGCGCTTCGCGGGCGGTAACGCGGCGGGCGGCATCGTGAGCAGCAGGACCACCGTGGCCGCGCCGAGGATGACGCCGGCGGTGAGCGCGATCGTCGAGAACGCCGCGGCGTCGTCCCGGCGGCCGCGCGCTTCTCGCTGGGATCGGACGTGTAGTCGCTCTGCTTGCCGAGCGCCGAGATGCCGAAGATCACCCCGGCTCCCAGCGCCAGCGCGCCGGCCGCGCCGGTGACGATCGGCGCGCCGAGGCACTCGATGCCCGGCTCGGGCCTGGGCTCGGCGCGCGGCGTCGGGCTCATCGCCGGACCGTTCACCGCGCCGGCGGTGCTGACCGAAGCCGGGATGGCGAGCACGAGCCGGGTGCCGATCGGCGTCAGCTCGAGGCTGACCTCCTGCGGGCTCGAGCCCACCTCGATCTCGCGTGACGCCGCGTTGCTTCCTGCGAGCGTGGCGCGCACGATGTGCTTGCCCGGCGGGAGATCCACGTCAGCCGGCGAGATCTTCCCCGACGGCGGTTGACCCGCGATCTCGATCGCCGCCCCCGGTGGCGTGGTGACGACGCGGACCTTCACGGTCCTCGCCGCGCTCAGCTCCGCGACGCGCGCGCGCGCCGTGTTCGCCTGCTCCTGGAGTGCCGGCGGGGCGGCGGCGCTGAACTTCTGGTGCTCGGCGATCGCCTCGTCGGTGCGTCCGAGCTTGTCTAGCGCGAGCGCCGCGCCGCGCCGCGACTCGACGTTCGACAGCTTCGCGTAGAGCGCGAGCGCCGCCTCGTGGTTGCCGGCGGCGAGCTGACGCTGCGCCTCGTCGTAGCTCCTCGACGCCGCGGACGGCGGCTTGGGCGCCGGCTTCGGCGGCGCGGCGAACGCCACGCTGCTGTTCGCGAGGAGCACCGCGGGCATCGCCACCTGTCCGAGCCTGCGAGGCATCGTCATTTCTTCGCTCCGCAGGCGATCCACGGCCGCGTCTCCTCGATCCATTCCGGCGGCAGCGCAAACCAGTCGTTGAGCGGCATCGAGCCTCCACATTGCGCGTCCGCGAGGCCCTCGGCGCCGCACGCGGCGGTCTGCGTGTTCGAGAGCTTGCGGAAGAAGAACGAGCGCGAGGGACGCCCGGCGTCGATGAGCTTCATCGTCTGGAGGGTCCGGCTGTCGATCCCCACGGTGCTCTCGTACGCCTTGGCCGGCGCGAGCACGACGACCGCACGATCGTTGCCCGGATCGTGGCACGAGCTGCCCGCGCACTTCGGCAGGAGCGTGCTCTGCACGAAGCTCCAGCCCTTGATCGCGTTGCAGTCGGCCGGCGGCTCGTCCATGCGACTCGGGGCGTCCGCAGGGCGGTCATCGTACGAGCACGCGGCGACCTGGGCCGGCGACACCCTTACGACGAAGCTCGACGCGGACATCGGCGTCGTCACGATGGTCATGCTGAAGTACTCGCGTGGCAGACGGGACGAACGCAAGCTCGGCGAAACCGGCCCATCACCGGGCTCCAGCTCCGCCCGCGGCGCCGGGTCCGCCCGCGGCGCCGGGGTCGACCACCGCGCCGAGGCCTTCGAGGCGCGCCCACACCTCGGACACGATGGCCGAAGCATC
>JAYTHX010000064.1:0-6617 GCA_043732195.1 Polyangiaceae bacterium
CTCGCCTACCTTGCGTAGAAAGTCGCTCGTGTCGCCGAAGACGGCATCGAGGAACATCCGTCCGGCCTTCGTCACGTCGCGCTTGCTCTGCTCGAGCAACTTCTTCTTGGGATCCATCTCAGCTTCTCCTTAGGGCGATGCGCCGTTGGTTTTTTTCGCGCCGGCTTTTCCAGGGGGGGCCGGTCGGTCCGCAGGACGCAAAGTACACGTGTCCCCTCGGCGGCACGGCGCACGTGTTCGGGACCGCCACCTCGAACGCGGTGCAGGGCGCGACCGAGGTCGATCTCCCGTACGAGCTCGAGGCCTGCGTGCTGCTCGACCGCGACACCGATCCGAAGAACAACTACCGCCTCGCGACCACCGGCACGATCCGACAGGTCGGCACGCTCGCCGTGCAGCCCACGGCCACCACCGCGCTCGGCATGCGGAGCGACGCCGTCACGATCACCGGGACCGTCTACGACCCGCCCGTCCCCTACGCAGAAGGCCTGCCCGCTGCTCTCCAACCAGGACGGCAGCAAGGTCACCGGCACGCTCTGCGGCCGCGACTTCTCGACGCTGCTATGATCGCGCGCCACGCGCTAGTATCGCGGGCGTGAGCTCCTGTTCGTTCTGCGGCGCGAAGGGCGACCTCGTCCCGACGGTCGGGCTCGTGGTGTGTCCGCGCTGCGCGAGCGGCATCGGCCGCCTCGCACGCGAGGAGCCCGAGGAGTTCTGGATCCTCGAGGGCCCGCAGCCGAAGGCGGGGGCCGGCGGCGATCCCGCGTTCGCCACGATGCTGCGTGCCTTCCAGCGCGGCGTTGCGGAGCGCATCTCCACCCAGGACTCCGAGTCGCACTACCACCTGGCGCATGCCTATCGCGCGATGGGCCTCCACGCGGACGCCATCGCCGCCGCCGGCACCGCGCTCGCGACGGACGTGACCCCCGGCACCGCGCAGTCCGCGGAGTCGGCGCTCGGCATCCTCCTCACGGCGCCGCTCCTGCGGGAGGGCGCCCTCGAGGCGCTGCGCGGACGGCTCGGCGATCCGTGAGCGCGCCGCTCGGGAGGTCGCCCCTGTTCGCACCGCCGGCGCTCGCGGTGCGGGCCGCGCTCGCGATGCGGCGGGCGCTGCTGCGCGCCGCGGACGCGGTGGTTCCGCAGCAGCTCGTGATCGCCGAGCGCATCACCGCCACGGTCGGGTCGGTGGTGATCGCGGAGCTCGCGCGCCTGGGCGTCGCGGATCGCCTGGCGGAGCGGCCGCGGACCGCTGCGCAGCTCGCCGAGGACACCGGCACGAACGCCGACGCGATGGCGCGCACGCTGCGCTTTGCCGTCGCGCAGGGCCTGTTCGCGCGCGACGCCGAGGGCCGCTTCTCGAACAACCGCCTCTCCGCCGCGCTCCGCGAGAGCGATCGCTACAGCGCCTCCTGGCTCGCGAGGTACTTCGGGTCAGCCTCCAACCTCAAGGCCTGGTGCGACTTCGGAGAGACGCTGCGCACCGGCAAGAACGCGTTCGAGCGCGTCAACGGCGAGAGCGTCTGGGCCTGGTTCGACAAGCACCCCGAGGAGCGCGAGACGTTCGCGCAGTGCATGACCACGATGACGCTCGTGGAGGCGCCCGGCATCGCGCAGACCTACCCGTTCGGGGAGATCGGCCTGCTGTGCGACGTGGGCGGCGGCCGCGGCACCCTGCTCAGCGAGCTCCTCGTGCAGCACCGCGAGCTGCGCGCGATGCTGTGCGATGCGCCGGGCGTTCTCGAGTCGGCGCGCGCGCTGCTCGCGGGGCGCGGCGTCCTCGACCGGGTCTCGCTCGTGCCCGGCAGCTTCTTCGACGAGGTGCCCAAGGGCGCTGACGCTTACCTGCTGAAGAACGTCCTGCACGACTGGGACGACGAGCGCTGCCTCACGATCCTCGGCCACTGCCGCGCCGCGATGGATCGTGGCCAGCGGCTGCTGGTGGTCGAGGCGCTGGTCGAGGAGACCTCCGACGACTTCGGCCCGCTCGCCGACCTGCAGATGATGATCGTGTGCTGCGAGGGCCGGGAGCGCGGCCGTGCCGACTTCGAGCGCCTCCTCGCGGCCAGCGGCTTCACCCTCCGCCGCGTCCTCCCCACCCCGACCCCGATGAACATCCTCGAAGCCACCGCGACCTGAGGCGCGCGGACGGCGGCAGCGCGCCGGGCAAGCGAGAGCGAGAGGATTGGCCGCCAAGTCGCCAAGTTGGGATTGAACCGTCCGGCGAGGTCGTCCCGGCGGGACCCCGAAGTGGAGCGAGGCAGCGCGCGACTTCACGGGCGGCCGCGGCGTGGACGTCACGGTCGATGTCGCCGGCCCCGACACCTTCGACGAGAGCATCGCGTCTCTACGCTTCGGCGGCAGCCTGAGCATCCTCGGCGTGCTCACGGGCACGAAGGGTCCGGTCGACCTCCACGCGATCTTCCACAAGCGCATCACCGTCCACGGCGTGTACGTCGGCTCGGTCCGGATGTTCGAGGATCTCGTGCGTGCCCTCGAGGCGAAGGCCATCGAGCCGCTGATCGACCGTACGTTCGCGTTCGACGAGGCGCGCGCCGCCTACGATCACCTCGCGAGCGGCCAGCACTTCGGCAAGGTGGTCGTGCGCGTCGACTGACTCGCTAGAGGGGCTCCACGTCGGCGTCGGCGACCTGGAGGGTCACGCCCGCGACGGCGCGCACCTCGGGGCCCGCGAGCTCGACGGCCACGCGCCCGCCGGTGCCCGATCGCAGGACGCGCACCTCGGCGCCGGGCTCTAGCTGGCCGATCGCGACCTCCGTTCCGCCACGCTCGGCATACAGCGTGGCGGGCCGCGTGACCCGCGCGGCCTTGCCCTTCGCCTTGCTGGCGCGGCTCGAGCGGCTACCGCCGGGGTCACCGCTGCCCTGCGGGTCCTGGCTCACGAGCGCGGCCGGCGTCCAGCCCGCGATGCGCACGCCGTGGCGCTCGCCGTGGATCCGCAGGAAGCCGTCGCGCGCCTCGTCGATCACCACGAAGAACAGCTGCTGGCCCGCCTCGAACGCGAGCGGGCCGCCAGGGCGGTCGTGGAGCGCGAGGCGATCCACGTGCGCGCGCGCATCCTTCGTGTCGAGGTCGCGAACCCGCTCGCGCTGGTCGTCGTAGGCGAGGTCGGCGCACGGGATGTCGAGAGCGCGCTCGCGGGGAGCGTCGAACGGGAGCTGAGCGACCGCATCGACCCGCGCCCCCACGGCGCCTCCCACCTGGACGAGGTAGTCCGGCTCGAGCCACACGTGATCGGGAACGAGGACCGTCCGACGACGGAGACGGAAGCGCGTGGCGCGGAGCAACGAGAACCCGGCGAGACGGAACGCGCCCGGCTGCTCGAGCACGAGGCGCGCGCGCCCGTCGCCATCGGCGGCGGCGAGCTCGGTCCAGCGGCCGTGGAGCGTGTACCGACCACGGCCCTCGATACGGATCGCCGGCTCGGCATCGGCGCGAGCGGCGAAGAGCACGAGATCCTCCTCGGCGTGGAAGAAGAGGCGATCCTCCGGCTCACCGGCACCCTCGATGGTGCAGCTCGGCGGCGCGGCGGCCGCTGCAACGGCGGCGCCCGAGCCCGAGGCGGGTACGGGGCGGACGTCGACCACGGGTGGGCGCGGCGCCGCCCGCTCGGCCGGCGGAGCACAGCCGACCGCGCGGGTCACCGCAAACGCGAGCGCGAGCGGAGCAATGGCGCGATGCATTCCCGCCGGACCGTATCACCGGTCGTGCGCCTTTGATCCGGCGGCGCGGCGGCTTGCTATGCTCGCCTCCCCATGGCGACCCACTCCGTCGACAACCCGTTCACCGGCACCGCTACCTCCGTGGAGATCGCCGACCAGGCGACCATCGACCGCACGCTCGATCGTGCCCGCGCCGCGGCCCGCGCCGTCCGTGCGCTGTCGGTCGAGGAGCGGGTCGCGTTCTGCGATCGCGCGCTCACGGCCTTCGAGACCAAGGCCGACGAGGTGGCCCAGGACATCACGAAGCAGATGGGCAAGCCGCTCTCGCAGGCACGCGGCGAGGTGAAGGGCATGGCGGGGCGGTGGCGCCACATGATGGAGATCGCGAAGGACTCCCTCGCGGACATCGTGCTGCCGCCGAAGGACGGCTTCGAGCGCCGCATCGCGAAGGAGCCGCTCGGCGTCGTGCTCGATCTTCCCGCCTGGAACTACCCGCTCCTCACCGCGGTGAACGCGGTGGTGCCGGCGCTGCTCGCAGGCAACGCGGTCGTCGTGAAGCACTCGCCCCGCACGCCGCTGTGCGCAGAGCACTTCGCGCGCGCGTTCGCGAGCGCGGGCGGCCCGGAGCACGCCGTGCAGGCACTGTTCGTCGACTACGAGACCACCGAGAAGATGGTGGGTGACTTACGGATCGACAGCGTGCTCTTCACCGGCTCGGTGCTGGGCGGCCACCGCATCCAGGCGGCGGCGAAGGATCGCTTCCTCCACGTCGGCCTCGAGCTCGGCGGCAACGATCCCGCCTACGTCGCCGAGGACGCCGACCTCGTGAACACCGTGGAGAACTTGGTCGACGGCGCGATCTACAACGCCGGCCAGAGCTGCTGCGCGGTGGAGCGCGTGTACGTGCACCGCTCGCAGTACGAGAAGTTCCTGGCCGCCGCCGAGCCGCTCGTGCGCGCCTACGTGCTCGGCGATCCCGGCAACGACGCGACGACGCTCGGCTGCATCGCGCAGCCCTGGCACCCCAAGGAGCTCGACGCGATCGTCGCCGACGCGAAGGCGAAGGGCGCGAAGGTCGTGGTCGGCGGCGCGTCGACCACGGTGGAAGGCCGCGGCCGCTTCTTCCAGGCCACGCTCCTGCGCGATGTCGCGCAGGACGCCGACGTGATGCAGAAGGAGGCGTTCGGCCCCATCCTTGCCGTCGCGCCGGTCGACTCCGACGACGAGGCGCTCGCGCGCATGAACGACTCGCGCCTCGGGCTCACGGCGAGCGTGTGGACGAGCGACCGCGAGCGCGCCGCCCGGCTCGCGCGCGCGCTCGACTTCGGCACCGTCTACATGAACCGCTGCGACTCGCTCGACCCGGCCCTCCCCTGGACCGGCGTGAAGGACTCGGGGCGCGGAGTCACGCTGAGCGCGCTGGGCTTCGACGCGCTGACGCGTCCGAAGGCGCTGCACTTCCGCCTGCGCTTCTGAGCGCGCGCGCGCGGGCGAGCAGGTCCGCCTCCGAGGTCCCACGGCGTCGATCGTAGGCGAGCTGGAAGAGGCGCAGCGCGTGCGCCACGTCCGCGGCGCTGCGTACGCGGAAGACGACGAAGCTCGCGCTCCACCGAAACGGCTTCGCGGCGCCGGCCTCGATCAGCGCCTCGCGGAGTCCCTTGGAGACCGCGATGTGCGCCTCGCCATCCAGATGAAGGTGGCCGATCTCGTCGTCGCCGACGTAGAAGTCGGCGCCGTCGACCTCGCGCTCGTCGCCGAGGAGCCAGTGCGTACGCGCGTGGACCTCCGGCCAGCGCGCGAGCGCCTCCGACACGGACTGCGCGTGAGTGGGCAACGGAGGCGGCGGCGCGTAGCGCCCTTTGGCGGCGAGCTTCATGCGACGACGACCGTAGCGCGCGGCGCGCGCGGTGCGAGGCGCGAGTCATGGCTGGGCTCGAGAAACGCGAGCGCGGCGCCGCGGTCGAGGTCGTCGCTATCCCGCGTCGGCCGGGCACCCGCACGGCGGCGGAGGCGGAGGCGGAGGACACGAGGAGTCCGCGGCCGCGTCCGTGGCGTCGATGCCCGCGTCGTCGCTGGGACCGGTGCCGCCGTCGCCGCTCGGATCCGGGCTCGCGTCCGCCCACGGATCGCCGGCCGACGCATCGCTGGCCGCGGGGATGCCGTCGTCCCACGGGTCGGTCGCGCCACCATCGGCGACGCTGCCGCCGTACCCGTAGCCGAGCCCGTCGTCCTTGCCGGAGCACGCCGCAACGAAGACCATCGCGAAGAGAAAGATCACACGCTTCATGTCGTCACCTCGCCCTCTCATGCCCGGGGCCGTCGGTTTCGATCACCGAAACGTGCGGGGCGCGCGTCAGTCGACGGTGGCGTCGGACGCGGGGCCGTCGTCGACGGAGGCGTCGTCGCTCGCCTCGGGCGGGTCGGTCTCGGAGGACGCGTCGAGCGCCTCGGCGTCGAAGGGATCGGCATCGAACGGCTCCGTGGCGCCGAACGCGACGCCGCCGTCGGCGCTCACGTCGCCGAGCACGTACTCGCCGAGGCTCACGCGCGCGCCGCACCCGGTGAGCGCGAGGACCACCGCGGCGATCGCGACGCGATGGCGGAGCCCGGCGCTCACGGCGCGGGAGGCGCGTCGGCCGCGAGCGCCCGCAGCCGCGCCGCGTAAGGGCTGGAGGGTGACCGCGCGAGCGCAGCCTGTGCCTCGCGTGCGACCCGTGCCCGCTCGCCGGAGCGCGCGAGTGCGTCGATGCGGAGCAGCTCCGCCTCCGCCGCGAACGCGCCGCCCGGATAGGTCGCATCGTGCGCGTCGAGCGCGCGTCGTGCTCCCGCGACGTCCCCGTGCGCGAGCGCGGCGCGCGCAGCCTCGATGGTGCGCTGCTCGTCGGCGAGCGACGCGGACGGGCGAGGCGCGGGGTCGTGCGCGAGCGCAGGCCCAGG
>JAYTHX010000065.1:0-18848 GCA_043732195.1 Polyangiaceae bacterium
GTCTGGCCCGATACGTGGTCGGTCGAGACGCGGAAGCTGGGATCCTCGGCCGACAGACGGTTGAGCGCGATGCCCATCTTCTCCTGATCGGCCTTGGTCTTGGGTTCCACCGACAGCTCGATCACCGGCTCGGGGAATTCCATGCGCTCAAGCACGATCGGCTGGCGTTCGGAACACAGCGTGTCGCCGGTGGTGGTTTCTTTCATGCCGGCCAGCGCGATAATGTCGCCAGCAAATGCCTCGTCGACGTCCTTGCGCTCGTTGGCATGCATTTCCAGCATGCGTCCGACCTTTTCCTTCTTGTCCTTCACCGAGTTCAAATAGGTACCCTTGGTGAGCGTACCCGAATAGATCCGGATGAAGGTCAGGCTGCCGACGAACGGATCGTTCATCACCTTGAATGCCAGCGCGCTGAACGGCGCCTCGTCCGTCGGCGGACGGCTGTCCTTCTCGTCGCTGTCCATCTTTAGGCCCTGGACATCGGGGATATCGAGCGGCGACGGCAGGTAGTCGATCACCGCGTCGAGCAGTGGCTGAACGCCCTTGTTCTTGAATGCCGAGCCGCAGCAGACGGGCACGAACGACTGGTTGAGCGTGCCCTTGCGGATGCACGCCTTAAGCGTCGCGACATCGGGCTCGGTACCATCGAGGTAAGCCTCGATCGCATCGTCATCCTGTTCGATCACCAGCTCGATCAGCTGGTTGCGATAGGCGGCGGCCTCATCGGCCATGTCTGCGGGGATGTCCTCATAGAAGAACTCGGCGCCCAGCGCTTCGTCCTTCCAGATGATTGCGCGCATCTCGACCAGATCGACCAGGCCCTTGAGATCGGCTTCGAGACCGATCGGGAGATACAGCACCGCGGGCTTGGCGCCGAGGCGGTCGATGATCGACTGGACGCAGTATTTGAAGTTGGCGCCGGTGCGGTCCAATTTATTAATGAAGCACATCCGCGGCACGCCGTACTTGTCGGCCTGGCGCCACACGGTTTCGCTCTGCGGCTCGACCCCGGCAACGCCGTCGAAGCACGCCACCGCACCGTCGAGCACGCGCAGCGAGCGTTCGACTTCGACGGTGAAATCGACGTGGCCCGGCGTGTCGATCAGGTTGATGGTGTAGTCACCCCACTGCACTTGCGTCGCGGCGGCGGTGATGGTGATGCCCTTCTCTCGTTCCAGATCCATGTGGTCCATCGTGGCCCCGCCGTCACGGCCTTTGACCTCGTGCATCATGTGAATGCGGCCTGAGTAAAACAGAATCCGTTCGGACAATGTGGTCTTGCCGGAGTCGATGTGGGCCGAGATACCGATGTTGCGGATGCGGTCGATGGGGATACGAGCGGCCAAGGGATTCTCTCTCTGTTCGAAGGGGAGGCCTGGGGGGATTCTAGCGGCCGCGAGCACTTACCACGACGGCGGCCCCGGCACCTAGCGACGTTAAGAGGCCCCCCTTCCCCATCCTCATGGCTGGCCGCGGACGCGCGCTGCAAGCTGATCCGGGCCGCATGACCGTTCGTTCTCGGAGGACCGACGCGGGGGCCGTCCTGGGCGGTCAGGCGCTCGGTACGACGCGAGGCCGGCGCGGCTGCTCCTCGGCATGCTGCGGAGTCTCGCGACGCCCATCGCGCTGGAACGAGGTCCTGGCGCGGCCGCGCGCGCGGCGATAGCGTGGCGCGGCCTCTTCGGCATGCATGCAGAACTTCGGCGCACTCGGTCTCTCGGCTCCGCTGCTGCGCGCCGCCTCCGACCTGGGCTACGCCGAACCGACGCCCATCCAGCTCGCGGCGATCCCCGAGGTCCTCGCCGGTCGTGACCTACGAGGGCTCGCGCAGACCGGGTCGGGCAAGACAGCGGCGTTCGTGCTGCCCATCCTCGAGACGCTCGCGCGCGACGCCGCAGAGCGCACGCAGCGGAGGCCGGTGCGCGCGCTGGTCCTCGTCCCGACACGCGAGCTCGCGGCGCAGATCGGCGACGCCTTCGCCGACCTCGGGCGCCATCTCGCGCCGCGCCTGAAGACCTGCGTGGCGGTCGGCGGCATGTCCATCAATCCGCAGATGATGGCGCTGCGCGGCGGCGCCGACATCGTGGTGGCGACGCCGGGGCGGCTCCTCGACCTCGTCGCGCAGAACGCGCTCCGCCTCGAGGACGTCGAGATCCTCGTGCTCGACGAGGCCGACCGTCTCCTCTCGCTCGGCTTCGCGGAGGAGCTCGCGCGCATCCTCGCGCTGCTGGAGCGCCGGCAGAACCTGCTGTTCTCCGCCACCTTCCCGCCGGCGGTCCGCGCGCTGGCCGATGCGCTGCTCGACGATCCGGTGCGCATCGAGATCGACGCGAGCGAGAGCCTCGGCGAGCCGCTCGTCGTGCAGCGGGTCATCGAGGTCGACGAGCCGCGCCGCACGATGCTCCTCCGCCATCTGCTCGCGACCCACGCGTGGTCTCACGTGCTGGTGTTCGTGGCGAGCCAGCACACCGCCGATCACGTCGTCGACAAGCTGAAACGCGCTGACCTCACCGCCGCCGCGATCCACGGGGGCCTCTCGCAGACCGCGCGCACCGAGGCGCTCGCGAGCTTCAAGGGCAGGCGCGTGCAGGTCCTGGTGGCGACCGACCTCGCGGCGCGCGGCCTCGACATCGCGCAGCTCCCGGCGGTGGTGAACTACGACCTGCCGCGCTCGGCGGTCGACTACCTGCACCGCATCGGCCGCACCGCGCGCGCCGGCGAGGCGGGCACGGCGATCAGCTTCGTCAGCGCCGACACCGACGCGCACTTCCGGCTCATCGAGAAGCGCCACCGCCTGGCGCTGGAGCGCGAGCGCATCCCGGGCTTCGAGCCGGTGCTCCTCGAGCCAACGACCCCCGCGCGCGATCCGCACGGCGGCGTGAAGGGCAAACGGAAGAGCAAGAAGGACAAGCTCCGCGAGGCGGCCGCCCGCGCGAAGCGCAGCTGATCGAGCTCACCCGTCGGGGCGGTTCCGGAGGAAGCTCGCGACTTCGAGGAAGCGGCGCTGGAGGTAGCCGCGCGTGTCGGCGTCGATGCTCGGGTCGTCGAGCGCGGCGTCCATGCAGCGCAGCCACGCATCGCGCATCGCCGTGTCGACGACCACGCGTCCGTGGCGCATGCCCCGATTCGGTGGACAGTCCAAGCACCGTCGCGAAGGTGTGGACGCGCAGCGACGCATCCGCGTGCTCGAAGGCGGCGCGGATCTCGCGCTCCCCATCGAGCTGCCGAACCGCCGCCACGTCTACAACCAAGATGGTAGTACGTACGAGAATGAAGCGGGCCGGCGCGCGCTTCTCGCAGCACGGCGGACAAGCCGTCATGCGCTTCCGGACGGCCGTTCTCTCCGAGCGCTTCGATGCTCTGCATCAGGAACTCCATGTAACCCACACGGCTTCGATCGCGGCCTGATCGAGCCGCCACTGGATAGGCACCCAGTTGCCATCCAAACCTTGGCTCATGCGGTCCTCCTTGGGGCGACTCTCGCGCCCGTCTCTCCAAGGAACCTACGGCCCGGCAAGGCTAGCGACTATGGGCTACGATGTGGATGAACCTATATGGCGCTCAACATCGTCAACGGCTGTCACCACCGGTCTCCGTGGGTACCAGAATCAGCGGAATCACCGGAGCCCGGGCTTCGCGGACACACCCGAGGACACCATCGTGGCGAAGCTCGAGTGGTCCAAGCTCTCGGGGGGTCCCAGCGGCAACGACGTGACATGGCGGGGATCGTCGCGACCGTCGGGTCGACGCTCGATCACGCCTACCTCGAACGATGGGTCGGTGACCTGGAGTTGGCCGACGCGTGGGCGGCCGCGAAGAGGACCGAGCCTTGATTGCCACCGGCCGCGAATCGCGAGCCGCAATCACGCGCGTTCCAACGACGAGACGTTCCGCGCAGGGAGTGTAAGCAGGCGCGAAAGCGGGTTCGCCGTAGGGTCAGGGCATGCGAAACCGAATGCTCCTGGTCTACGGAATCGTCCTCGGCACCTGCGCCTTCGTCCCCGCCTGCGGAGGTGGAGATGACGTTCTCGAAGGGCCCGTCGAAGGCGAGAGCGAGACGGACAGCTCCGCGCTCGCACAGTGCAAGGCGCTGCCCGCGAAGGGCGTGAGCGCGAGCGGCAACGACGGAAACGTTCCCGCGAACGTTCTCGACGGCAACCTGTCGACGCGATGGTCGTCGCTCGGTGTCGGGCAGCTCATCACGCTCGACCTGGGCGCTTCGTCGTCGCTTTGTGGCCTCTCCATCGCTTGGTATCAGGGTGACCAGCGACGCTCGACCTTCACCGCCTCCGTTTCGGACGACGGCACGACGTTCCGCGAGGTCCTTGCGACGCGCAGCCGCGGGCGCACCACGGCCGCCGAGACGTACGCGCTCGCCGACACCAAGGCGCGCTACGTGCGCGTGACCGTCAACGGCAACACATTGAACGATTGGGCCTCGATCACCGAGCTTCGCGCACTCGGCGCAGCGCCGACCAATGACGCCGGCGCAGGCGACGGAAGTCCTGACTCGAGTGACGGCGGAGCGAGCGACGCCGGCAACACCGACGGCGGCCCTCTCCCGCCGCCGACCAAGTGCGATATCCAGGCGACGCCCTCGAACTTCGCGGCGCAGTTCACCGCCGCGCAGGCAGGTAACGTGATCTGCCTCGCCAACGGGAGCTACGGCACGTTCCGCGGCGCACAGAAGAGCGGCACGGTCACGATTCGTTCGGCCAGCGGGCGCGGCGCGACGATCCAGCCCGACTTCACGACGGCGAGCAACGTGCGCCTCGACAGCGTGACGATCAACGGCGGTCGTGTTGGCGGTTCGTCGAAGAGCATCACCATCTCGAGCTCCACCTTCACGTCCGTCTTCCTGGTCGACACGCAGAGCGCGAACGCGAACATCGTGTTCGACGGCAACACGCACAGCAACATCGACGCACCCAGTGGGAGCTACCCCGCGCGCCTCACGGTCTACTGCAGTGGCTCCCCCTCGGGCATCACCATCCAGAATTCGCTCTTCGGTCCCGGCGGGGACGCGGACGGTGTGCGCCCCGATTGCGACGACGTCCAGGTGTTGAAGAACGAGTTCTCCGACCTCGTGGACAAGGGCGGCAATCACGCCGATCCCATCCAGTTCTACGGAGCACGTCGCGCTGTCATTCGCGGCAACTACTTCCACAACCAGAACGGCGAGATCTCCGCCTACATCATGCAAGCCGACGGCGGGGAAGGGAACGTCATCGAAGACAACGTCTTCGCGGGCGGCAGAGGCTTGACCTACGGCATCACGCTCTACTCGGACAACGGATCCATCATCCGTCACAACACCTTCCAGCGCGGCGTCGGTGGTTTCAACGTTCCTTCTGGAACACTAAACCTCGGAAACAAGCCCGGCCAGCCCGTCTCGACGGGCACGATCATCCGCGACAACATCCTCGCTTCTGCGAGCGGTGGTCCGTTCTCTGGTGATCACAACTTGACGCAGAGCGCCGTGGATGGGCCCCTGAACGTGGTCGGCGCGCCGGTCTTCGTCGGTCCGCTCACGAGCTACGCGGGGTTCCGCCTCGCCGCGGGATCGCCCGGCAAAGGCGCGGCTTCGGACGGGCTCGACGTGGGAATCCGCTGAACGTCTGGTCGACGCGATCGACGCAGACTAGCCGCGTTGCTTGCGGTACGTTTTCGGGCACGTTGTTCCAGCGAGGCAGACTCTCGGCACTCGTGACCAGCATCACGATGGGGGTGTCCGCCGCCGCGTGCACGAAGGATCCTGCGACCCAGGTCGTCGTCGTTCTTCATGCCGAGGCCGCGCTGCTCGCGCAGGCGACCTCGGTTCACGTGACGATTCGTGACGACGAAGGAGCGTTGGTCGTCGATCGATCCAAAGCGTTGGTGCAGGGTGAAGCAGCCGTTGCGCACGTCCCCTTGATCCCGAAAGGGGACAACCCGGCGCGCCGCTTCGCGCTCTCGGCGGTCCTGGTCGACGCGACGGACAAGGAGCTCGCGCGGGTCGAAGCGCGGAGTGGCTATGCGGATCGCGAGCTGCGCGAGCTCCACGTCTGGTTCGACGATGCGTGCCGCGGCGTGTCGTGCGGAGAAGGACGAACGTGCCAAGCAGGGACGTGCGTCGGTTCGTGTTTCTCCGCGGATCCCAGCGGTTCGACTCCGCGCGCGCATGCACTCTGCGGAGAGTGCGAGACTTGCGACGCCACGTGCGTTCCCGCGTCGGGCATCGCCTGCGGCTGTCCAGGCGAGACGTGCTCCTCGGGGACGTGCGTTCCGCGAGAGCGCGTTCGTCATGTCGCCGCCGGGATGAACCACACGTGTGCGAGCCTCGACTCGCGCGACGTCTACTGCTGGGGCTCGAACCAGTTCGACGCCGACGGCGGCAACGGTCAGCTCGGTACGGGCGACGAGTCACCGACCATCTCGCGCCCCAGGCGTGTCGAAGGTGCCGACGGCTGGCGCGCCGTCGCGGCTGGCGTGCATCACACGTGCAGCTTGAACGAAGGCGCCGAGCGCTTCTGCTGGGGTGCCAACTACAAGGGAGAGATCGCCGCGCCCGCCCGCGTAGCTCTCCAGCGGACGGCGCTGCAGTCCTCGCTACCGTCGCTGGACACGATCGTGGCGGGCCTCGCGCATACCTGCGGGATGCAGTCGAACACGACGGACCTCCATTGCTGGGGTGCCAACCACTACGGGCAGGTCGGAAACGGGCGCCAGGCTGCCGGGGTCTTCGAACCCACGCTCGTTGGCAGCGGCTACGCATCGGTCACTGCGAGCGGAGAGCACACGTGCGCGCTCCGAACCGACGGTACCGTGCACTGCTGGGGCTTCAACGACTCCGGAGAGCTCGGTGCGCTCGTCGGCACCTCGTCTCCGGTACCCGTCCGTCCCGGGTGCGAGACCAGCAACCTAGGCAACGCGTGCTTCCACGACTACCAGCGCCTCGGGCTCGGCTGGTTTCACTCGTGCGCGATTCGAGAGGGCGGCGCGCTCTACTGCTGGGGAGGCAACTTCAACGGGCAGCTCGGCTTCAAGCCGGCGACGGACTTCAACCAGGTGGAGCCGACGGCCATCGGCGCCGGCATCGTGTGGAACGACGTTGCGGGCGGGCGTTCTCACACGTGCGCGCTCGACGATCAGGGCACGCTCTTCTGCTGGGGGCTCAACGTCGATCGCCAGCTCGGCTTCGCGTCGGACGGGATCGTGTACACCCCCACCAGAGTCGAGGTCTCCGCGGCCTCTCGGTTCGTGGCGCTCGCGCTCGGTGAATTCCACTCGTGCGCCGTACGCACCGATCGAACCTTGTGGTGCTGGGGAAAGAACAACGTCGGTCAGATCGGGATCGGCAGCGTCGCCCCGACGCCCGTGGCTCAACCTACGCGTGTCTGCTTCTGAGCTCCGCCGCCGGCGAACAGGCGGGACACATCAGCGCCAGGAGATGGTCGTCGGAGTGACTCCAAAGGTGGGATCGGTGACCGGATCGCGCGTGGTCGGCGCCGTCACGATGAAGGCCATCCCGACCACGGCACCGGTGAGAGCGACCCCTGCACCAATCCAGAACCATGGGCTACGGAGGACGTTGCCGCTCTGACCCTCCGCGGTGTGGAGCTCGGGCTTCGGCGCGGGTGTCAGCGTGAACGTCAGCCCCGCGCGTTCGCCGGGCTTCACGGAGGCTTGCCTGTCCAGGGATGCATAGCCCTCGCTTCGAGCGCTGACGGTGTGAGCGCCAGGATTGGCCGGCACGACGAGCGGCGCGCCTCGTGTCGCCGTCCCGACGTCGACGCCGTCGACGCGAACCAGCGCCATCTCCGGGCCCACGACGTGGATGTCGAGCTGCGCGATGTCTCGTCGAGCCTCGGCCGAGAGCTGCCGGATCTGCTCGCGTCGATCCTCGCGCAACGGACCGTAGATTCCTCGTTCGACCCGCTCCAACGTCTCGAGCGTTTCGACCGGCATGCCGATCCCGCGGTAGGCGATGGCGAGGTTGAACGCAGCCGAGACACGCGGCACGCGCACGAGGGAGGCCTCGAAATGGCGGCGCGCGTCGGCGAACCTTCCCGCGACGATGGCCTGCTTGCCCAGCTCGAACGACGCTTGCGCGCGCGCTTCGTCGGCTACGGCACCCTCGGATTCGACGCCCCAGGGCGCCTGGGTCCCCGCCGGCGGCTTCGTCGAAGGCTCGGCGGCTGCGGGCGTCGCGGGCATCGCGAGCGTCAAGGCAACGAGAACCACGGAAACGCGTGCTTTGGTGCGTGCTCTAGTCATAGGTCTCCCAGAGCGGCACCTTCCCCGATGCGTTGGTACGGGCAGACGAGGGGCTCACGGTACGCGCGTTGGGCGGTCGTCCTCCGCCCGGCGTGGCGAGTCGTGCGCCGACCGGTGCGGCCGAGGGCTTCGGTGCGTGAGCGGTCGTCGCCGGATCCGATGATGCGCTCGATGCGCTCGATGCGCTCGCCACGACGGCCGGGGGCGCAGCCGAAGCTGCCGTTGTCCCCATGGAAGCACCAACCGAAGGGGGCCGAGCTCCACCTCCGCGGAGCGCCACGAAAGCGCTCGCCGACAGCACCAGAGCTCCGAGCGCGACGCTACCGAGCACGACGAACGGACGGCCCCGCGAACGTCGCTCGCTCGCTCGGAGCTCACCGCGCGCACGCACGATCTTGTCCAGGATCTCGTGTCGCTGGACCGCAAACGTGCGTTCGAGATGCTCGTCCACCCGCGCGACGTCCGCGTCTGCACGGTGGATGCTCAGCATCGCCTCCAGGCGGCGCGCCACGTCGCGCGCCGTGCTGGGCCGGGCTTCCTTCGATTTCGCGAGGAGCTCGAAGAGGAGCTCCACGAGCTTCGGCTCCGCATCGGCGCGATGGTCCGCGAGATCCGGCGCTGGCTCGGACAGGATACGCCTCGCGGCGTCTGCGGGATCTGCCGACGGATAGAGCCTCTGTCCAGCAAGGAGCTCGAAGAGGACGATGCCCAGCGCAAAGAGATCCGTCCTCCGATCCAGCTCCTCGAAGCGGAGCTGCTCCGGGGCCATGTAGCGGATCTTTCCCTTGAGCAAGCCGGTCGTCGTCCGGTGTGAGCGGTCGTGCGCGCGGGCAATCCCGAAGTCGGTGAGACGAGCCACGCCGTCGAATCCGACGAGAACGTTCGCTGGCGAGACGTCACGGTGCACGAGGCAGAGCGGAGTGTTGTCCGTCCCGACGAGCTCGTGCGCCGCATGGAGTCCGTTCGCGGCGTCCATCGCGATGCTCAGGCAGAGCGGGACGGGCAGCTGCACCCCCTTAGCCTCCTCGAGGAGCGTGGCGACGGAGACGCTCTCCACGTACTCCATCACCAGGAACGGACCTTCTTCGTCGGAACCCAGCTCGAGGACGCTCACGACGTTGGGATGCCGAAGCAGACCGGCGACCCGCGCCTCCTCGAGGAACATGGCCTGGACCTCGACGTCGTCGCGGAGCTCCGGCCGTAGTCGCTTCATCGCGAAGAGGCGCTCGAAGCGCCCCTCACGTCGCACGACGAGGTCGACGCGACCCATGCCGCCCTTGGCGAGCTCGAAGAGCGGAGCGTACACTCCGTGCGTCGGACGCGACCTCGCCATTCGGAAGGAAATCATAGCGATGCACGCTCGTTCCGTCCACCATCGATGAGCACCACCCTCGCACGAGCCGCGAAGGACGCCGCGTCGAGCTGCCGTGCCGGGGACTACCGCGGGGTGGCCCCTCTGCTCAGGGAGCTTGCGGCGCACGAGCATGCGTCTCCCGTGCTCGCTGCGTGGTCGTCGGCGCTTCGAGCGCTCGTCTGGCTCGCGTTCCCTGCGCACGCGAAGCTGCCTCGCCCGGCGGAACTTCGAGCGCTCGTCGCCGACGGAGGATGCGGCGAAGGTGCCGAAGGCATCGCCACGTGCTGCGAGGCGTTGGTGACGGCGCACGTGCTGGCATGGGACCTCGAAGCACTGGAGGCGGTGCTCGCACTCCATGCGTCACTCGGCGAAGCGGCCTCGTCGCGTGAGCGCCTCGCGCGCGGCGTGGGTCGAGCATGGGGGCTCCTTCTCCGCGGGCACGACGCTACGGCCCTGACGGAGAGCGTGTTCGCCGAGGCGAGCGCCGAGAAAGATGCGCCCCTGCTCGTTCATGCTGCGTCGCTGCGCGCGCTGGCGGTAGCTTGCGCTGGAGACGTCGAAGCTGCCGTGCCGCTCGCGCGACGCGCTTCGATGATGGGACGAAGCGAAGGGCTTCCGCACGAGGAGTACCTCGCGCATCTGGTCCTGGCACGGGTCCGCCGCCTGGGACGGCAGACCCACCGGGCGTTGCGCATCCTCCAGGCTCTGGAGAGCGTCGCTTCGCCGCCCTGGCACGCGTGGGTGCGTTGGGAGAAGGCATTCGCGGCGGGTGATGTACCTGGGGCATCAGCATCGGTGCATGCCGAAGGTCGTCCGATCGACGGAGCGCTCGTCGGTCTGGGATCTGCACTCTCCGCCGCGCTGGCCGCGAACCGCCCGGTCTTCGACCGAGAGGCCGACCTCCTCGCTCGAGCGACGCGAGGCTGCGCGTTTGCGTTCAGCGAGACGCGCGACCTGCTGCGCGCCATCACCGACGACGCCATTCTGCCGGCGCATGATCCGCTTTCTGCCTGGGCACGAGGGGTGACGCCGCTCTTGCCAGCCTGCCTCCATGGCTTTCGCTTGCGCACGAGCCAGGAGACCGGCCACGAATCGGCCGCGGCGTACGTCGTGGTTCGGTCGAACGCCGCCCGCGGCGCAGGCGAGCCGTGCGGCCATCCGCGGAGGGTCCTCTCGTGGGGCAAGGAACTCCTCGGCGCGGGGGACGTCACTGCTCTTGCTCAATCACGGCGTGTCGAGGGCCGCGTCGAGACCCTGCTTGCGGTGCTCGCGCTTGCTGGCGAGGAGGGCAGCGCCGAAGAAGACTGCTTCGCGCAGACCTACGGCTTCGACTACGTGGCCGAGCGGCATCGCACCGTGTTCGACGTCCTGATCCATCGCGCGCGCGCGTTCGTGGAGGGGCACGCCATGGTTCGACGCGAGCGCGGCGTGCTGCGTCTCGAGCCGCTGCGATCGTTCGTGGTGCCCGATCCTCGATGCGCCGAGCGCGTGACCGATCGACTCCTCCGTATTCTCGCGCAGCGTGGTCAGGCGAGCGCACGCGCGATGGCGGTGGAGCTCGGGATCTCGCTTCGAGGAGCACAAGAGGCGCTCAGCGAGCTCTCGGGCCAGGGCGCATGCGACACGCATCGCGAAGGACGAAACATCACGTACGTCGTCGAAGATACGGTCTTTTCCGAACCGACGTCACGCCTGCACGCTCGGCAGCTCGAGGAAGCCCCCGCGAGCTGACGGTCGGGGCTCGCGCTCGGCTGCCGGACAACTCATGCCTCGACCGTGTAGAATCGGCGTGCCAGGCGGCGTACCTTCACTGGAGCCTTGGTCGTCGTCGCGGCGATGGTCGCCGGCGGCGCTGCGCATGCGGACGGGCCGCGCCCCAAGTTCGTGAGGGGATCACACGACGGGCGCGAGCACCCAGCCGAGCTCGGACGTGAGGACGCCGAGCACCATGGGCAACGGACCGCGGCAGCCGGTCTTCTCCCAGCGCCCCGTGTGCGTGGCGCACTCGAGAGTCCCGTAGTGGACGGTGACGCGTCGAAGGCGCGCGTGGCGGACGGGGTCGCTGGCCGGGCCTGACTCGAGCGTGAGCAGGTCCGCGCGGCGGCGGACGCGGAGAGGCTTCATGCCCCCTCGCTCGGCGAGATACTCGAGGACCTCGTCCTCATCCTCTTCGTCCGGCAGTGGAGCGCGCGACGCTCGCGCAGGATAGCGCTATGCGGCGCGGCGTTTGAAGCGTCCGCGGAAGACCCACGGTCCCCGATCGCGCGAATTCAAACCCCTCGCGAACTTCTGGCGCGCGAGACGAGTGACTGGCGCGGCGCGTCTTGCCTGGGCGGCGACCGGTGGACCACCCACTTCGGGAGGGGCCAGTACGTGACGTACGCCGAGCGCAATGACGGCGTCGGTCACGCTCGGCGGACCGAGAAAGGGCCGCAACACGACCGCGATCACGAGCTGCAAGGTGAGAAGACGCGGGCCACCGAACGCGAGGGTGATCCAGACGGCGTCGACACGACGAACGGCTGGACCGCACCGCTCGCGCCGGGGCTCGTGAATCTCTGCCTCGCCGATCAGAGCTCGCGATGATCGCGGAGGCGCGCGTCGGCGTCGTCGCGATCCATCCTCAGCACGCGCTCGCACACCCCGACGTCGAACCCCGCGCGGGCCATGGTGCCGAGGGCCTTCCGCTCCGCCATGCGGCGCGCGTCACGGTCGAGCGGCTCCTCGTCCTGGCGCGCGAACGGCCCGAGGCGCCGCTTGCGCGCGAACGCGATGGCCGCGGCGAGCTCGGCCCCGGCGTCGTGCCCCACGGCCTCGCGCACCGTGGCGGACGCCTCGCCCTTCTGCGCGAGGAGCGCGGAGATCGCGCGCCGCGATCGCCCGGACGTCGACGTCCGCTTCGCCCGGTTCGTGGCGAACGCGGCGTCGTCGACGAGACCGACCGCGCCGAGGCGCTCCACGATGGGCGCGATCAGGTCGCGAGCCGTGGCCGCGTCGTGGGCGATGGCCTCGGCGTCGCGGCCGGCGCGCGCGGCCCGCCGCGCCCAGTTACCGATGCGCCGCTGGAGCGTCTTCGCGACAGAGTCGGCGCTCGCCGCGCCGCGCGCGAGGTACGCGAGCGCCGCCTCGTGCAGCGCCGCCCGTGTGGGCGCGACGCCGGGATCGCCGTTGCGCGGCCGCGCGGCTCGTGGCTTCTTCTTCCTGCGCGCGTCTCGGCATCCATGCTCGACAACACTTCTCGGCGGCCGATCAGGCCCACGGAGCGCTCACTCCACGTACAGGGCGGCGTCGTCGAGGCTGGTGCGTCGGCGTCGACGCGCGCGACCGGCGAGGCCCGCGCGTCAGCGACGGCGCAGCACGGGCTCCGGGCCGCCGCGACCGCTCACTGGCGCGCGCGGAGACGATCGGCGCGCCGGTTCCACATCGGCGCGACGACCGCGCTCCCCGTGAACAAGAACAGCACCGGGAAGGCGGCCGCCGTCAACAGCAGCTCCGGCATCGACGGCGCGCGCAGCAGCGTGATACCGAAGCCCGTGAGGACGCTGCACGGCAGGCCATAGAGGACGGAGAGCGAAAGCATGCGCGTGAGCGAGAGGTGCGCGTTTCGTTCGGGCCGCAGCCAGAGGAACGGCCACCAGCTCCAGTCACGATCGCTCACGTCGTTGACCACGTCTTCGAGTCGGTCGAGTGACATCGAGAGACAATGAAGCATTTGCGCCACGAACGGCAACCGTCGATCGTGGCCAGTGAGACGTTTTGCGACGACATCGACGCCGCATCAATGCCAATGATCGACGATTCCCTGCTCGAGCTGACTAACGCACGCTCGAGCGCTCGAGCCCTCAGAGGACGACGCTGAGCTGGTGTCCCGGGCGCAGTGGGGGCGCGGCGGCCGACTGGATCAGCGCGACCGCGTTCTTGCCTTCGGCCTGCTGCGCATCCAGCGATTTCCGCGCCATGGCGATGCTGTACGCCTGCTCCACGCCGCTCGCTGCGCCCACGGCCGAGATGCTCATGGAGACAGGAAACGGCCAGCGACCGCACCGGGTTCAGTCACCGACCGCGCGGCCGTGGACCGCTCACGACGGCGGGAGCTCGACGGTCACGCCTGCTTCGCCGATCGCGGAGAGCGCGTAGCCCCTCTCCCACGGCGTACGACGAGGCGAGCGGCGCGCTATCGCGGCGCCGCGCGCGCGAGCAGCCGGCGGAGCAGCGCGGCGGTCGCTCGCTCCTCGGAGCCCGCCGGAACGCGGCGACGCATGATCGTCCTCGTCGCGCCGCGCCCGGTCTCCACGAACAGACCGAGCGCCTCGGCCGGCGCGACCGCGGGCCCTTCGATCGAGAAGCCGACGCGCACCGGCGTCTCGCCGAGGTGCCCGCGCGCATGGACCTCGAGCGCGGCGCCGCGGCGGATCCGCACCTTGCCGAGGGTGAGATCCGCCTGCTGCGCCGCGAGCGCGCGGAGGTTCGAGGCGAGGATGCGGCTCACATAGAAGGCGCCCCAGTAGAGATCCTCCGGAGCCTGATCGGCGCCGTCGCCCAGCACCTGCGCGGCGGCGAGGATCGACTCCTCGGCGAGCAGGAACGTCGGACGATCGGCCTCGGGCGCGCGCCGCTTCGGCTTCTTCTCCGGCCGGCCGTAGGTCAGCCAGCACTGGAGCGAGATCCGCGCGTGGCGCGGATCGTCGGAGGCCACGCGCACCGGGGTGACCCGATGCGGCGTCTTGCTCGGGAAGACGAGGAGGCGGTTGTTGCGGAACGGGATCGTGGTCTCGTCACCGTCGTAGGCGAGCACGAAGTCGCCACCGCGCACCTTCATCGGCTCCTGCGCGAGGAACACGATCGCCGTGAGATTGACGCCCGCGCCCTCGTCCTCGTGGAACGCGTAGTGGTCGCCGGTCATGTAGCTCGAGACCTGGAGGTGCGGCGCCCAGCAGCTCGGGATGATCTGGAAGAGCGGCTCACGCGCCTGCTCGAACCCGACGACGAGCTCCTCCGACCAGAGCTGCTCGCGGAAGAGGCGCAGCGTCCGCGACGGATCGTGCAGCCATACCGCCTTGTTCTTGCGCCGCTCGTGCTCGAAGAACAGGGACTGGCCATCGTGCCCGAGGTCGCGGACCAGCCCCGGCTTCAGCAGGCGGTCGAGCGAGGGCAGCTCGCGGAAGACGGCAGCCAGCGCGGACGGCGCGAAGAAGTCGTCCATCACGAGATGGGCGCGCGGCCAGGCACTCTCGATGAGCATCCGCCTCGTTCGCACATCGGCCCGCGGCCGGCAAACGCTCACGCGACGTCAGAGCGCGAGAGGCTCCAGGTCTGCCCAGTTCTTGCCAGCCTCCACGCCCACCACCAGCGGCACCTCGAGCGCATACGCGTGCTTCATCGCGTCGGCGCAGATGCGCGCGGCCTTCGCGAGCTCGGCCTGGGGGACGTCGAAGAGGACCTCGTCGAGGATCTGGAGCACCGGCACCGTGCCGAGACCCTCGCGACGGATCGCGCGATCCGCCTCGAGGAGCGCGCGGCGCGAGACGTCCTGCACCGAGGCCTCGTGGGTGGCGCGGCGCGCGAGCCGCTCCGCGTACGACAGCAGCTGCGAGTCGAGCGACGCGAGATCGCCGATCGGCCAGCGCCGCCCCGCGATCGTGACGATGTAGCCCGGCTCGCGCGCGAGGCGCAGCTGCTCGTCCTGGAACGCGCGCACCTTCGCGTAGTGGCGGTCGAAGCGCGCGATGTACTCCTTGGCCTCGTGCGCCGTGATGCCGAGCGAGAGCGCCAGGGCGCTCGCCCCCTGACCCGCGAAGGTGGCGAAGTTGACGACCTTGCCGAGCTGGCGCTCGGTGACGGTGATGGTCTCGGGCGGCCGCTCGAGGATCGCGGCGGCGGTCAGCACGTGCATGTCCGCGCGGCGGGCCAGCGGCTCCACGAGCGCGGGGTCCTTCGTCAGGTGCGCGAGCACGTGCAGACCGAGCTGGTTGAAGTCCACCGACATGAGCAGGTGGCCCGGCGCGGCGACGAACGCGCGGCGGATGCGCGCCATCTCGGGGGTGCGCCCCGGCACGCGCCCGAGATCGGGGTTCGAGTTCACGATCTGCCCGGAGAACGAGCGCGCCTGGTGGAAGCGCGAGTGCACGCGACCGTCGGTATCGATCGCGCGCCGGAGCGAGTTGACCCAGTTGTCGCGCAGGCGCCGCAGCGCGCGCCACCGCAGGACGAGCGGCACGATGGGATGCGCGTTCTCGATCCGCTCGAGCGCCTCGATGGCCGTGCTCCAGCCGGTCTTCGTGCGCAGCACGATGGGCAGATCGAGCTCTTCGAAGAGCACGGTGCCGAGCTGCTTCGACGAGCTCACGTTGAACGAGTGGCCGGCGAGCGCGTCGATCTGCCCCTGCAGCTCGGCCTCGATCTCCGCGAAGGCGGCCTCCGCGCGATCGAGCTCCGCGCGATCGACGAGCAGCCCGGTGAGCTCCATGCGCACGCAGATGTCGCCGATCGCGAGGTAGTCCGCGAGCTGCTGGGGAACGAGCCCGGGCGCGAGCTTCTGCCAGACCGCCGCGGAGGCATCGGCATGCTGCCCCGCGAAGTGCGCCGCGCGGCCCAGCGAGATGGCGCTCCACGCCTTCCGCTGCTTGCCGACGCCCCGCACGACGTCCTCGTCCGCAAGCGCGCGGCCGAGCACCTGCTTGGCGACCACCGACAGATCATGCGGCGCCCAGTTGCTGGGCTGCGTGAGCTGCGAAGCGCACGCCGAGTCGCCGACGATCCCGCGCAGCGTGATCCCGGCGCGCCGCAGCTCGACATCGATGGCGACGAGGTGGTGGCCGACCTTCGGCGCGCGCTCGTCCTCGAGCCACGCCGCGAGAATGCGCCATCCCTTGCTCGCGAACGGCACGTAGAAGGACGTGCCCTTCCCGTCCGCGACCGCGAGCCCCGCGATCGCCGCACGGACCGGCGCCGGGTCCTCCAGCAGCGCGTGGATCGCGAGCGGCTCGCGCGAGGCGAGCTTCGCGAGCGCCGTCGCCACGTCGCTCTCCTCTTCGCAGGCCTCGGCGTGGATCGAGGCGCCGTCGTCCACGAGCAGCTCGGAGAAGCCGAGGCGCTCATAGAGCGCGTTGAGCGGCTTCGCGGCGGGCGGGACGTACGCGAGCGCCTCGAGAGCGGCGGGCAGCGGGCGCGTGCGGTCGAGATGCGCGCGCCGGAGCTCGCGCAGGACGTCGTCGTGCGAGGCCCGGAGGGCCTTGCCGAGCCGGCCTTCGAGGGTCTCGACCTGCTCCATCGCCGCGGCGATGGTGCCGTGATCCTCGATCAGCGACGTCGCCCCCTTCGCGCCGATCCCCTTCACGCCGGGCAGCACCTCGGTGCCGCTGTCGTCGCCCACGAGCGCGAGCCAGTCCGCCACGGACGGCGGCGCGACGCCGAACCGCTTGCGCACGATCTCGGGCGTGTAGCGGACGTCCTTGTTCGCGTCGTACCACCAGAGCCGATCCTCGACGAGCTGCGCATAGCGCTTGTCGACGCCGACGATGATGACGTCGTCCCCGGCGGCGAGGGCCGCGCTCGCGTAGCTCGCGACGACGTGGGCCTCGTCCTCCGCCTCGACCACGTGCAGGCCGAGCGTGCGCAAGAGCTCGGGCAGCGGGGCGAGCTGCGCCCGAAGGATGGGCGGCCACGTCGCCGCGTCCGGACGCGTGTCGATCACCGCGACCGCCCGCGCCGGCGGCTTCTGCGCGATGGCGCGCTGGATCGCGCGGGCCACCGCGAACAGCGCGTTGACGGGCGTGCCGTCCTGCCCGAGGCGGTCGGTGCGCACCACGAGGAACCCGCGCGCGAGGAGGTTGGTGGCCGAGGCCACGAGCGTGCGCTGCGCCACGGCGGTCAGGATAAGCGGCCGCCCCGGCTTGCGCTATGCTCGTGCGCGCCATGAGCGGCCCTCCCGACAGCGTTCACGACGACGACGTCGTCCTCGATCAGGCCCCGAAGAGCAAGAAGGCACGGCGCTACCTCGTCGTCTTCTACAACGACCACTACACGACGAAGTGGTTCGTCGTGCACGTGCTCGAGCAGTTCTTCCACATGAACGAGACGACCGCGACGGCGTTTATGATGGCGGTCCACGCGCACGGCAAGGGTGTCGCAGGCGTCTACACGCGCGACATCGCGGAGACGAAGGCGACGGAGATCATGGACTACGCCCGCGAGATGCAGATGCCGCTGATGGTCGCGGCCGAGCCGGACGAGGAAGACGACACGTAGCACCGCTCGCGCGAGGGGAGGCGTTCCACCCCACACCGTGGCGGGCTCGCGTTCACTTCTTGGCCGCGCGCGTGCGGGCGGCCTTCTTCGCCGCTGCTGACCGCTTCGCCGGACCGCGACGCCGCGCGGATGCCTTCGCATGGCGCGACAGCGCCCGCGGAGAAGCGGCGGCGCTGCCCTCCTTCTTCAAGGCCGTCTTCGTCGCCCGCGAGCGCGTCTTCGACACGGCCTTGCGCTTGGGGCTCGCGCCCTTGCGTGCATCACGCGCCGCGCTCTTCTTCGTCGCCTTCGTGCCGGTCTTCGGCGCCGGCAGCTTCACCCCGGCGCGCCGCGCCTTGGAGAGCCCGATGGCGATCGCCTGCTTTGCCGAGCGCGCGCCGTGCTTGCCCTCGCGGATGTGATCCATCTCCTCGCGCACGAACTCGCCCGCCTGCGTCGAGGGCGCCTTGCCCTCTGCCTGGTCGCGCTTCGCTCGCTTCACGGTCTTCCGGTCCGGCATGGTTCTCACCTCTCGGGCGGAGCATGCAGGATCGGCGCCGATTGCTGGAGGATCCGCTGCGCGGCGGCCAGGTGAGCGTCGGTCAGCCCGGTCTCGAACGAGCTCTGCACCAGCCACGGCAGCAGGTGCAGCATGTCCGGCTCGTCGTCGAGGATCACCATCCCGTCGATCGGCGCGCGCGAGCGGTCGAGCCACGCCTGGATCTCCTGCCCGCGTCCGCGCTTGTACGGGATCATCGGAGTGACATCGAGGACCGACGCGGTGCGCAGCCCCTTCGCGCGCAGCAGCGCCTCGAGCGCCGCGCGGTCGAACGTGAGGCGCCACGTCGAGCAGACGACGATCCCCGCCCCGCTCTCGACGCACAGGCGCTCGACACGCGCGACCGCCTCCTCCGCGAGCAGATCGAGCCCGATCGCGTACGGCGCCGGCGCCCGCTCGACGAGCGCGCGGGAGTTGAGAACGCCGTCGAAATCGAGGAAGACGATCCGCATG
>JAYTHX010000066.1:0-18779 GCA_043732195.1 Polyangiaceae bacterium
TCGGTCGAGACCTCGACGTACGTGGGGACCCGCATCCTCCACGCCGCGGTGGCGGTGGTGGTGAGCGGCGCCGAGCTGTTGGAGGTGGCGCGCGCGGTCGCGACGGCGGCGGCGCGCAGCGATGCGAAGGTGCTCGCGATCGAGTCCGCGGTGCTGCCGCTCGAGGCGCTGCGCCGCCCGGTGGTGGTCCCCGCCGAGGTGACCCCGCGCAGGGACATGCCCGCGCCGCCCGCGCTGGAGGTGGGCGCATGATGCTCGTGCTCGCGCGCGTGCCTGCGTTACGTCTCTTGCGGACGCCGCGCGCGTGGGCGCCTCTCCTCCTCTGGACGCTCGCGGCGGTCGTGATCGCGACCGCTGCGCGTTCGACTGGCTCGGCGAGCGGCGCGACGCACGTGATGCGCGGCTCGTTCGCGTTCCTCGTGTTGCCGCTCCTGGCCTACGCGATCGTCGGCGCGGTGATCGGTGGCGCAAGTCTGCAGCAGGGCATCCGCGGCGTCGTCGCGCTGGGCGCGGAGCCGCGGCAGGCAGCGCTCGCGTCGGTGGGCGTGGCGGTGGCGTACGCGATGGCGGCGTGCGGCGTGCTCGCGGCGCTGGTCTGCGTGCTCGCGCATGGCTCGCAGGATCCTCCGCTCGCGAGCGATCTCCCGACCTCGCTCTGGGTCGGTGCGCTCGGGGGCGGTGCTTACGCGGCCTATTTCAGCGCCGGCGCGGCGATCTGGAAGGGCAAGCTGCGCGGCGTCTTCCTGGCGTTCGACTGGATCGTTGGCGGCGGCGCGGGCTTCGGCGCACTGTTCACGCCGCGCGGCCATGTCCTCTCGCTGCTGGGCGGCCTGCCGTGCGCGGAGCTCTCGCAGCGCGCGAGCTCGGCGCTGCTGGTGGTGCTGCTGGCGGTGTATGCAGCGCTCGCCGTCGCGCTGACGCGCCGGGCGTAGGGCGTAGGGCGTAGGGCGTAGCGCGTGGCGGTGGCGTGGCGGAATGCGACGCCTTGCCTGGCGTGATCGACTTCGTGTGCTGGATGCCGCCCCCCGCTGCTCAGAGGGGGGAAGAGGCTCATGGGGATCGTCCGATCGGCGCGGTTGTGTGTTGCGGCCCTCGCGCTGGGCTGCGTCGCATTGGGGTCCGGTTGCGCGGAGGAGCGTGACCCGATAAACCAGGTGGATGTCGGCGCGCTGCCCAAGGCGTTCTTCGTCGGCGAGCAGCTCGAGGACGCCGCCGACGATCCCGAGTTCTACTTCCGCACCACCGTCGTCGATGTGGCGGTCGGCGCCGGCTCCGAGGAGCTCTTCACGAGCTCGGACGCGCAGCCGACCGTCCGCATCCGCTGGGAGATCACCGAGCGAAAGCTGATCGCTCGGCTCGCCTACGAGCTTATCGACACCATTGACGGCACCGGCACCGGCACCGGCGGCGGCGCGCGCAACGAGGAGCCGCGTCCTGCCGCGAAGGACGGCAACCCGGCTCCCAAGGTCCCCGCGCGCACCACGACCGACGGTCAGATCGTCGCGAGCTTCGACATCCAGAAGCAGTTCGACATCCGCCGCGGCTACACCCCGGAGACCGGCGAGGAGAACAACACGATCGAGGAGAACGACAAGGATCGGCCCTGGAACCAGCGTCAGTACGTCAGGGTCGACTGGTCGAAGAACCTCGTCACCGACGCGTACACGCTCGACGCGGTCTCGCAGATGGGCCTCTACGGCGGAATCAAGTGGGATCCGGCGCTGGACACCGAGTACGGCTATCTCGACATCACGTCGTCGACTACCGCGACGTGAAGGACTTCGCGCCGGTCCCCGAGTACGCGTCGTTCGCGAGCACCGCGTCCGTGGTCGACGGGCGGGGCCGCGTTGGACGTGGCTACATGTTCTCCTCCGACGAGTTCGCCGACACCGGCAACGTGCCCTCCTTTCGCTACGACGCCGGCGCGGATCCCTACGAGCAGGTGAAGTTCCTCGAGACGGCGTACGAGAACCGCTACGTGGATCGACGATACGCGCATCACTGCGCTCGCTTCGGAGCAGGTCTCGTGGAGTGCCCTCGAGACGTACGTGTTCATCGATCCGGTCACGAGCATCGCCTACAAGGCGCGCAGCACCGGCACCGAGAAGCTGTTCGGCGTCGATCACGAGAGGAGCACCGGCGCGCGCGTGCTCGAGTGGGCGAACAACCTCGTGTACCAAGCCTACCTCGTCGAGGTCGACGCGCAGGGCTTTTACCGCCTCAGCGCCGACGGCACGCCGAAGCTGAAGCTGAAGAACGGCAAGCCGCAGCTCAATCCCGATATTCCGGGCGGCGACGCCGCGCTCAAGCGCTACGTGGCAAACATCGAGGTGATGCGTCAGCTCGTCTCGAAGTTCGTGGTGCCGCTCGAGTCGACACTCCCGAGTCCGTGAGAAGTGCACGGATCCTGATCGCGACGGCGGCGTTGCTCGCGCTGCCGTCGGCAGCGCGGGCCGCGGATCCTGATCCGTGGCTGGGCCCGTCGCCAGTTGCCTGTTCTCCGTTATCTCCCTCAGGCCCGGAACGTCCGCTGCACCATATCCATCAAGATCGGCGCAGCCTCCAGCGCCTTCGCCTCTTCCCCCCGCAGCACATACCTCATCGCAACCGCTTCCATCCCCGACACCAGCGCAAACACGCGCAGCTCCACCTGGCCATCCACCGGGCGCTTGCCCTGGCCCTTGCCGCTCTCGAACGACGCCTCGACGCCGTCGAGCACGAGCTTCGCGAAGCGCGCCATCATCTGCTCGTGGACGCGCTCGAACTCGGGGCCCGCCGAGCGGACCACGCGGAACATCACGCGGGCCATGTGCGGGAACATCGCGATGCCCCCAAGGAACGCCATGATGCCCGTGCGCAGCATCTCGGGCGGGTCGGTCTGCGCTTGTACCTGGCTCTCGACCGCGCGGACCGAGACCTTCGATACCTTCTGATGGAGGACCAGCAAGCACTCCTTCAGGTCGTCGAAGTGCTCGTAGAACGTGCGGCGGCTCATGCCCGCGCGATTGACGATGGCCTCGACCGTCGCGTCGGCCCAGCCCATCTCCGCGAACACGATGCCCGCCGCCTCGAGGAGGCGCCGCATCTGATCCTTCTGCCGCTCGTCGGGCGAGCGCGTGCGGTCGTACTTGCCGCGACCCGGCGCGCGCTGCGACTCGGGGAGCTCGCGCTGCGATTCGGGGACGCGCTCCGAGATCGGCGCCGCCGCGCGCATGCGCGGGCTCGAGATCTTCGGGGTCGACCGGGTGGCCGGAGCCTTCACCTTCACCGGCGGCACGCGCTTCGCTGATTCCCTCGGCATCGAGACGGAGTAGAGCACCCCGCCGCGCAAGGAAGCCATTCCTGTTTTATTGCTGGGAGAGCGCACGAATCCGCGCCCTCACGCTGCGCGGATGGAGCGCCTCGGGGCGCGGATGAGGACCGCGGCCGGTGTCACACCCCAGCACCGCGGCCTTCATCGCCTCGAGGATCGCGCCCGCGCCCCAGCGAGCGCCGACGAGGCCGCCTACGACGCGTTGGAGTCGGTGTCGCCGCCGCCGGCGAGCGTCTCGCGCAGCGCCTCCACGTAGTGGACGACAGCGGCCTCGACGCACGACGCGTTGGGATGCGAGAGCCGGGCGTCCTCCTGCGTGGCGGCGATCAGCGCCTCGTCGCTGCGCGTCGCGCCCCACACGCCGAGCGGCGTCGCGCGCATCAGGCTGCCGTTCGCCTTCGAGCCCTGGTTGCGGGTCGCGGCTGCCTCGGTCATCAGGCAGGCCATCGCGTTGCGCGTGGTGACGCCGATGTCGAACGGATCGGAGGCCGCCCACCGCGCGTAGTGCTCGGCGGCCGGTCGGGCGTCTGGGCGAGGGCGTTCAGCAGGCTCATCGTCAGCTCGCCGTCGTCCGTGACCTGCCCGGGCGCGACGTTCCAGGTGCCGCCGCCCGGCATGGTCAGCGCGTGCTCGACGTCCTCCGCGGTGATCTCCGCGCGGAAGAAATCGAGCACCGCGCCCGAGCGCCCCGAGCACGGCGCCGACCGCTGCGTCTTCGTTCGTCATGAATAGAGTGTATGTAACTCTATTTTGTCACGCAAAGAAACGTTTGTGTTCCACCGTCGATGGAATCGTTCGACGCGGCGTGGTCCGGCTCGTATCCAGCTTGGATCACGTGGGCGCCTCCGGGGCCGCAGGCCCGGCCGGCCGCGCGCTGATCGGCCTACATCTGTGCCGTTGGCAAGGTGCCGAGAATTCCAGCTGGTGGCGAAGGTCGCTGCGGCCATGCGGCGCGCGCGCGGCGTGGTCCGGGTTTTGAAGTCGATCCGCTCCGTATGTCGAACTTCATCGCCATCGCGGGCGTCGCCGCGGTCCTTCTCGCGGCGTGCTCCTCCGCGGACTTCGAGGGTGACTCCATCACCGCCGGGGGCGGCGCCACGCCCGTCACCACCAGGACCGATCCCAACGCGTGCGTCCCCGGCGGCGGCGCAGCGCGCACGCCCGAGGACCCCGCGAAGTACCCGAAGTGCGCGTGCGCGGCGAAGGGCGGCGCGGCGCGCTGTCTGCCGGAGGCCAAGGTCCCCGCGAATGTCTCGAGCCAGCTCGACACGTGCGCCGACGGCGGCGGCGGCTTCTGCGTCCCCGATCCGCTCGTGAAGAGCGGCGGCGCGGCGCCTCCCACGTGCAAGTCGCCGTTCGGCGAGGGCCGCTGCATGAGCGTGTGCGTCCCCGAGGTCGCGAAGAACGCCGACCTCCTCGGCCGCGGCGAGAACGACAGCTGCGCGGAGGACGAGCGCTGCGCGCCGTGCCTCAACCCGCTCAAGAACAACGAGCCCACGGGCGTGTGCGAGATCGGCAAGGCTGCGCCGGTCTGTGACGCAAAGCCGATGCCGCCCGCGCCCGGGAGCCCGGCGCCGGCGGTCAGCTGTCCGTACACGGGGCCGCCGATCGTCGACGTCACGACGTTCCCCTCGTGCGGTGAAGGCGCGCGCTGCGTGCCCGCCACGCTCGTGCCGGCTTCCTCGGCCGCGATGCTGAAGGCGTGCGCGACCGGCCTGTGCGCGCCCGCGAAGTCGATCGCCGCGGGCGGGCAGTACCTGCCGAAGACCTGCGCCGCGGTCGGTGGCGCCGAAGGCCGCTGCCTCAACGTGAACATCCCGCAGATCGAGGTGCAGAAGGCGCAGCTCGCGCGCGACACCTGCGACGCGAGCGAGCTCTGCACGCCGTGCTTCAACCCCGTGGACGGCAAGGACACCGGCGCGTGCAGGAGCGTGAGCTGCGACGCTCCCAAGCAGCCGGCGAAGACCTTCACGCCGTGCTGCAGCAAGCAGGGCACCGCGCGGGCGAAGTGCGTTCCGAAGGCGAGCGTCCCGGCCTCGCAGGCAGGCAACCTCGACGACGACGGCACGTGCGCGAAGGGCGCCGAGCTGTGCGTCCCCAACGAGATGTTCCAGCCGAACTTCAAGGGCCCTGCCTGCAACGGCAGCACGCTTCTCACCGACAGCTATGCGGGCGTCTGCCTCAGCGACTGCCTCAGCTTCGGCTTCATCCAGAGCCTCGGCATCTCACGGGGCAGCTGCATTGACGGCTTCAAGTGCGCGCCTTGCACGAACCCCCTCACCGGCAAGGCCACGGGGGCGCCGGGATGTCCCGGCACCTGATCGCCTGATCGCCTGACCTCGAACCGCGATACATTCCCGCTCGTGCACGATGCACGCGTGTCGCGCGTTGTGAGGTCCTCGCTCGTCATGCTCGCGCTCGGCGCGGGCGTCGTGACGTCGTCGGGCACGGCGCGCGGGGGCGGCTTCGAGCTGCCGGACAACGGCGCGCAGGCCGTCGGGCGCGGGGCGACGTTCGTGGCGAAGGCCGACGACACCACCGCGATGTATTACAATCCGGCGGGCCTCGCACGGCAGCGCGGCACGCGCCTCTACGTCGGCGGAAATCTCTTCCTGCACTCGTACGAGTTCCAGCGGGCGAGCTCCTTCCCCGACGATCCGAACGATGCATCGACGCCGTGGGGCGGCAAGCCGTACCCCGCCGTGAACAACTCGGGCGGCCCGTTCCTCGCGCCGTTCCTGGCCGCTTCGACGGACTTCGCTTCGCTCGACCGCGTCACCGTGGCGGTCGGCGTGTTCGGGCCGCCGTCGGTCGGCAACCGCACCTTCCCGCTCGGCGTGCGCGGCGCGCCGGCCGCGTCGCGCTACGACTACGTCCAGTCTCGCAGCACGCTGATCTATCCCACGGCGTCGGCGGGCTTCCGCGTCACGCCGTGGCTCGATCTCGGGCTCTCCGCACACCTCGTGCTCGGCAATTTCGACCAGACGACCGTCTCGTACGGCGACGTCGGCGACGCCTGCAAGAACGTCGAGTACCAGCCCTGTGACTCGCGCGCGACGCTCCGGGCCACCGCCACCTCGTTCGCGGGCACCGTCGGCGCGCTGGCTCGGCCGAGCCCGAGCGTCGCGTTCGGATTGAGCGTGCGCACGCCGATCAGCCTCGAGGCGCAAGGTATCGTCACGCCGGAGTCGCCGAAGATCGCCGCGGTCACGCTGAAGCCCGGCACCGCGACGCTCTCCACGAAGCTACCGCTCATCGTGCGCGCGGGCGGCCGCTACATCTCGATGGACGGAGACTTCGAGGTCTACGACCTCGAGCTCGACGCGACCTTCGAGGGCTGGGGAAGCGCGCAGGGCGACGGGCCGCGGCTCAGCATCCCGTCGCTCGGGCAGTTCAAGAACATCGATACGCTCGTCGTGCACGGGTACTCGAACACGTTCAGCGTGCGCGCCGGCGGGGCGTACAACTTCGAGGCGTCGGGCGGCGTCTTCAGCGTGCGCGCGGGCAGCTACTTCGACTCGGCTGCGACGAGCTTCGCGTACACGCGCCTCGACTTCGACACGCTCGCCAAGATCGCGGGCACGCTCGGCCTCGGCTACAAGCGCGGCGCCTTCGGCCTCGACGTCGGCTACGCAGCGGTCGCCTCCATCCCGCGCGTCGTGGGAACGGGGCAGGGCGACGTCCGCCCCATCAACGGCGCGAAGAACGGCAAGCCCGTCGACAGCCAGGGCAAACTCTTGCCCGCCGTGAACGAGGGGGCCTACCGGGGCTTCACGCACATCCTGGCGGCCTCGATCACCGTCACGTTCGACGAGCTGTTCGGCGCGGGCCGCACGTTCAAGTACGGCAACCCCTACGAGAACGGGTACGCCGGGGAGGACGGCAAGCCGCCGCCGAAGGACGGAGAGAAGAAGCCCGACGCGAAGCCCGATCCCGACGTGAAGCCGGACGTGAAGCCCGTCCCCAAGCCGGACCGGGTGCCGGAGAAGCGCCACGAGTGGTGGGAAGACCTCGCCGACTGAGCGATCCCGAGCTGCGAGGGTCGCCGGGCACACCGCCTCGCGCCCCTTGCCTGTAGGCCACTGCAGCGGTAGATGCGGCTGCGCTATCGCACGTGTGTGAAGACCTCTATCGCGAGGTAGGCAAGGACGCTGTCGCACCGGTCCGTTAGCAACTTGACGAGCCTTCTCAGCTCCAAAAACTCTTCTGCGAAAACGAAGGCTTAGAAGATAAACGGTCGAGCACGATGCTTGCATAAGCCGCGCCTCGTCCCTCCGCTGTCTCTCTCGTTCTGCATCTCTCGCTGTTGGAGCTCCGAAATGAAGCGTTTCTCGTGTCTGTCGGCGATCTCGGTCGGGTTGGTCGGCCTCTCGGTCAGTGCGACGTCGTTCGCGGCGCCCCCGGCGCCAGGGCAGACGGCCAAGACGGTCCAGCCCTCCGACCCGACGCCCTCGGGCGGCGGCACGGATCCCACGGCGGCCCCGACCACGCCGTCGCCGAGCTCGGAGACCACGCCGGCGGAGCCGGCCCCGAGCGCGGCCATCACGATTGGTAGCGCGAGCGGCGCCCCCGGCGCCGACGCACCGAACGGCTCTGCCGCAGAGCCCATTGCGCCCACGAAGAAGCGGCGTTGGGCCGGCACGCAGATCTTCGGGCAGGCGAGCATGACGACGGCGACCATCGACCGGGGCCAGACCCAGTACAACAACCCGACCGTCGACAGCGCGCTCTACATCACGCCGCGCTTCGCGATCAACGACGCGTTCCAGCTCCGCGCTCGTATCGTCTTCAACTACGAGTTCACGAACAGCGACACCACCGTCACCAAGAACGAGCCCCGCTTCAGCGACACGACGCTCTCGCTCTTCTACCGGAAGATCCCCGAGCTCCCGGGCGGCATCAAGCCGGCCGTCGCGTTCAACACGTCGTTCCCGACCTCGCCCGAGTCGCGGGCGCGCACGATGCTCTTCGCGCCCGGCGCGAGCCTCCAGCTCTCGAAGACCTTCGACCACATCCCCGGCAACGGCTCGCTCGATCTCCTCGCGAGCACCGGCTACTCGCACCCGGTCTACCGCAGCACCACGCCCGAGACCCGCACCCCGCGCCCCTACGGCGTGCAGTGCGCCGGCGGCAACGGCTGCACCGATCAGCTGAGCGGCACGTTCAACACGTCCGACTCGATCAGCTACACGTTCCTCATCTCGGCGACCTGGGGCAAGTGGAGCCCCGCCCTCTACTACCTCGGCGCGAGCCAGTGGGCGTACTCAGGCTCGGAGGTCCAGGTGAACGGTCGCACCGTCGTGAGCCCGGACGGCTTCGGTCCCACCACCGTCCGCCAGTCGTCCTACTTCAGCGCCTGGGTCGACTACGAGGCGAACTCCTGGCTCACCGCCGAGGTCGGGTACTGGCTCTCGCGCTCCGCGCTCACCGAGAGCGGCACGCGCGGCAACCCGTTCTTCGACAAGTACCAGGACCAGCGCGTCTACATCGGCGCGAACTTCAACATCGACAACATCATGAAGCAGCTCGAGGGCGGCCCCACGGAGGCCGGCATCGTGCGCGCTCAGAACAAGAAGCCGATCGGCCAGTTCTGATCGCGGTCGCCGGGTCTCCTCGCGGGCCCCGGCGTTTCGCTCCTCGTGCTCGCTGCGCGCATGTGGGCGCGCGTGTAGCGGGTAGCTCTCCGAGCGCGCGAAGTTTGCTTCAATGAACGGTGGCCCGACCTCGCTCGCGAGCGCCACCCACGCGTCGGGACCGAAAACGCCGTCGAGCGTCTGCGTGACGGCGGACGCCACGGTCCAGACGCGTTCCAGCTCGCGCCGGACGAGCGCGCGCTCGCCGAGCGCCAGCCGGTCGTCGTGACGTGGTTCGTGAAATTTCCGCCGAGGCTCGGGCGACTCGTGAGGGCCATGACGAAGCTCCTCCTCTGGTCGATCCTGTTTGTCCTCTGCTGGCCGGTCGCGGTCCTCGCGCTCGTCCTCTCTCCGCTCCTCTGGCTCGTCGGCCTGCCGCTTCACGCGCTCGGCACCGCCATTCGCGCCGGCGTCGAGCTCGTGCTCGCGCTCTTGCCGATCCTGCTGCCGGCCCGGCTCCTCCGGAGCGTCTGAGACTGCCGAGCGTGCTACGGATCGGGCATGCGCATGTTCCTCGTCCTCACGCTCGTGGTCGCCGCGACGCTCGGCTGCGGATCTCGGTCCAAGGGCGCCGCGAGCCCTCCCGCCTGCCGTGACGACGCCGTCGACGACGCGGAGGTCGGTGTGCGCACCGGCGCCCAGGGCGCGAAGACCGGCGCGAAGACCGCGGTCGAAGGCGTGAAGACGTTCGGGTCGGCCACCGCCGGGCTGGTCGAGGGCGGCACCGACGAGGCGAAGGCCCGCTGGAAAGAAGGCGCCGAGCAGACCAAGGAGACCGCCCACGAAGGCGGCGCCGAGACCAAGAAGCGCAGCAAGGTCCCGCGCTGCAAGTGAGCGCCATTCACCTCGCGCGGTCGAGCAGGGTGCTCCAGCGAGCGCACGCGCGCGGATTACAGCAGCTGATCTGGAAGTCGGCAGACGTTATCGCCTGACGGATCTTGTGGACGCTCGCGAGCTCGCCGTTCGCGACCACCGCGAGCTTCTTGTCGGTCGGGTCTGCCGTGAAGTCGCGCAGCGCGCGGTCCTCGACCTCCGCGAGGTGCATCGCGATCCAGCGCTTGCCGCTCGCAGGGTCGACGCCCTCGCCCGTCTTCGAGACGCGAGCGAGCCCGGCGAGCGGCGCCGCGGCAAGGCGATCGCCCTGCACCGGATAGAGCCCGTCGCTGCGGCCACTCACCTCGAATGCGCTCCCGTCGTCGGTGAGGCCGCACGACGCGCCAGGCCCGTCCGTCACATCTGGCTTGCGGCACGCGCCCAGCGCGAGCGCGACGGCCATGACGAGCGCGGCCAAGCGCACGAGGAGCTGCTTCATCATCGCGTGACGAACCGTCCTCCGCGCTCGGGCATTCCCCCCACCCGCACGCTCACCCGCGCAGGTCAGCGCTTGATCAGCTGGAGCACGATGAAGACGATGCTGATGACCGTCCCCAGTCCGCCCGTCACGATGCCGATCCAGCTGCGCGCCTTCGAGGTCGCCTTGCCGTAGCCCGACTGCTCGACGAGCGTCCCGCGCTTCAGCGAGATCACGCCGGTGGCGAGCGCGATCGGACCGAGCACCACGCCGAAGCCGCAGAGGATCACCGACAGGATCCCCACCCAGCACGCCACTGCCGCGAGCGGGTTGGTGGGCACGAGCGCATCCAGCACGCCGTTCCCAGGCGGCCCGTGGGGAGCGTGGCCATACGGAGCTTGCGAGCCTTGCGGCCCATAGGGACCTTGCGGCCCGGGCGGGGGATACGGCGGCTGGGACATCGCGCGGACGCTGCCCCCGCCGCGGCGCAAAGGGAAGGCGCGCTTGCGTGACGCGACCCGCCGCGCACCGGAATGCCAAGCGCCGCGCTGTCGTTATCCGTGCGCAGCGCCCGAGGGGATCGCCGAATGATGGAAAAATGCCGGCTTTCAGCAAAGCGCCGCGCGGACGGCCCTGCACTTCCCGCGCAGGCGCCCTTGACGGCGCTTCGATAACTTGTTGCTGTCGCGGGCCATGCCGCGATCGACGAGAGGGACAGGTCGGCGGCGATGGCTGTCGCTCGCCGTGCTCCTCGTCATCGGTTTCTCGCTGTTGCCGCGCGGCTCGTCGGCGACGGTCGAGGAGCAGCGCGCGCGCTTGCCCCCGCCCGCGGAGTGCCCCGACAAGGTCACTGGCACGTGGCAGGCCCTCCTCTACAACGAGCGCCAGAGCACCTGGTACGACTACCAGCTCACCATCCGCCGCAGCGCGCCCGCCGCCGACGGCAACGCTGCCGGCCCGCTCGAAGGCGACATGTCCTCGCACTACTGGACTGGCCAGAAGAGCAACGACAAGCCCCTACCGTGCACGCCCGGCGTCCGCGACAGCACGGTGAAGATGCCGGGCAAGGGCACGATCGACGCCGGCGCGAACCTCGTCTTCGGCGCGAAGACATACACGGTCGAACACGTCGCGTGCGGCCAGCCCGGCCACTACAACCCGGACAACTTCTCGGGCAAGATCGAGAGCGGCATCAACGAATTCCAGTCGGTCAACAACGACGGCGGGAGCGCCGTCAACGAGCCGACCGTCTTTCGTCGCATTCGCTGCCTCGATGCCCCGTTCCGCAACACGTCGAAGGTGCCGCCGCCGGCCTTCGCGCCGCCGAAGCACGCGTGGAGCTGCGGGAAATGACCCTGCCGCCGTTCGCGCGCCGCGCCTGGCAGCTTCTCCGCCGCGCCTCCGAGCTCTTCCCCTTCACGCCGCTCGGGCTCGGCGTCGCGCTCGGGTCGTCGCTGGCGTTCGTGACGTACGGGATCCGCAAGGTCGACCTCGTGCTCTTCGCGCTCGCGGGGATCGCCGCGGTGATCGCCGCGCTCGCGTTCCTCGCCACCACGATCACGGCCATCGTCCTCGCGATGCGGCTGCGCGCGGTGGGCGAGCAGCCCGGCCTGCGCCTCGAATGCGGCGTGCCGACGAAGACCGAGTTCTCCCTCTCGAGCCTCTGGTACGTGCCGCTCGTCTCCGTCCGCTGGACGTGGTCGGAGCCGCGCGCGCAGGTCGAGGCGCCCGCGCGCCAGGGCCGCCACCACGAGACCGCCACTCCGCAGCGGCGTGGCACCTACAGCCGCGTGCGTCGCCGCATCGACGTGAGCGACGCCTTCCGCCTCACGAAGATCACGCTGCTCTACGAGGAGGCGCGCTCCGTCCACTGCCTGCCGTCGGTCGGCGCGCTGGCGAAGATGAACGTCGTGCGCTCGCTGTCGAACGGCGATGACTATCCGAACCCGACGTCCGCGGCCGAGGGTGACCGCAGCGATCTCCGGCGCTACAGCCCAGGCGATCCGGTGCGGTTCATCCTGTGGCGCGTCTTCGCCAAGACCCGGCAGATCGTGATCAAGGTCCCGGAGCGCGCGCAGAGCGTGGCCACGAAGGCGGTCGCGTATCTCGTGGCGGGCGAAGGCGACGAGGCCGCCGCCGGCACCGCTCGCCTCGCGCTCGAGTCGGGCGCGCTCGGCAAGGACTGGGTGTTCGGGGTCGACGGCAGCACCATCGACGCGAAGAGCCTCGACGCCGCCCACGGCCTCATCGCCTCGTCCGTGTCCGCCACGCCCGAGCAGACGGGGGCGGGCCTCGCCTCCTTCATGACTCGAAACGCGCGTGCGGGCCGCGTGCTCGTGTTCGTGCCTGCGAGCAAGGGCGAGTGGGTCTCGCGCGTGGTGGGCGCGGTGGCCCGGCGCGCGGCCGGCAGCGCGGCGCCGAACGTCGAGTTCCTGGTCTGCTGCGACGGCATCGATCGCAGCACCATGCCGAGCTGGATGCGGCGCCTCACGGTCACGCCCGAGGAGAGCAAGGGAACGGAGATCGTCTCGCTCGCCTCGTCGACCGAGGTGCTGCGCGCGCTCGCCGGCACGCGCGCGCGCGTCCTCCTCGTGGATCGCCGCGCAGGCCGCTTCTACCAGGCCGGTGAGCAGCTGCGCCTCGCGGACAGCCGGCCGCTCGAGGCCGCGCGCGCTCCCGCGGCGGGCCAGGCGCGATGAAGCGCGTCCTCGCCGTCCTCCCTCACGTGATCCGCGCGATCGCCCTGTCCCTCGCGGCCTTCAGCCTCGCGCTCGGCCTGACCAGCAGCGCCGGCCTCGTCTCGGCGATGCTCGGTGCCACGCTCGGCGTGGTGGGCGGTCAGCGGCTCGCAGCCTCGCGCTTCAAGCTCTCGCTGATCCTCGGCGCGCTCTTCGCGACGCTGCTGCTGGTCTGGGGCTTCGGCAAGGCCTGTGTGGCGTGGGAGATCGTCCCCACCATCCTCGGGCCCTCGCTCACGCTCTCCCTCGTCGAGGTGCTGCGCTTCGCCATCCTCCCCGCGACGGTCTGCGCGATGATGCGCTCCTCGGCGGCGCGCCGGCCGACGTTCGTGGGGCTCGAGCTCGGCTTCGTCGCGGTCGCGGTGACGAGCGTGTTCGCCGCCCACCGCGAGGGCGTGATCTCGCGCCCGCTGTGGCTCGCCGATTGGGCGTTCCGCAACGACGTCGACCCCGCGCGCCTCATCCTCGGCGCCGGCTTCGTGGCGGCCTTCCTCCTCGCGACGCTCCTCCTCGTCGAGACGCGTAGCGGTCGCGCGATCTCGTCGCTCGTCGTCCTGGTCGTGCTCGCCGTCATCGGTCTCCTCACCATCAAGGCCGTCGGCTTGCCGAAGCCGCAGCCGCTCGTCGAGGCGGGCCGCACCGACGAACAGGGAGAGGAGCCGCCACCTCCGCCGCCCGGACAGGACGGCGGCGGCGGCAAGCCCGACGAGGACAAGAACGACGGCGGCGGGGGCGCCACTCCGCAGCAGCCCGACGGCGGCGGCGTCGGCTCACCGAACGACGGCGGCGCGCAAGAAGGAGGGGGCGGGAGCCCGCCGCCTCCGCCCTCCCGCCTCACCGAGGATCCGGGCAACGGGGGCTCGCCGCAGCCCGTGGCGGTCGTGCTCCTCGGTGACGACTACTCGCCGCCCTCGCAGTCGTACTACTTCCGGCAGGAGGCATTGAGCCAGTGGAACGGCACGCGTCTCGTCGCGACCGGCCGCGGCGACGCCGACCATGATGGCGTCTCGACGTTCCCCACCGAGAAGACGATGGTGCGCGATCCCGTCTCGCCGAAGGGGCGGATGCTCGTGCACCAGACGGTCGCGCTCCTCACGGAGCACGCGAATCCGTTCGGGCTCGAGGCGCCGATCTCCTTCGCCCCGGCGAAGAACCCGAATCCGTCGCGCTTCCTCCGCGCCTACAAGGTGGAGTCGCTCGCGCAGGAGCTCGATTACCAGAAGCTCCTGGGGCGCCCCGCCGGTGACCCGCGCTGGTCCCCGGATCTCCGTACGTATTACACCCTCGGCCCCCCGGATCCTCGGTATGGCGAGCTAGCCAATCGCATCATCCAGACCTTGCCGGAGAAGGTCCGCAAGGACCCCTTCGCCATGGCGCTCGCGGTGAAGACCAGCCTCGATCACGAGCTCACCTACTCCACGAAGGTGCATTACGCCGCGAAGGGTGAACCTACTGCGGAGTTCCTCTTCGGAAAGAAGATTGGCTATTGTGTGCACTTCGCGCACGCTGCGGCGCTGCTCTGGCGCTCGCTCGGTATCCCCGCGCGCGTCGTCGCCGGGTATCGCGCGGACGAGGACGCCCGCAAGGGCGGCTCGGCGCTCGTCATCAAGAGCGGTGACGCGCACATGTGGCCAGAGCTCTATCTCGACGGCGTCGGCTGGATCGTCCTCGACATCGCCGCCGAGCGAAACCTCGATCCGCCGGCCACGCCGCAGGACGAGGATCTCCAGCGGCTCCTCGGCAACATGGCGCGCGACGAGTCGCCGGATCCCGAGCAGCCGGTCAAGCCGCCGCCCAGGCACTACGGCCGCGATGCCGGCATCGCCGGCGGCTCCCTCCTGCTCCTCGTCGTGCTCGTGCTGTACGCCGCGAAGATCTGGCGCCGGTTCGCGCCGACCGTCGCGTCCTCTCGCGCGCTCCCGCGCGTCGGCTACCGGGCCGCGCTCGACATGCTCGCCGAGGTCGGCCTCGTGCGCTCGTTCGGTGAGACCCGCGAGGCCTTCGCCGAGCGCGCCTCCGCCGCCGCGCCTGCGTTCCGCGAGATCACGCAGCTGCACGTCGCCGCGAGCCTGCGCGATCCGCAGACCCCCATGGCCGCCCGCAGCGAGCTGGCGCGCACGACGTGGATGCCCGCGCTCGCGAAGCTGCGCAGCGACCTCTCGGCCCACACCAAGGCCGGCCGGCGCTTCCTCGGCATTCTCAACCCTGCATCGTTCTTTGCATCCCGGTGACACGAGAGGACTCCCATGGACGTCGTTGATTTTCAGCAGAGCGAGCACGTCACCGAGACACTCGCGCCCGCCATCACCGACCTCGCCGGGGCCTGGGGAGTCATCGAACGACTGCGCGCCCGCCTCCGCAGCGCGGTGCGCGGCCGCGACGAGGTGATCGAGGTCATCATCGTCGCCATGCTCGCCGACGGTCACATCCTCCTCGAGGACTATCCCGGCTCCGGCAAGACCACGCTCGCGAAGGCGCTCGGCGACTCGATCATCGACGACAACCCGCACGACAACATCGTCACCTTCCGGCGCATCCAGTTCACGCCCGACCTCCTCCCCTCGGACGTCACCGGCACCACCATCTTCGACCCCAACACGAACAAGTTCTCGTTCCGGCCGGGTCCGATCTTCGCGCACATCGTCCTCGCCGACGAGATCAACCGCACCTCGCCGAAGGTGCAGTCCGCGATGCTCGAGGCGATGGCCGAGAAGCAGACCACCGTCGACAACCGCACCCGTAAGCTCGACGAATTCTTTTTCGTCATCGCCACCCAGAACCCGCTCGACCTCGCCGGCACGTTCCCGCTGCCCAGCGCGCAGCTCGATCGCTTTCTCTTCAAGGTGAAGATGGCGCACGTGTCGCGCGCCGCCGAGCTCGAGATCCTCAGCAGCTACAAGGCCATTCGCAGTGGCGCCCCCAAGGATCTCCCGCGCGTCACCCGCACCGAGCTGCTCCACTCGCGCCACGCCATCGAGCACTTCGTGTACGTCGCGCCCGAGGTCCGCGAGTGCCTCGTCGACATCGCGGGGAAGACCCGCTCCGACCCCCGCGTGCTCCAGGGTGCCTCCACGCGCTCGCTCGTCCTCGCCATTCCCGCGCTCCAGGTGCACGCGCTCGCGAACCGTCGAGACTTCGTGACCGCGGCCGACATCAGCGCGCTCATAGGGCTGATCTTCGGGCATCGCCTCGAGATCGCTGCCGGCAGCGACTCGATCGAATCCATCCTCAAGGACTGCGTCGCTGAGCCGCTCGAGCGTCTCGCCCGCTTCACGATGCGTCGATGAAGATCCGCCGGTACCTCTCCGTCCTGGCGCTCGCCCTGGGCACGCTCACGCTTGCCGGGAGCGATGCGCCCGTGCACGCCCAGGCCGCGCCGCCGGCGTTCAAGGGCACGCCCCTCGAGGACGAGGCGTACAAGCTGCTAAAGGAGAACAAGCTCCTCTCCGCGCGCACCAAGGCCGAGGCGGTCCTCGAGAAGAACCCCGATTCGATCCTCGGTAATTACGTCCTCGGCAATGTCCTGCGCGACGCCGAAGGCGATCTCGCGCGCGCGATGTTCCGCCTGGGTCGTGCGCGGCAGCTCTTCGAAGGCGTCTACGGCTCGTCGCCCGCGCAGACGTCGCCGTGGCCGCTGCACCGCGAGATGCTCTCCACGATCCAGGCGCTCGCCGGCGAGATGGAGGAGTACGAATACCAGCTCCAGATCCTCGATTTTCACGACGCGCTCTACGATCCGCACCTGGTCGCCGAGCATGCGTGGCCGCTCCTCCGGCTCGGCAAGTTCGACGAGGCGCGCAAGGTGGCGCGCACCGCGAGCGCCGCATCCGATCAGCTCGAGGCCTCGCTCGGCCGCAATGCGCTCTGCGCCATCGAGGGCGAGGCGCGCCAGCGAAAGGCGTATTTCGAGTCCTGTTTCGCGGCGCTCGAATATGCCAAGAAGACGGCTGCGAAGGGGGCCATTCCCGTCGTCCACGAATACAACGCTGCGCTCTCGGCCTACGCCGTGGGCCGGCTCGACGAGGTGGAGCGGCTCGCGAAGGAGGGCGCGCTCTCGCGGCCCATCTCGATCGCGAATCCGTGGCGCATCCTCACGCGGCTCTACACCGATGGCGGGCGCGCCGCGGAGGCCGTCGCCTCGGCGAAGCAGATGCAGAGCTGGCGCGCCCACCAGGCGGCGAGCCTGCGCGACCAGGATCGCGCCGAGACCGACGCGGCGCTGTCCTCGCTCCTGCTCGTGGCAGGTGAGTCGGAGGCCGCGCAGCGCCTCATCGAGCGCGCCATCGAGCGCCCCGACCGCCGAGGCCTGGTCTCCTCGAAGCCCGATCAGGCGCTGGGCGCCCATGCTTTGCTCCGGCGCGCGATCGCGGCGACGCGCGCCGAGCAGCTCGCCGAGCGCTCCAGCTGGTCGGGCACCTCCGGGCGACCGAAGGCCTCCGCGAACATCCTGCTCGCGCACGTCGCCTCCTGGCCCGACGACGAGCGCATCGTCAGCATCCTCGGCCATCGCGAGCGCCTCGACTCGACCTTCCGCATGTTCCTCAGCGGCGGCCTCGAGCCGGTTCCCACGTGGCTCGTCGGCGACCTCATCGACGTGCTCGGTCCGGGCATCGTCGGCGTGACCCTCCGCCGCGCGCGGGCCGAGGAGAAGGACTTCCCCGCGCTCGTGCCGTACTTCGACGGCCTCGAGGCCGAGGTCGCGTTCAAGCGTGGCGATCACACGAAGGCCATCGAGCTCGCGCGGAAGGCCATCGGCGCGCTGCCGAAGGGCGAGGCGATCCTCGCCGCGCGCGTCGCGGCGGTGGGCGGCGAGGCGGCGCGGAAGAACGGCGACCACGCGGCGACCCTCGCGCTCCTCGAGCAGGCTCTCCAGAAGGACGCGGGTGTGGTGCGCCGGCTCGGCCTCGCGATCCCGGCGCGCGTCTCGGGCAAGGGCGACAGCGCCGTGGAGCGCGCCGTCGTGCTCCTCGGTCGCTCGCCGCGCCTCCGCGATGCCGATTGGGGCTTCACCGTGAAGGTCCAGAGGGCTCCCACCGGGCTCCAGATCTGCCTCGGCACGCCGAACGGTACGACGCTCACGTGCGCCGTCGCCGCGCCGCGCGAGCCGAGGGAGAAGGAGCCCAGCGAGGCGCCCGAGGACTGGGCGGCGCGCGCCGTCGAGGACTTCCACCGCGAGGCCTTCGCGATGCACGTCGCTATGACGACACGTGATCTCGACTCGCTCGACGGCTCGACCACCATCGCGAGCCAGGCGCAGCGCGAGAAGATGAAGGGCGTCCTCACCGACGTCGCGAAGGACTCCGCCGAGGAGCAGTGAGGGCTGCATGCCCGAGGTTGATGCTACGGTGACGAGCATGCCGCGACTCCTCCTCGTGAGCGCGCTCGCCGGCGTTGCCGCGCTCGCCGCCTGCTCGTCGACCAGCAGTGTTCCTGCCGCGTCCCCGGGGCCCGATGCCGAAGTCGTCCCGGTCGACGCCGCTTCGCCCACGTGCCGCAGGAGGACGCGAGCGGCCCCGCCGATGCGAGCGCGGGGGACGCCGCCGGCGCTGCCGTGCCGCGCCGGGCCATCAAGGTCGACGCCACGGACCCCAGGCGGCACGACTTCACGTTCACCGCGAAGCAGGCGGACGCCGCGGCGACGCAGTCGCTCGGGACGCAGGGCGCCTACCTCGACACGCGCGTGAAGCCCGCGGGCAAGCTGGTGGTCTACCTCCACGGCGCCAGCGCCGCCGCCCTCGCGAATTGCGCGAACGGCGAGGTCGCGACCCTGCTCGCGACCAAGGGGTTCCACGGATTCACCCAAG
>JAYTHX010000067.1:0-6587 GCA_043732195.1 Polyangiaceae bacterium
CACCGTGATGGGTTGCTCGCGGCCCAGCCGCGCGGGTGGACCCCAGAAGATCGCCGACCAGCTGACGAACCCGGTGAGCGTCCGCATCGACGACCCGTACGTCACGCGGATGACCTACGGCACGCCCGGCAACAAGGACGGCGCCGTCTATCGCAAGCGCCGCTGAGCGCCGCGCGCGCGGCCCTCGATCAGCGCGCGCTCGCGGACGCCGAGGGCGCGGGCGCGAGGATCGCGAGGACCCAGTCACCGCCCGCCTTCACGAAGCCGATCTTCGACTCTCCCGGCGGCCTCGAGACCGTGCCGCATGCTGACTCGATCGCCGGGAGCGTGGGCTTCATCTCGAGGGCGCGCGCGTAGCGGACGTCGGCGTTCTTCTCGTCGAGCGCGGTGACCTTCAGGATCTTGTCGGCCTTCACGTCGGCGCAAGGGAAGCGGCCGTCGCGCAGGTCGGCCGGCAGCTCGACGCACAGCGAGTAGTCGAGCGTGCGTGCGTGGCGCGAGGACGCGGGCAGATCCTTGAGGCTCATGGCCGCGATGTCGTCCGACCAACCGACCATGTACGCGTCGGGCTTGCGCTGCGTGACGTTCGCGGCGATGAGCGCATCGACGCACGCGCGCGCCTTGTCGGCGCCTTCCTTCGGGACGCACAGCCCCTTGGTCGCGTGCTGGATCTTGACCTTCGACAGGATGTCGAGCGGCAGCGTGCAGCTGCCGTCCTCCTTCACACCGCTCCGGATCGCGTCCATCGCGGAGGACTTCGAAGGCCCCCCGCTGCACGCCGCGAGGACCAGCGCCGCCGTCAGGAACCCGATCGAGATAGCCGTACGAGCCACCCGCTCATTGTACCGCCATCTCTCGAGCGGTGGCGACTTACGCCCGGAACATCTCGTCGACCTGCGCCTGCAGGATGGGCTCGGCGACGGCCTTGGCCGCGGCGAGCTCCTTCATGAGGAGGCTCTTCGCCTGATCGAGCAGCCGGCGCTCGCCGAAGGAGAGGTCCTTGTCGAACTTCAGGCGGTACATGTCGCGCAGGACCTTGGCGACCTCGTGCGGCGAGCCGCTCTTGATCATCTCGGTGTAGGCGCGGAAGCGGCGACTCCACGGCTGGAGATCGACGGCGACCTCGCGGGCCTTCATCGTCTCGAGCACGCGGTCGGCCTCCTTCGCGCTCATCACGGGGCGGATGCCGGCTGCGCTCGAGGATGCCCGCGGCACCATCACGCGCATCCCGTTGTCGATGATGCGAAGGATGTAGAACTCACCCTTCATGCTGCCGATCTCGCGGTGCTCGATGGCCGTGACCTCGGCGAGGCCGTGCGACGGATGGACCGCCTTGTCGCCGACGGTGAGCGTGAAGTCACGCGGCGGCGGCGGGGGCTTCGGGATGTCGACGAGCGGAACGTAGCCGCGCGGGACGACGCCCGAGACGCGCTTCGGCTCCGGCTCCTTCTCGGGCTTCGGCGCGGGCGCGATCGACGCCGGCTGCGGCGGCATCGAGGGGCGCGGGTTCGCGCCGCCCTTCACCGTGCGGAGCTGCGGCTCCTTCGCTGCGGCAGGCATGTGGACGACGACGGGCGCCACCACCTTCGCGGGCGGGGCCTTCGCCGCCTTCGCGGTGGTGGCGGGACGAGCAGCGGTCTTGCGGGGCTTCGTGCCGCTCGCGGCACGGTCGGGCTTGGCCGCAGCCGCCGCGCTTGCGCGGCTCACCGGGGCGGCGCGTGAAGAGGAGGAGGGGCGGGAGGAGCGTGCTGTCGACTGTGCCACGGTCGCGCGCGTACCACTGCTAACCTCTCGGCGTCAACGGGGCACGGCCGGTCACTCCTCTTCGCGCCGCGGATCACGACGTTTTGCGGCTGCGATCGTCGCCGCATCGATCGCGACCATGCGCGGCACGGTCGGCCGCGTGTGCACGTTGTTCGGCCAGCCGCCTTCGGGCGCCTCGTCGGTGTTCGCGTTCGTGGGGACGGGTCCGGACACCATGCGCGGCTCGAGCTCGTGCTCGAGCTCGTGCTCGCCCGAGGCACTCGGCGCGCGCGGATCGGGCGGTCCCGGGGGCGCGGTCGTCGTCTCGTGCACGTTCGCGGCGCCGGCGGTCGGCGGCATCGTCTCCGCCTCGTGCACGCCGCCCTCGGGCGACGCCTCGTCGAGGACCTGGAGCTCGTCGAGCGGCGGCGGCGCGGTGGTGCGCTCCTCCTCGCCGAGGCTCGCGTGATCGAGCTCGAAATCCGGCGCGGAGTCGCCGTGCATGCGCTCCTCGGGCGTGAGGAGCGGGGCGAGCACGAGCTTGCCGTCTTCGTCGTCGGTGATCTTGAGCGGCAGCACGAGCTGCGGCGCCAGCTCGAGCGCGCGCTCGAACTCGTCGAATGGGACGGCAAGTCGCACCGCGGGAAACATGCGCTCGCGAATGCCGACGCCGTACTCGCAGAGGACGATGAGCGTCGTCGACGCCTCGTCACCGTTCAGCTCGATGCGCAGCTCGCCCTCGACCCAGTCCTGGCCGACGAGCCGCGCGAGGGCCATCAGGATCTTGGGGCAGCCCTCGCCGGGACGAGCGATCTCCGCAACGCGCTTCAGAAAAACGCGCATGTCGGTCGACGAGCTCGCCGCGGACTTGGCGTGCTCCGACGTCAGATCGCCGCAGGAGGTGAAGGTGGCGAGGTCCAGCAAACGAGCAGAAGAATTATGCACCACGTGCCGAGCGCGGTCGACGACCGCGCACTCGGGCTTTGGTTTTCCGCAACGAGTCAGAACGCAGGCGAAGCCCCATGAGCCTAACGCCGCATGATCTCCCCGATCTCGGCGTCGAGCGCGTCATGCAGGCCGCGCGCGAGCGCCGTGCCATCGAGCGTGACCTCGACGATCAGCGCATCCTCCACCGTGTGCACTTGTGGTGCGACCACAGGATGATGGAGCCCCAGGAGGCGTCCGAACGCGCTCTCCGAGACCACGTGCACGGCCGCCGCGAGCCGCTCGGCGGCGGCTGGTGCATCCTTGCCCCAGGCGCCGGTCAGCACGATGCGCAGCGCGATGCGCGCCGGGGCGCCCACGAAGCGCGCCGAGGCGGCGATCGCCGTGCTCGCGCGCATCAGGCCGCCGAGGCCTTGTGCGAGCTCGCCCTCGAAAGGTCCGGGGGCGAACGCGCGCAACGGCCCTTCACCCACCAGCTCCACCGCGCGCGCGAGCGATCCGGAGCGCAGCGCCGGCGAGGCGCGCCGCAGCTTGCCCTGGGCGAACGCCTCCGCGGCGCGGATCGGTCCGGCGCGACCCTGCTCGAGCGCGACGAGCTCGCGCCCGAACGTCACGACCTGCTGCGGCTCGCCGTTCACTTCGCCCCACACGCGGACCACGGGCGGGCTCGGCACGTCGAGCTGGCGACCGCCCGGCTTGGTGACGCGATCGACGAACGTCCGCTCGATGCGCGCCGGGTCGAACGGCGCGCGGGCCAGCGACAGGAAGGTGTCCTTGTACTTCGCGACGCACAGTTCCTGGATCTGCCGGACGTCGACCCCGCCGTGGGCGGCGGTGAACGTGTCGAACCGCGCCTCGGGTACGACGAGCGCGATCACGGGGATGAGATCCGGCAGCTCCGCGAGCGTGCGCGGCTTCGCCTCCACCAGCCACTCCACGCCCGCCGACGGCGCGAGGTCGCACGCAGGCGCGAGATGGAGCGGCACCGGCGGAGGAGCCGGCGGCGTGGCGAGCGGCTTCGGCCCGCAGCCCGCGAGGCCGCAGGCGAGGAGGAGGAAGGGCGCGAGCGCGAGAGCGGACGCCCTCGCTCCGCTCACGGGGCGACCACGACGTACGCGAAGCGGCGGTTCTTCGAGCCGACCTTCAGCAGGTAGCGCTTGCCCTTCTCGAGCTGGAGGTTCGCGTCGGTCACGCGCACCTGATCGAGCTCGACGCCGCCTTGCTCGACGAGCCGCTTGCCTTCACCCGTCGACTTCACGAGGCCCGCGCTGGAGAGCGCCTTGGCGATCCAGAGCGTGGGGCCGTCGGTCGAGAGCGAGAACTCCTTCACGTCGGCCGGGACGGCGTCGCCCGCGTAGATCTTCTCGAACTCCGCGGCGGCGGCCTGCGCGGCGGCGTCGTCGTGGAAGCGCGTGACGAGCTCGCGCGCGAAGAGCGCCTTGATCTCCTTCGGGTGCCGGCCGCCGGCCTTCTCCTGCTTGAGCGCGGCGATCTCCTCGTTCGACCTCGACGAGAGCAGCTCGAAGTAGCGGAAGATCACCTCGTCATCGACCTGCATGACCTTGCGATGCATGTCGAGCGGGAGCTCGGTGAGGCCGATGTAGTTGTCGGCGCTCTTCGACATCTTCGCGCCGGTGACGACGCCGTTCTCCATCTTCGCGTCGATGCCCTCGAGCAGCGGCGTGGTCATCACCATCTGCGGGCGCTTGCCGTACTTGCTCATCAGGTCGCGGCCGACCAGCAGGTTGAACAGCTGGTCGGTGCCGCCGAGCTCGATGTCGTTGTCGAGGGCCACCGAGTCGTAGCCCTGGAGCAGCGGATAGAGGAACTCGTGCTGATAGATGGGGCGGTTCTCCTCGAACCGCTTCGCGAAGTCGTTGCGCTCGAGCATGCGCGAGACCGTCATCCTCGCCATCAGCTCGACGATCTCGACGGGCGAGAGCTTGTCGAGCCACTCGGAGTTCGAGCGGATCTCGGTCCTGCTGCGGTCGAGGATCTTGAAGGCCTGATCGGTGTACGTCTTGGCCGAGGCCGCGACCTCCTCGCGCGAGAGGCGCGGGCGCGAGTCGCTCTTGCCCGTGGGATCGCCGACCATCGCGGTGAACTCGCCGACGAGGAGGATCGCCTGGTGGCCCAGGTCCTGGAACTGCCGCATCTTCGCGAGCAGCACCGCGTGCCCCATGTGGAGATCGGGGCGCGTCGGATCGAAGCCCGCCTTCACGCGGAGGGGCTTGCCACTCTTGCGTGACTCCTCGAGTCGCGCCTCGAGCTCGGTCTTCACGTGGAGGTCGACGACGCCGCGCGTGAGCACGGCCATCTGATCCGGAACAGAGAGGAACGTCAGGTCAATCGTCCTTGTCGTCGCCGCCGGTGATGGTGGCGTGCGTGAGGCGGCTGTTGTTGACGAGCTCCTTGAGCTCCTTGCCGACCTTGAAGAAGGGAAGTCGCTTCGGCGGCACCGGAACGGGCGCGCCGGTGCGCGGGTTGCGCCCCGAGTACGCCTTGTAGGGACGCACCGTGAAGCTGCCGAAGCCGCGGATCTCGATGCCCTCGCCGCGTTGCAGCGCCTCGGTCATGGCTTCGAAGACGCAGTTCACGACGAGCTCCGCGCGGGCCTTCGTCAGCTGGCTGCGAGCGGCCATCGCGTCGATGAGTTCACTCTTCGTCATCTAAGTTTTGCTCCGCGCGCCTCGCGCCTTGAGTTCGCATCGCGGCGCCGAGGCGCCCCCCACAAGACCCTAGTGGAGCCACGTTCTGGCAAATCGTCAACGAGATCCCGTCATTAGGCAAAGCCCGTGCCGAAATACCGCATTTCGGCTCGTTCCATCACGGCCGGCGCTGGAGCGAGACCCGGTCGAGGGTCACGACCCCGTGATCCGCCTCGAAGACGACGGTCACGAACGGGGGCGTGAGCTTCACGTCCCTGGTCTTGAGATCCGCGCAGGCCGCGCCCTCGACGTCGACCCAGTCCCAGGTCTCCTTCCCGATCGTCACCTTGCCGGCGGGGAGCGCCGAGCCGCGCGAGGGTACGAACGGGACGCGGGTGCCCTGCGCCACGCGGAGTCCGACCGCATACTTGCCAGGTTGTAAGACCGGCACGTCGAACGTGACCCGCGCATGGCCGTCGAGCGGCGCCGGCACGAGCGCGAGCCCGCGCGCCCCCGACACGCAGCCTTCGCCGGAGACCGGCACCGCATAGCCGCCCTGCTGCGTGAGGACCGGCCACTCCGCCTCGACCTCGAAGTGTGTCGGCTCGCTCAGCGACGGCGGCGCCCACGGCACCACCGACGCCAGCGCCGCGGGCGGCCCCTGCCCGGCCAACGCGGGGGGGATCTCGAACTTGTAGAGGAAGGTCGGCGGGTGCTGGAGGCGGTCGAAGAGCATGCGATCGCGGTCGTCGTTGTGGAGGCGCGCCACCACGATGCCGTTCCTCGACTTCGCGTCCGGATCGTGGCCGAGCGCGAAGCCATGATCGGTGTCGACGAACACGAGTCCCGCGGTGATGTTCGCGCGCGCGAGCAAATCGGGCTCGAACATCGGCTTGCCGCCGTCGCGCTCGGCGAGCTGGATGTGGCCGAACACGCCGTGCACCGCGAAGCCGACGAGCACGACGGCGACGAGCGCGAACGCGCCGCGCACGAAGCGCACCGAGCCGGCGAGCCGCGCCACCGCGAGCGCGAGGAGGGCGTGCTCCACCGGCAGTACGTCCGCGAAGAAGCGCGCGCCTCCGCCCGGGTAGTTGCCGTCGAAGTAGAACCCGGCGTACGTCAGCATGTGCAGCGCGACCAGCAACGCCGCGGCGACCACCGCGGGGCTGCGCTTGCCGGCGCGCCGCCGCGCGAGCGGTACGAGCACGAGCAGGGCGAGCGGCTCGAGGTTCGCGATGTCGAGCACGTGGA
>JAYTHX010000068.1:0-6549 GCA_043732195.1 Polyangiaceae bacterium
ACGTGGCTGGCGTTCTACGGCACGGCCCGCGCGCTCCGTCGCGACCAGCGCGTGACGGGCAGCGGGATAGCCCGCGGGCTACGTTTGCTCAGCAGTCAGAGCGCCGAGATCGCAGTCAGCCCCGCGAACTGGAACACCATCATCGATGCGCTAGGCGGCGGGGGCGCGGTGAACCTGGTCGGCGCATCGGGCACGCTCGACTTCGACCCGATCACCGAGGAGACCACCGGCCTCGTCGACATCTGGAAGATCTCGGCCGACGCCAAGACGATCGACACCGTCACCACCATCGACCCGCGCTGAACGCTCGCTAGCCTTCGTCGCCTTCGTTACCGCGGAGGCCGTGCTTCTTCGCCATGTCGTGGAGGTGCTTGCGGTCCATCTTCGCCTCGCGCGCGGCGGCGCTGATGTTGCCGGCGTGCCGGCCGAGCAACCACTTCACGTAGCGCTTCTCGAACTCGCCGTCGTACCTGGCGCGGGTCTCGCGGTAGCTCTTGTCGGGCTCGAAGTGGAAGGCAGCATCGGACGCGGCCTGACCGGTCGGCAGCGTGACGACGCCGATCTCCTTCGAGCCGGTCGCCTGCGCCATGTAGATCGCGCGCTCGAGCACGTTGCGGAGCTCGCGCACGTTGCCCGGCCAGTCGTGCGCAGCGAGCGCCTGCATGGTCTCGGGCGGGATGGTCATGTCGCTTCCGCCCGCGGCCTTCAGCATGTGATTGACGATCGCGGGGATGTCGTCGCGCCGCGCGCGCAGGGGAGGGACGGTGACGGGCACCACCGCGAGCCGGAAATAGAGGTCCTCGCGGAACTTGCCGGCCGCCACCTCGCGCTGGAGATCGCGCTTCGTCGCCGCGATGACGCGAACGTTCGAGCTGAGCGTCTTGTTGCCGCCGACCCTCCGGTACTCGCGCGTCTCGAGGACGCGCAGCAGCTTGGGCTGCACGTCGAGCGGGAGCTCGCCGATCTCGTCGAGGAACACCGTGCCGCCATCGGCGAGCTCGAAGGCGCCCTGCCGGGTGGCAACGGCGCCGGTGAACGCGCCGCGCTCGTGGCCGAAGAGCTCGCTCTCGATGAGCGAGTACGTGACGGCGCCGCAGTCGACGACGAGGAACGGCTTGTTCGCGCGCGGGCTCCCCGACCACACCGCGCGGGCGAGGACGTCCTTGCCGGTGCCGGTCTCGCCGCCGAGGAGCACCGTGGCGTCGGTGGGGGCGATGCGCTCGAGCACACCGAAGATCGTGCGCATCGCGAGGCTCGAGCCGATCGCCGGACCGAAGTAGTGGCGCTCGCTGGGGAGCACCTCCACGCGGTGCACGGTGGGCTTGAACTGGATGTCGACCTCGCCAACCTTCAGCACGCTGCCCGGCTGGACCATCGCCTCGCGGATGCGCGTGTTGTCGATCTTCGTCCCGTTGGTCGAGTCGAGGTCGCGGACGTGCAGGCCGTCGGGCGCGCGCACGATCTCGCAGTGGTGGCGCGAGACCGTGTCGTCGGTGAGGACGAGGTCGTTGTCGGCCGCCTTGCCGATGGTGAGTCGGCCGCCGACGATCTTCGACGTGCCCTTGTGCGAGCCGGTGAGGACGATCGCCTGCACGCCCGACGGCGCGCCGAGGATGCTCGCGGCGGCGCGCGTCGAGATCTCGTGCGCGCTCTCGTAGCGCTGGCGCCTCGACATCGGCGGCGGGGCTGCGCCTGCGGGTGCGTCCGCAGCGGCGTCCGGGACGACGGCTTCTTCGGGGGGCTTGGGGTCGATCACGGCGTTGTCCGGGGTGCGGGGGGCAGGACACCCGCGAGGTCAATCTGGGTGGTCCCGCCCCCGAGGGTAACTCGCCTTTCGGTCGATCGGCGACCTTCGCGTGTGTCGAGGTCGATCCGGAGGGTGTAGTCGCCGTCCGAGAGGTGCGGCGCGTGGGAGACGACCCGAGGCGCCGCCCCGGGCTCGAAGGCCATACGGGCGTCCCGGGCGAGCTCGCCGTCAGCCGCGAGGTACTGGATTTCCAGGCCGATCACGCGATCCGCGGCCGTACCGAGGATGAGGGTCACGTGCTGGTCCCGGGGCGACTTCGTGCCGAGGTAGCCGGCGAGGGCCAGGCCGGCCGCCAGGAGACCGAATTTCAGCAGCGGGCGGCGAGCGAGCGGACCAGGGGGCCGGGGAGGGCGGGGAGGGCGGGGAGGGTGGGGAGGGCCCTTCGCAGGCTCGGAGCTCTCATTTGCCACGGAACGACCGGACGCGGCCGACGAGCCCCTTCACCAGCTCCTCGGGGAGCTCGAACTTCGGCATGCGGCCCTTGCCGTTCTTGATGATGGCGGCGATCTCCTCGTCCTTCACCGCCGCCTGCCAGTCCTCGCGCCCGAGATCCGCGGCCTTCACCATCACGCCCTGCGGGCCGTCGCCGTGGCCGCTCGGCCCGTGGCAGCTCTGGCACTGGTTCTTCCAGGCGAGATCGACGAGCTGGGCGATGCCGCCGGTGTTCGAGGCGCCCTTCGGCCCCTGGTTCGCCGCGGGCTGGCGCTTATCGCCGTCGTGATCTTCCGGCTTCCACTCCTTGAGGCCGTCGGGGGAGGGCGCCCGGTCGCAACCGAGGGCGAGCGCCGAGGGCCCGAGCACCCCGAGCACCCCGAGAACGACGAGCGAGAGCGGCAGAAAGGGCCTCATCCTGTGAGGCTCTTTGTAGGCGATCCGCGGCGGCGGCGCGACCTCCGAAACCAACCTTGTCGCGACGCGTCCTCGGCGCTAGGGTTTGACGAGGAAAGGCGTGGACCTCTTCGCAGGGGCCGCGACCACACGAAAATGTATGCTTCGCAGGGTGCTTCGACGCTGAAGAAGGTCACGGCCCCCGATCTGCGCGCCCGCAAGGGTGGCGAGAAGATCGCGATGGTCACCGCCTACGACTACACGATGGCACGCCTGGTCGACGAGGCGGGGGTGGACATGGTCCTCGTCGGCGACTCGCTCGGCATGGTCGTGCAGGGCCTCTCCACCACCATCCCGGTCTCGCTCGACGAGATGGCCTATCACTGCCGCGCCGTCGCGCGCGGCGTCGGCCACGCTCATCTCGTGGGCGATCTTCCGTTCATGAGCTACCAGGTCTCGCCGCAGCAGGCGGTCGAGAGCTCTGGCAAGCTGATCAAGGAGGGCAACTGCGAGAGCGTGAAGCTCGAGGGCGGCCAGGAGGTCGCCGAGCAGGTGCTCCGCATCGTGCGGGCGGGAATTCCCGTCGTCGGTCACGTGGGCCTCACGCCCCAGAGCGTCCACGCGTTCGGAGGCTTCAAGGTGCAGGGCCGAGGCGCGGACGGCGCCGACAAGGTCCTCGCCGATGCGCTCGCGCTCGAGCAGGCGGGCGCATTCGCGATCGTCCTCGAGGCCATCCCGCCGGATCTCGCGGCGCAGATCACGGAGATGCTGACGATTCCGACCATCGGCATCGGCGCCGGAGCCGCCTGCGACGGTCAGGTGCTCGTCTGCACCGACCTGCTGGGCCTCTCGCGTGGCCACCAGCCGAAGTTCGCGAGGCGCTTCGCGAACCTCGGCGAGGCCGCGGTCGATGCGTTCACGAGCTACGTGACCGAGGTGCGCGCGGGGACGTTCCCGGCTGCCGCTCAGACATACAAGCCGAACTCCGCCGCGGCGATACAGCGCCCCGCGCTCAGCGCCGACGACCTCGACGCCCCGCTCGCGCTCGATCTCTGGCACTGAAAGAGAAGCTCACAGCTCACTGCTGACAGTCGGAGCGGGACCGAGAGCCTCCGGAGTGACGCGGCGCGTTGTTTTCTGTCATCCGAATGGGGAGGCGGAGAATAGGAACCCGGGTGCGCACGTCGATCGGGGGGTGCCGAGCCTCCGGAAATCTGCTGCTCCTTCGGCGCGACCGCGACGGTCCGCGCTCGTCAAGGCGCTTCAGATTGCGCATCACGCCATCTTCGACGCGTCACGTGGGGGCCGCGCCACCGAGATCGCCAGCTGGGCGAACGCGGCCAGCGCCCTCACGATCGGTGCCGGCACCGCGGCTCTCCTCTGGTCTCGCCTCGGCGCGAATGCGCTGTGGGCGGGGGCCGCCGCGCTCGTCGTCGTCTTCGCCGGCCTCCGTCTGTCGCTGGCGCACCGCGTGACCGTGTGGATCGCCGGGGCGTTCGGCACGGTCACCGTCGCCGCCCTCGGCGGGTCGCTGGCGTGGCTGTTCGGGCACGTCGTCGAGGCGCCGGCGGCACCTTCCGTCGCCGCGGTGGTAGGCGCCGTGTTCGCCGCGCTCGCGCCGGCGTGGAGCTACACGCACATCGCGCGGCTCCGCTCGGAGCACGTCCGCGACTCGCTGCTCGCCCCGCTCAGCGCGCCTCGCTCGCGCTGACCCGCGGGGACGCCGCTGCCTCACGCGTGGTCGACAGCCAGACCGTGAACGTCGATCCAGCACCCAGTGTGCTGGAGACGTCGATCCGTCCGCCCATGCGCTCGACGATGTCCCGGCAGATCGAGAGCCCGAGGCCGGTACCAGCCTCCTTCGTCGTGTAGAACGGCTCGAAGATGCGCGCGAGCCGCTGCGGAGAGATGCCCTCGCCGTTGTCCGCGATGTCGATGCCGACGAGGTTGCCTGCGGTGTCGTTCCGGGTCTTCACGCGGATCTCCCGACCCTCGACCTCGCGCTGCTCCATCGCCTGCGCCGCGTTCACGAGCAGGTTGATGAACACCTGGCAGAGCCGCGATTCGCTCGCGAGCACGCTCGGCACGTCGTCGAGCTCGAGCACCACGCTCGCGGTGCGCTGCACCTCCGGACCGGAGAGGCGCAGCGCGATCTCGAGCACGCTCCGAGCGTCGACGTAGAAAAGCTCCTCGCCGCCGGCGCGCCCGAGCGCGCGGAGATCCCAGACGATCTGCTGCATGCGCCGTGCGCCCTCGCGCGCCTCGATCAGCGCCTTGGTCCGGCGCGCAGGGTCATCGGTGCGCTCGCCGACCACGAAATCGAGATTCGCCAGCACGTAGGTGAGAGGATTCATGATCTCGTGGGCGACGCTGGCGGCGAGCATCCCGACACTGGCGAGACGCTCCTTCTCTGCCAGGCCGGCCAGCATGGCGCGCCGCTCCGTGACGTCGCGCGAGACCACGAGCACGCGCGAGACGTCGCCGTTCGGATCGGCGAGCGGCACGAGCTGCGTCTCGTACCAGACGCGCGAGCGCTCCGCACCTCGCCCGCGGGTCTCGAAGCGCACCGTCTCACCGCCGAGCGCGCGCTCGAACTCGCGCGCGTAGTCGGTGCGCGCGCCTTCGTCGAGGTAGTCGTAGAGCGTCGACGAGAGGACCTTCTCGCGTTCGAGGTCGGGCAGCACGCGGTTGATGGACAGGATGCGTGCATCGCGGCTCGCGACCATCACGAAGTCGGGGAGGTTCATGGCGAGCACGCGCCAGCGCTCCTCGCTCCGCCGCAGCGCCTCCTCGGTGCGCTTGCGATCGGTGATGTCGAGGAACGTGACGATGGCGCCGGTGAGGACTCCCGCCGCGTCGTGCGCGGGCTCGGCGCGGAAGACGGCCCACGAGACGTCACCGTCTCGCTTGCGCACGCCGAGGGTGACGGGCGGCTGCGGCTTGCCGGTCGTGAGGACCATCGCCACGGGATACATTGCAGCGGGGAAGGGCTCGCCGTCCTCGCCGATCGTCTCGGGATCGAAGTCCGCGATGAAGCGGCTCGTCAGCTCGTCGAAGCGGAGACCGAGGATGCGCAGCGCCTCGCTGTTCGCCTCAAGGATCGCGCCGTCGGTGGCGACGTGCACGACGCCGCCCGGCACCGCCTCGAGAATGCGGCGCAAGAGCTCGTTCCCCGCAAGCGGCGACTCGGTCTGGCCCATGTACCCCCCGTGCTCTTCAGTAACCCGTACTGGGATCGTGGATACCACCTGGCAGCTTGTCGCGCCCGGCCTTCACGCGATCATTCCAGGTTTCGGGCGGCCCCTTGCGCTGCTCGACCATCGTGATGCACCCGGTGACGGGGCAGACGAGCTGGCACAGATTGCATCCGACGCACTCCGGCTCGTCGATCCACGGCACGCGGTCGCCCGCGATGAGGCCGATCGGCAATGGCTTGGGCGCCTTCGCAGGCCCGACGGCATGCGCGTGGGGGGGGCGTGGCTTGTCATCCGGACCGGTGAAGATGCACTGATGAGCGCCGTCGTTGCACGCCGTCACGCAGAGCTGGCAACCGATGCACACCTTGGGGTCGATCTTCGCGATGAGCTGGTAGTTCAGATCGAGGTCACCCCACTCCTGATAGCCAGGCACCGCCCGACCGCGGAGCTCGTTCACGCTCTTCATGCCGTGGCTGTCGAGGTAGTTCGAGAGACCCTCGAGCAGGTCGTCGATGATGCGGTAGCCGTAGTGCATGACCGCGGTGCACACCTGCACGCTGGTCGAGCCGAGGGCGATGAACTCCGCGGCGTCACGCCAGGTCGAGATGCCGCCGATGCCCGAGATCGGGACCTTGATGCCGGGGTCCCGAGCGAGCGCCGCCACCATGTGGAGCGCGATGGGCTTCACTGCCGGGCCGCAATAGCCGCCGTTGCTCG
>JAYTHX010000069.1:0-18607 GCA_043732195.1 Polyangiaceae bacterium
CCAGGCCATCGATCTGGCCCGCTACGTCCGGATCGGTCTGGTACGTTCAGGTGGGCATGCCCCAGCGCGGCGGAAAGTCTGGTCCCCCCGATCGCGACCCCATCGCCGGCGTCAGTCCGCCCGAGCGCGGGTCGACTCGCAGCGTCGATCGCCCCTCCGGCCGGAGCGTCGCAAAGGAGGGCAATGGCGCCAAGGATCAGCAGTCCAAGGTCGCAAAGGACGCAAAGGACGCAGCCGCAGCCGCAGCCGCGGCCAAGAAGCGACCGCCCGTACGGCGCGAGACCCTGGAGGCCCCGGCGCCCGCGGCCCTCCGGGAGCGTGAGCGCGAGGCCGTCGAGAAGGCGCAGGTGTCGCCGTCCGCGCCGCCGCTCGCCGACGCCGCGCCTCCGTCGCTGAATGGCCCCGTCCGGGCCTGGCTCGACGCGAACTGCGCGCCCGCGCCCGGGCAGGGCCGCGAGCCGTTCCGCATCCCCGCGGAGCTCGTTGCGCTCTACACCGATCCCGCGAGCCTCCCCGAGATCCCGCTCGACAGCGGTGGCCTCTTCGAGCTGGTCGGGACCGTCGCTCGTCGCGCCCTCACGCTCGGCCTCGCGTCGCGCGAGGCGAGCTTCCACGTGTTCGTCGCTGCCTCGCAGCAGGTGATCATCGAGGAAGACATCGTCCGCTACGCCGAGCGCTTCTCGAAGGGCCGCGAGACCCCGCCCGACATCGTGTACGTGCACGACTTCGACCGCCCCGAGGCGCCGAAGCCGCTGATGGTGCCGGCGGGCGCGGGCGCCACGCTCGTCGCCGCGATGGTGGCGCTGATCGATCGCCTGCGCAGCGAGATCCCCGGCCTCGTCCAGCACGACGAGGTGCGCAAGGCCACACAGAAGCTCGTGCAGGAGCTCGAGGCGAAGAACCGCGAGGTGCTGTCGGGGCTCGAGATCACGGCAAAGACGCTCGGGTTCGGCATCCGCTCCGTCCAGGGCGGCGTGCAGACATTCCCGATCCTCCACGGCAAGCCGCTCTCCGCCGAGCAGTTCACCGCGCTCGACGAGTCGACGAAGAAGGCGCTCGGCGAGGCAGAGGATCGCCTCACCACCGAGGTCGACAAGGCCGCCGTGCTCGTTCGCGATCAGAACGCGACGTTCGATGCCGCCCGCGAGGAGGCGATGAGCCGGCTCTCCGAGGCGGTCATCCAGCGCGCGCTCGCCGAGCTGAAGAAGCTCCTCTCCGACTTCGGCAGCGACGTCCTCTCCTATCTCGACAGCGTCGAAAAGGCGCTCATCGAGGACTGGTCGGACTTCGTCGACCAGGGCCCGCCGCAGCAGATGACCGAGGAGCAGGCCGAACAGCAGGGCACGCAGGAGCACGATCCCGAGCACGCCACGCGGCTCGGGCGCTTCAAGGTGAACCTGCTCGTCGCGCACGACGAGGACTCGCCGCCGCCCGTCATCTACGAGACGAACCCGACGTACCCGAACCTGTTCGGCTACCTCGAGCGGCGCGCGCGCTTCGGCGCGCTGCTCACCGACTTCACGCGCATCCGTCCCGGCTCGCTGCACCAGGCGTCGGGGGGCGTGCTGGTGCTCCGCGCCGCCGACCTCATGACCGACCCCATCATCTGGGAGCGGATGAAGCGCATCATGCGCGAGCGGCGCATCGGCGCCGAGGACCCGCTCGGCCCGCTCGGCCTCTACGCCACCACATTGCGGCCCGTACCGGTGCCGATCCGCGTGCGCGTCGTGCTCGTCGGCCCGCCCGACCTCTACGCCGCGCTGCTCGACGCCGACGCCGACTTCGCCACGCTCTTCCGCGTGAAGGTCGAGATCGAGCCCACCATCCCGCGCACGCCTGAGAACCTGCGCGCGCTCGACGCCTACCTGATGCAGATGGCGCGCGAGCGGGAGTGGGGCCAGTTCGACCGCACCGCCCGCGCCACGCTCCTCGACCTTGCCACGCGCCTCGCTGGCGATCGTCAGAAGGTCTCGCTCGGCCTCGCGCCGCTCGAGGAGACCGCAGCCTTCGCGAGCGCGCTCGCCGCCGCCCGCGCCAGCGATCACAACGACTGGAACGAGGCCGGCCCCGCCTCGCAGGTGCCGCGCCCGTTCCACGCCTCGACCACGCCCCCGGGAAGCGTGGTCACCGCCGAAGACATCGAGATCGCCTGGCGGGAGCGCCGCGACCGCGCCGGCTCGGCCGAGCGTCACATACGCGAGCTCACCATCCGCGGCGAGGTCTCGCTCGATACCGAGGGCTCGCGCGTCGGGGTGGTCAACGGGCTCTCCGTGTATTCTGCAGGCGATGTGGAGTTCGGACAGCCGATGCGCATCACCGCGGTGGTGGCGCTGGGCCGCGAGGGCCTCGTCGACGTCGAGCACGAGGCGCAGCTCGGCGGCGCCATTCACACCAAGGGCGTGGCCATCATCCGCGGCTACCTCTCGCGGATCTTCGGGCAGGAACGGCCCCTCAGCATCAAGGCGCAGATCGCGTTCGAGCAGAGCTACGGCGAGATCGACGGCGACAGCGCCTCGTCCACCGAGCTCTTCGGCGTGCTCTCCGCCCTCTCCGACGTCGCCATCGATCAGGGCATCGCGGTCACCGGCAGCGTCAACCAGCTCGGCGAGATCCAGGCGATCGGCGGCGTGTGCGCGAAGATCGAGGGCTTCTTCGAGCTGTGCCGCGCGCGCGGGCTCACCGGCGTGCAGGGCGTCATGCTCCCGCGCACGAACCTCGAGCACCTGGTGCTCCGCGAGGACGTTGCGCGCGCCATCGCCGAGGGGAAGTTCCACCTCTACGCCGTCGCGACCGTTGCGCAGGGCATCGAGGTCCTGACCGGCGTGCCGGCCGGCGAGCGTGACAGCTCGGGCCGCTTCCCCGCGGCGAGCGTGTTCGGGCGCGTCGAGCGGCGGGTCATCGAGATCGCCGAGCGCCTGCGCGAGGCCGAGGCCCATCACGGTGGTGTGCCCGCGCTCGAGTCGAACCAGGACGTGAGCCACGCGGATCTGAGCGATGCCGGGGACTACCGAGCCCGCTGACCCGCAGGAGAGCGCGCTCGCTGCGATCGGCCAGCTGCTCCGTCCGGAGCTGGCCGACCTCAAGGCGTACGTGCCGCACGATCCGCCGGGCATCGAGGTCAAGCTCGACGCCAACGAGGCGCCGTCGTGCCCGGCCGCGGTGCGTGAGGTCGTGGGCCGCGCGATCGCCGGGATCGCCCTCGAGCGGTATCCCGATCCGCGCGCGCTGCGGCTCAAGGAGGCGATCGCGAAGCGGACCGGCGCGAAGGTCGACGACCTCCTGATCGGCACCGGCTCCGACGAGGTCATCGCGCTCGTCACCAACGCGCTCGCCTCGCCGCGGCGCCGCAACACCCAGGGCGTCGTGCTCACGCCCACCCCCACGTTCGTCATGTACCGCATCACCGCGCGCGGACACGGCATGAAGCCCGTGGAGGTGCCGCTCGACCCGAGCTGGGACCTCGACGTCGGCATGACCAAGAAGGCGATCGCGATGATGCAGCCGAGCGTCGTCTTCGTGGCGAGCCCGAACAATCCCACCGGCAACCGGATGAGCGCCGATCGCCTCGAGGAAGTGGTGGCCGCAGCGGGCGGCGGCGCCTTCGCGATCGTCGACGAGGCCTACATCGATTACTCCGGCCCCGGCGCGAGCGTACGCGGCTGGCGCGAGCGGCACCCGCACCTCGGGATCCTCCGCACCGTCAGCAAGATCGGCCTCGCGGCGCTGCGCGTTGGCTGGCTCGAGGCTGACGCCGCGCTCATCGCCGAGATCGACAAGACGCGCCAGCCCTTCAACGTGAGCGCCACGAGCCAGGTCGCCGCGGCCGCGGTGCTCGAAGAGGCGTGGGACGAGGTGCAGGCGAGCGTGGCGAGCGTGGTCGCCGCGCGCGCGCGCCTCGCCGCCGCCGTTGCGCAGCTCGAGGGCTTCAGCGTCACGCCCAGCGGCGCGAACTTCCTCTGGGTGAAGACCCCCGGGCCCTCCGTGCGCGTGCTCCAGCATCTCGCCAGCGCCGGCATCCTCGTGCGGAGCTTCCACGCGAGCGGCGGACGGCTCGGCACCCAGCTGCGCATCACCATCGGGACCGATGCGCAGCACGAGCGCCTCGTTTCTTCACTTGCCAGTTTCCGTCCGGAGCCGTGATGCGCCTGTCCTCGATCGCTCTCTTGCTGCTCGTGGCCGCGTGCGGGTCCGAGCCGCGCGTGGCGCGCGTGTACGACGGCAAGCTCGTGGAGGGGCGCTTCGTCTCGCCCGACGCCTACGCCGCGTTCCTGCGCGGGGTGCTGGCCGAGGAGTCCGGGGACCTCAAGGGCGCGACCGCCGCCTACGCGCAGGCCCTCGACGAGGACGAGGACGACCCGGAGATCTCGGTGCGCATCGGCGAGGCGCGATGCAAGATCGACCCCCGGGATCCGGAGATCGATCGCGCGTTCAAGCGGGCGCTCACGCTCGACAGCGCCAGCGCCAGCGCGCTCGCCGCGAGGTCACGCTGCGAGACGGCGCGCGGACGGACAGCCGAGGCCGCCGATCTCGCGGCGAAGGCGGCGGCGCTCGACCCGGGCAACGTCGGGCTTGCGGCGCTGGTCGTTCGCTCCGAGGTCTCGCGCGGCGACCCGGCAGCGCGCGAGCGCGCCGTCGCGCTCACCACCGCCCACGGCGAGCACGTCGCCGCGTGGGACGCGCTCATTGCCTGGGGCAACGCTCATCAGGACGCCGCGCTCGTGGTGCGCGGCCTCGAGGGCCTCGTGCGCGTGGCGCCGGCGCGGAGCGCCGAGCTGGAGAAGGGCTCGCTCGCGCTGCTCGCGGCGGGCGACGTGACGCTCGCGCGCAAGCTCGCGGTCGCGGTCGCCGATGCGCCGCGCGAGCTCGGCGTGGTGGGCCCGCGCGACGCGACGGTGGCACGCCTCGCGGTCGACGAGGCGCTCGCGCGCGCGGACAAGGCCACCGCGCTCGCCCGCGCGACCCGCGGGCACGTCTCGCTCGCGGAGGTGGCGGCGCGGGCGCTGTTGCTCGATCACAAGGATCTCGCGCAGGCCATCGCGTCTTCGGTGACGGACGCGGATCCCTCCTCGAGCGGCGCGCTGATGGTGAAGCTCGCCTCGCGCGCGGCACCGACCACAATCGCGATCCCGGGCGCGCTCCTCGCTCCGAAGGATCAACCGCCGGAGCTGTGCGCGCTGGTCTTCGCCGACCGCCTGGCGCAGCAGACGAACGTGGAGACCGCGCGTGGGTGGCTGACCAAGGTGACGCGCACGCCGATGCCGGAGCGCGACCCCCTGGCCCTGGCGCTGGCCACGTCACTCGCCGCCAAGGGCATCCTCTCGACCCCGCTCCACGCCGCGCAGTGACCGCGAGCCCGAATTTTCTTCGACGTGCGAGGCGCTGTCAGCGCAGCACGGGATGGAAGACGCCCGCGTCGGCGCCGGCTGTCAGCGGGCTGCCCGCGTCCTTGTTGACGTTCTTCAGGCTCAGGTCGGCCTTCGCCACCACGCCTGCCTGAACGTCGACCTCGACCTCGGCCGTCGCGCCGCCGATGTGCGGATGCAGCGTCGACACCTTCAGCTTGCCCACGGGCACGCCGTCGATGCGGTAGTGGCCGAGGAGATCGCTCGAGGCATGCAACGGATGCAGGAACGCGTACACGTCGACCACCACGTACTTCCGGTCCCGGTCCGTCAGCAAATAGTGCCCGGGCTTCTTCGGGTAGATCTTCGCGGGATCGCCCTTGGGCGTCGCCATCATGAGGACCAGGTTCGTTCCGGGCTCGAGCACCGGCGTCCAGAAATCCTTCGCGAGGTTCTTCACCTCGATGCGCTGACCGAACGTGAGCGTCGCAGTGAGCGACGTGTACGCGCAGTCCTCGATGCGGACCTCCTTGGCCTCGGTCTTCTCGGGCACGAAGTAGCCGTGGTACCCGGTGACGACCACCACCGCGTCGGCGAGCGCGCGCGCGCCCTTGTCGCCCACCGCGGCGCCCTCGCGGAACGCGTGGCCCCAGGCCTTCTGCGCGTCGATGCAGCGCGAGAAATCGCCAGTGGCGACGAACGGGTGATCGCCCGTCACCGCGATCGTTCCCTCGATGGAACCCGTGGGTCCGGCGTAGGCGGCGAGCTTCTCGGGGTTCAGCATCTCCATGACCGCGGCGGTCGGCACGGACGTGTTGTTGATCACGCCACCTTCGCGCGGACCGCCCGCGTCGGCCGCGACGGACGACGCGACCTCCGCGCCGCCCGCGTCCTCCGCGGGCGTAGCGCCGCCCTTGCACCCATCACACCCCGCGACGAGGCCGCTGAGCAGCAACGTCGCGAGCAGCCGCACCTGGCCGGAGAGCGAGATGCGCACGGTCAGCCTCCGAAGACGGAAGCTGCCTTGATCGCCATGTCGAGCGACTGGCTCGGCACGATACCGAGCAGGATGACGAGAATGGCGGAGAGCAGCAGCGCGGCCGTCACGTAGGACGAACGCATGGGCACGGCGACCGGCGCGCCGGCGGCGGGCTCTCGCATGTACATGAACACCATCACGCGCAGGTAGTAGTAGACCGCGAGGACGCTGTTCAGGAACGCAACGACGGTGACGGCATAGAATCCGGAGTCGATCGCCGCGCGGAACACGAACCACTTGCCGAAGAAGCCGGCAGTGGGCGGCAGACCCGCGAGCGAGACGAGGAAGAGCGAAAAGGCGAGGGCCGCCGCCGGATGGCGACGACCGATGCCTGCGAGGTCCTCGAAGGTGACCGCCTCCTTGCCGCGGCTACCGCACAGGATGAGCGCGCCGAACGCACCGGCCGTCGAGACGGTGTACGTGAGGAGGTAGAAGAGGACGCTCGAGGCGCCCTGCGGCGCCGAATGCATGCAGGACACGACGCCGACGAGCAGGTAGCCCGCGTGCGCGATGCTGGAGTACGCGAGCATGCGCTTCACGGACTCCTGCTGACCCGCGACGAGATTCGCGACGGTCATCGTGATGACCGCGATCCACGCGAGGACGGGCGGCCAGCCCGTGGCCCACGACATCGAAGCCTTGTCCCCGAAGCACGTGAGCATCACGCGCAGGAGCATGGCGAACGCGCCGGCCTTCACCACCGAGGCCATGTACGTCGTGCCGGGGGTGGGCGCGCCTTCGTAGGCATCGGGCGTCCACATGTGGAACGGCACCGCGCTCACCTTGAAGAGCAGGCCGACGAGCACGAGGACGAGCGCCACCATGATCATCGACGAGTGATCGCCGCCGCGCTTCACTGCGTCGCCGATGCCGGCGAGGTCGGTGTGCCCGGTCGCGCCGTAGAGCAGCGCGAAGCCGTAGAGGAGGAGCGCCACGGCGAACGCGCCGAGGAGGAAGTACTTGAGCGCGCCTTCTGCGGAGCGCGCCGAGGTGCGGCGGAACGCGGTCATCGCGTAGGCGCCGATCGACATCGTCTCGAGGCCGAGGAACACGGTCAGCGCGTCACCGGCGGAGCCGAGCATCATGGCGCCGACGGTGGCGAAGAGCAGGAGCATGTAGAACTCGCCGCGCTCGATCTTGTGCTCGGCGAGATAGCCGCCGGCGAGCAGCGAGGCGAGCACGCCGCCGAGGCAGAAGAGCCCGTCGAAGAAGACCGCGAAGCGATCGATGACGAGCCAGGGCGCGAGCGCCTCGCGATCGGGAATGTCCTCGACGCCGTACATCCAGAGGCCGATCGAGAACGCGAAGCCGGTGGCGAACACCATGGTCGCGCCGAGCGCGAGGCCACCGCGCCGCCCGGGAGCCGCGAACGCCTCGGCGAGCATCAGCAGCATGCCGCCGATGGCGACGACGAGGAGCGGAGAGAGAAGGAATGCGAGCAGCATGATCAGCGAGCCCCGTCCGCGGTGGGTGCTGCGGCGGCCGCAGCGGCGGCAGCGTTTCCAGCCACCACCACCTTCGGCGCTTCGGGCCGGCGCGGCAACAGCCGGATCGGACCGTCGTAGACGACGCCGGGTCGCGGGACCCGAGCCGTCATGTCGGCGATGGTGCGGCTGACCGCGCCACGCATCTGGTTGAGGAGGAGGTTCGGCGCGAGGCCGAGGACGAAGATGGCGAGGATCAGCGGCGCGACCGCGAGGAGCTCGCGCGAGTTGATGTCCTTGAGCTTCTTGTTCTCGTCCCGCGTGATGGGACCGAAGAACATCTTCTGCACCGCGCTCAGCATGTAGAGCGCCGCGATGATGACGCCGAGCGCGGCGCCCACGGCCTGGATGCCGTTGACGTGACCGAGCTTGTTCGTCACGAACGTGCCGGTGATGATCAAGAACTCACCGGTGAAGCCGTTCGTGGCGGGGAGGCCGATGCTCGCGAGCGTCGCGATGATGAAGAGCGTCGCGTAGACGGGCATCACCTTCGCGAGGCCGCCGAAGTCGTCGAGCATGCGCGTGTGGCGGCGGTCGTAGATGACGCCGACGAGGAGGAAGAGCGCGCCGGTGGAGATGCCGTGGTTGACCATCTGGAGGACCGCGCCCTCCATCGAGGCCTGCGTGCCGGCGAAGAGGCCGAGCATCACGTACCCGAGGTGAGCGACCGACGAGTACGCGACGAGGCGCTTCACGTCGTCCTGTCGCCAGGCGCAGAAGCCTCCGTAGAGGATGCCGCCGAGCACCGCGACGCCGCCGAGCGTTGCCGCCGCCTCCGCCGATGACTCGGGGAAGAGCCCGATGCAGAAGCGGAGGTAGCCGTACGTGCCCATCTTGAGCATCACCGCGGCCAGGATCACCGAGCCCGCGGTGGGCGCCTCGGTGTGCGCGTCCGGGAGCCACGTGTGCATCGGGAACATCGGGACCTTGATGAGAAACGAGGCCGCGAAGCCCGCGAACAGCCAGAACTGGATGTTCTTCGGGAACTGGATGCGCTGGAGCTCGAAGTAGTCGAAGGACGTCGGCCCGTTGGTGAGCTTCCCGTAGGTGTACGCGACGTACAGGATGGCGGCGAGCATCAGCATCGAGCCGAACATCGTGTAGAGGAAGAACTTGAGCGAAGCCTTGATGCGGTTCGAGCCGCCCCAGACGCCGATCATCACGTACATCGGGATGAGCATCATCTCCCAGAAGATGTAGAAGAGGAAAAGGTCGAGCGCGACGAACGCGCCGATCATCGCCGCCTCGAGGAGGAGCAGCGAGAAGCACCAGTCCTTGATGCGCGTGGTGATCGATCCGAACGAGGCCCAGGCGGCGATCGGCACGATGAAGACCGTGAGGATCACCAGCCACAGCGAGATGCCGTCGAGCGCGACGTGGTAGTGGATGCCGAACCGCTCGATCCAGGTGATGTCCTGGTTGAAGTGGAACTCCTTGCCCATCTCCACATGGAGGAGGGGCATGGCCACGAAGAACGTCGCGATCATGACCACGAACGTCACCGCCTTGAGCAGGGCGGGGGACTGACGAGGCAGGAAGAGGATTGCGATCGCGCCGGCGAACGGCAGGCCGATGAGCCACGAGAGGATGGTCGACGACTCGGCGGGCGCCGCCGTGTCGGTCGCGGTCGCGACCTCTGCACCGGGCCACATGCGCATGACGAAGAGCGCGAACAGCGCGCTCATGACGGCGAGCGGGAAGCGGACGCGCCAGCCGTGCTTCGCGGGAACGAGCGCCGCGATCGCCGCCGCGGCGACGAGCGGGAAGATCGAGCCGAGCGCCGCGTTCAGCGCGCTGAAGGAGGTGGCCGAAGCCTTGTCGTCGTGGCCGAGCAGCTGCGTGAGGCCGACGACGACGATGACGAGCGCGAGGACGGTGAACGTCGGCGCGATCCAGGCCGGGCGGCCGGGCGTGGGAGAAGAGGAGCCCGCGGCGTTGGGGGGAGTGGTCTTGGCAGCCATGTCGTTCACCGCTCTCCGATCGCGTCGCGCATGGCGGATTTCGGTCTCGTGACCGTGACCTCTTTCGTCGCGATGGGCGAAAAGAGGTTGCGGAGGAGCGCCACGTCGAGCGCGCTGCTGAACGCGTTGCGGACCTCGACCTTGACGGTCTTCGTCGTGCCCTCTTCGAGGTGGACCTTGATCGAGTCGGTGCCGGTGAAGGTCTTCACCTGCGGCTCACCTTTCGCGTCCGGGTACCAGCGGTACCCGTAGCCGATGCCGGGCGCGGCGGTGACGACGAAGTCGCCGTTCGGGCTCTCGAGGACGGTGGTGTTTGCGTGCGGCTGCACGAAGAACCAGCCGAGCACCACCATGCCGAGGACCATCATGCCAGCGTAGACGTGCACGACGCCGTTCTGCACGACGCGGAGCAGCGTGCCGAGCGCGGCGACGATGAGCGCCGTGAGGCGCGCGATGATGAAGTCGACTACGCCCTGATCGACGGACGCGGCGGTATCGGCGAGCGCGTCGACCCCGAGGTAGACGCTCTTCTCGTAGACGTAGTCGAGGCCGACCTGGCGGTTCTTGACCGTGTGGTACGAGAGCGCGACGCCGCCGACGAGCATCGCCCAGGCGACGATCATCTTCAGCGTGAAGGCCTCCTTCGCGTTCACGCCCAGGCTGACGGCGCCGATCACGATCAGCGCTGCGCCGCTGAAGCCGGCCGCGAACTTGATCGCGGTCGACATGTACGTCGCCTCGAGCTTGCCCTTCTTGACGAGGTACATCCAGTACGCGACGTAGCTGCCCGACAGGAACGAGAAGAACGCGCCCACCGTGGAGATGATCTCGCGCCCGTGCGCGACGTCGTGCGCGGCGGGATGGACGCCCTTGCTCGCCGCCTCGAACACCGGCTCGAGCCAGTGATCCATGGGGAGGAAGTCGAAGTGCGCGCTCAGCAGCTTGAGCGCCGACGGGTTGAAGAGCCCGCCCACGATCGCGGCGGTCGCCAGGATGAGGAGGGGGATCGTGATCGCGCGGGGCGACTCGTGCGGCGGCGGGCCGGGCAGCGAGAGGTCTTCCTCGTGATGGTGGTCGTCGTGGTCGTGGTCCTTCCTGAAGATCTGCGACGGGCGACCGATGGTCCACCCGCGGAAATCACCGAAGAACGTCATGAAGACGACGCGGCACATGTAGAACGCCGTCAACGTCGCGGCGAGGATGCCCATGGTCCAGAGGCACCAGTTCATCCACATCGGCGGCGACCAGACGTCGGCGCCGCGCTTCGCGAGTTGCTCCGCGTAGGGGTTCGTGGGCGTGTTCACGAGCGTCTGCGCGAGGATCTCGTCCTTCGAGAAGAAGCCCGACGTCAGCGGGAAACCGATGATCGCGAGGGTCGACGCGACGAACGTGCCGAACGTTAGCGGCATGAACTTCCGCAGCCCGCCCATGTTGCGCATGTCCTGCGCGCGCTCGTCGTCGTGCACGCGCTGGTGCATGGCGTGGATCACGCTGCCGGCCCCGAGGAAGAGGCAGGCCTTGAAGAAGGCGTGCGTGAACACGTGGAAGAAGCCGGCGGTGAACGCGCCGACGCCGACGCCCAGGAACATGAAGCCGAGCTGGCTCACTGTGCTGTAGGCGAGGACCTTCTTGATGTCGTTCTGCGTGAGCGCGATGGCCGCCGCGAGCAGCGCGGTGAGCGCGCCGGTGAAGGCGATGATCATCATCACCGACGGCGAGAGCACGAACACGAAGGAGAGGCGGCAGATGAGATAGATGCCCGCCGTCACCATCGTCGCCGCGTGGATGAGCGCGGATACCGGCGTCGGACCGGCCATCGCGTCGGGCAGCCAGACGTAGAGCGGGAGCTGCGCGCTCTTGCCGGTGCACCCGAGGAAGAGCGCGGCACTGACCGCGGTGGCGCCGGTGATGGTGATGGCGTTGCGCGGCTGGAGCCACGACAGCGGGATGCGGATGCCGCCCAGATTGGTGTCCTGGAAGGCGCCGCCGCCGATCGGCCAGAGGTGGACCTGCGCCGCGTCGCTGTTGCCGACGAGGCTCTGCGCTCCGGCCTCGATGCCCGACCAGTCGAGCGCGCCCGTGTAGTAGACGAGCAAGAACATCGCGCAGAGAAGACCGAAGTCGCCGATGCGGTTCGCGATGAACGCCTTCTTGCCCGCCTGCGCGTTCGGGGTCTTGTCGTACCAGAAGCCGATCAGCAGGTAGGAGCAGAGGCCGACGCCCTCCCAGCCGACGAAGAGCACCGGCAGGTTGTCCGCCAGGATCAGGACGAGCATCGAGAAGACGAACAGGTTCAGGTACGCGAAGAAGCGCCAGTAGGCCTTGTCCTTCTGCATGTACGAGGACGCGTAGACGTGGATGAGGAAGCCGACGCCGGTGACGACGAGCATCATCACGCCGCTCAGCGCATCGACGCTGAACTTCACGTCGATGGGGACCGGCACGTCGACCGGGGGGAGCGCCTTGTCGACGACGACGAGGTGCGACGCCCGCATCCACTCCCAGGCGGTCCAGAAGAGCTTCGCGTGCCCGTGCTTGACGACCTCGTGCGCGGCGCCGCCGTGCTCCTGGATCATCTGCGTGGTCTTCGTCGCGCCGATCACGCCATCGAGCGCGATGAAGGTGGCGATGGCCGCCGCGAAGCTCGCGCCGGTGACCACGAGGGTCATCAAGCGGACGGCGTCCTTGCCGAGGCGAGGGCCGAACACACCGTTGACGAACGCTCCGAGGAGCGGGAGCGCCATGACGACCGCGATGAGCGAGAAGTCCTGCGCGGGGAAAAGATTGAGGAAGTCCTTCATCGGAATTGATTCGCTCTAGTTCTTCAAGAGATCGGCATCGTCCGAGCGGACGGTGCGCCTTACACGGAAGAGCGACAACACGATCGCGAGACCGACAGCGACCTCGGCGGCCTCCGCGGCGATCAGGAAGAAGCCGAAGATCTGGCCGGTGTGCGCGTCGCTGCGCGTGCGGTTGAACGCGACGAAGGCCACGTTCACCGCGTTCAGCATGATCTCGATGCTCATCAACGTGACGACCACGTTGCGGCGCACCAGGAAGCCGATGCCTCCGATGGTGAAGAGGGTCGCGCTGAGGGCGATGTAATATTCGATGGGAATCACGGGTGGACCTCCGACTCGATCTTGCTCACCTGGGCGAACTCGGGGGCCCCGGTGGCCTGCGCCGTGGCGGCGCCGCTCACCGCGCGGGCAGGAATCTGCGCCGCGTCCATGGTGGAGACGCCGTCCGGACGGTCGCTCTTGTGATGGCCGCGGGCGACCGCGACCGCGCCGATGATGGCCACCATCAGCAGGGCGCTCGAGAGCTCGAACGGCACGAGCGCAGTGGTGAAGAGGATGCGCCCGAAGGCATCGACGCTGCCGAAGTCACCGGGCACACCCGCGAGGAGGCGGTCCTTGGGGATGGCCGGCGACGTGCGGACCAGGAGCGACATTGCGGCGAGACCGGCGATGCCGAAGACCCCGCCGCTGATGGTCCTCGTGATCTTCCCGCGTTCGTCGCGCGGCGACGTCGCGTCGGGCCCGAGCAGCATGATGACGAAGATGAAGAGGACGACGATGGCGCCGGCGTACACGATGAGCTGGATGGCGGCGAGGAACTGCGCGTGCAGCGCCAGGTAGATGCCGGCGATCGCCAGGATCGTCATCAGCAGCCCCATCGCTCCGCGGATGGGGTTCTTCGCGATGACGGTGAAGACGGCGCCGGTGACGGCCAGCGCCGCACACACCCAGAAGTACGCCTGGCCCAGGATAAGCTCGGTGTGGTTCATGATCAGTCAGACCCTCTTCAGGAAAGCGAACCGAGGGTGAGGCGTGCGTCCGTGCCGCGGTGATCGCCGCGCACGTGCGCTTCGAACTCCTTGCGGAACTTCTTGAGGAAGCCGAGCGCCGGCATGGCCGTGCCCTCGCCGAACGCGCAGATGGTGTTGCCCATGATGTTGTTCGCGATGTCGTGGAGGCTATCGAGCTCCTCCATCGTGCACGTGCCGTCGAGCAGCTTGTCCGCGATGCGGAGCAGCCAACCGGAGCCCTCGCGGCACGGCGTGCACTGCCCGCACGACTCGTGGCGGTAGAACTGCATCAGGTTGTGGAAGGCCGCGACCGGGTCGGTGCCCTCGGCCATGACCGTCGCGCAGCAGGTGCCGAGCATCGTGCCGAGCGCGCGGAACGTGTCTACGCCGAGCGGCACGTCGAGGACGCTCTGGCCATGCCAAGCGTGGAGCGGCGACTTCTCGTCGGGCGCGTTGACCGTGTCCTCGGCGCGGAGCACCGGGGTGGAGGAGCCGCCGGGAATGACGCAGAGCAGCGCTTTGTCGTCGCGGATGCCGCCGCCGAGGTCGTAGATCAGCTCGCGCAGGGTGAGGCCGACGGCGCACTCGAAGACACCGGGCTTCTTCACGTGCCCGTTCACGCCGAAGAGGCGCACGCCGCCGTCGTTCAGGTGATGGATGGCGGAGAGCCGCGAGAACTGCTCGCAGCCGAGCATGAACGCGGTGGGAACCGCAGCGATGGTCTCGAGGTTGTTCACCGTGGTCGGGCAGCCGAACGCGCCGGCCTGCGCCGGAAAGGGCGGCTTGAGGCGTGGCTCGCCGCGGCGGCCCTCGAGCGAGTTGAGAAGGCTGGTCTCCTCGCCGCAGATGTACGCGCCGGCGCCGGTGTGTACGACGACGTCGACCGGGTAGGCCTTACCGAACGGGTTTTTCCCGAGGTAGCCCTTCGCCTTCGCTTCCTTGATCGCGAGCCAGAGGCGCTCCTTTGACAGGTGCAGCTCGTCCCGCACGTAGATGTAAGCGACGTGCGCGCCGATGGCGTAGCAGCCGATGATGCAGCCCTCGATCACGGAGTGAGGGTTCTCCTCCATGATGGTGCGGTCCTTGTGCGTGCCCGGCTCGCCCTCGTCGGCGTTGATCACCAGGTAGGCCGGCTTTGTGGCGTGGGGCTTCATGAAGCTCCACTTCACGCCCATCGGGAAGCCGGCTCCGCCGCGGCCGCGGAGGTTTGCCTTCTTCGCCTCCGTCACGACGTCGGCCGGGGCCATGGTCGTGAGGACCTTTTTCGCCATCTCGTAGCCGCGGACCTCGCGCTCGTAGACGGGTAGGGTCCAGCCGTTCGGCAGTCCGTAGACCTTCGTGAGGTAATTCGTTTGCTTGAGCATGGTGGTGACTCCGTCAGCTCTTTTGGAGTCGGTCGAGGATCGCGTCCAGCTGCGGAAGCGTCAGGTTCTCGTGGTAGGCCTTGTCGACCTGGATCATCGGCGCCGTGCCGCAGCTCGCGAGGCACTCCGCGGTGCGCAGGGTCACCTGGCCGTCCGCCGTGGTCTCGCCGGGCTTGATGCCGAGGCGCTTCTCGCAATGTGCGAGGACGTCTCCAGCGCCGCGGAGCGCGCAGGGCAGCGTGCGGCACACCCAGAGCTGATGCTTGCCGACGGGATGCTGGTTGAAGAGCGTGTAGAACGTGACGACGCCCTTCACGTGCGACGGGGGCAGATCGAGGCGGGTGGCGACCCACAGGATCGCCTCCTCGCTGATCCAGCCGGCCTGGTCCTGACACAGATGGAGCGCGGGGATGCACGCGGCCATGCGGGTCGGGTAGCGCGTGAGGATCTCGTCGAGCTCTTTGTCGCGTTCGGGCGTGAGGGCGAAGGTCATTTGGCGGGGGTCGTGGCGCGAGAATTCACCGAGAAAAATCGGGGTTTTCGCGCGCGCACGCTATTGCGAACCGACGCCGTGTGTCAAGGACGGACGGGATCCGCGCGGCCCACCTGGTTCGGCTGCCCGTTCGCTTCTCGATCGCTTCTCGATCCCATTCTTGGCTATGCTCTCGCCTCATCTCGTCGTGTGAATCCAGCGGAGGTTGTCGTGTTCTGTCCGAACTGTGGGACTCAAAATACGGAGACGGCGCAGACCTGCGCCAAGTGCGACTTCGCGCTCAAGACCGCGGCCGCGCCCAAGTTCAAGGGCACGATGCTGATGATGAATCAGCCGGGAGGCATCCCGGGAATGCCCCCGAGGGCTGGCTCCGCTCCTCAGATCCCCCCGCCGGTCGCGGGCGCGCCCGCGTCTGGACCGGGGGTCGCCTCGGCGCCCGGCTTCACCGCGGAAGCTCCGCCGATCGGCGCCGGCGCGCCTGCCGCCGGAGCCGCCCCCGCGCAGCCGCGTAGCCGGCTGAAGGGCACGATGGTCGGCGTTGCGCCGCCGAACTTTGCGTCCGCGCCCGGCGCGAACGCGCCCGCGAGCCTCCCCGAGCCCGCGCCCCAGCCCTATCACCAGTCGTTCGGCTCCGCGGCCGACGCGAACCCGCTCGCCGGCACGATGGCCCTCGACGGTCCACCGATCTTCGACGCCCCCGCGGCGTCGATGAGTGGCGGCGGCGGCCTCGGCGCACCTCCTCCCGCGCCTCCCGGCGGGGGCTTCGGCGGCGCGCCGTTCAGCCCGCCTCCGGATTTCGGCGGCGGTCCGCCCGCGGCGATGGGCGGCGGCAACGGCTTCAATTTTCCCCCGGGCGGCGGCTACGGCGCGCCTCCGGGCGATCCGTACGCGGCCCAGGGCGCCGGCCCTCCGGGCGGCGTGTACGGCGCGCCTCAGGGCGGCGATCCGAACTTCGGTCAAGGCGCCGCTCCGCCCCCGGCCGGCAATCCGTACGGCTCGCCTCCGCTCGGCGGCGGCTACGGCGGCGCTCCGCCGGCTGATCCTTACGGCGGCGGCGGCGGCATGGGCGCTCCTTACGGAGCCCCTCTGGGTCCTGGAGGCCCGCCTCCCCAGGACTACGGCGCGCAGATGGCCGGCGCACCGCCGGGCTTCCAGCAGCAGCCCTACGGCGTGCCCGGCGCGCAGGCCCCGTATCCGGGCGCGGGCCCGATGATGCAGCAGGGCATGGGGGGAATGATGCAAGTCGGCGCGGGCGGCCCGCCGAAGCAGTTCATGATCACGCTGCTCCTCTGCGTGTTCGGCGGCTACTTCGGCGCGCACCGCTTCTACAGCGGACACTACCTCTTCGGCGCCATCCAGTTCCTCACGGGCGGCGGCTGCGGCATCTGGTGGGCGATCGATCTCTTCCTGATCGTCACCGGCAAGTACACGGACGCGCAAGGCCGTCCCCTGCAGAAGAGCTGACCCCGCACCCCACCGAGATCACAAGGGGGCTCGGAGCCCCGGAGCACTCTCGAAGTCCCGCGCCGACGTTGCGCGGGCCCCTTCAGAGCTCTCCGTGCCTCCGATGCTCCGTGTGACTCTCGCCTCGCTGGCTACACGTTGAAGCGGAAGTGCACGACGTCGCCGTCGCGCATCACGTATTCCTTGCCCTCGATCGCGAGCTTGCCCGCGTCGCGGCACTTCGACTCGCTGCCAAGGGTCACGAGGTCCTCCCACCAGACGACCTCGGCCTTGATGAAGCCCTTCTCGAAGTCGGTATGGATGACGCCCGCCGCCTGCGGGGCCTTCGCGCCGATCGTCGTGGTCCAGGCGCGGACCTCCTGCTTGCCGGCGGTGAAGAACGTGAGCAGGCCGAGGAGCTTGTAGCCTGCACGGATCACCGAGTTGAGCCCCGGCTCCTTCAGCCCCGCGCTCTCGAGGAAGTCCGGACGGTCCTTGGGATCGAGCTCGGCGATCTGCGACTCGAGCGCCGCGCATACCGGCACGACGAAGGTCTTCTCCGACTCGGCGAGCGCCTTGAGCGCCTGGTAGTGCTTGTTGCCTTCGAGGTTCGCGATGGTCGGCTCGTCGATGTTCGCGATGTAGAAGGCCGGCTTGATCGTGAGGAGGTGCAGCTCACGCACGATGAGCTGCGCGTCGACGTTGTCGGGGATCGGCGCGGTCCGCGCGGGCTTGCCGTCGTCGAGGTGCTTCACGAGCATCTCGCAGACGTCGGCCGCGAGCTTCTCCTTGACGTCGTTCGACTTCGCCATCTTCCGCGCCTTGTCGAGGCGCTTCTGGACGGTCTCCAGGTCCTTCAGACAGAGCTCGGTCGTCACGATCGCGACGTCGGCCACGGGGTCGACCTTGTTCTCGACGTGGATGACGTTCGGATCCTCGAAGCAGCGACCGACCTGCACGATCGCATCGGCCTCGCGGATGTGCGAGAGGAACTGGTTGCCGAGGCCCTCGCCCTTCGAGGCGCCGCGGACGAGACCGGCGATGTCGACGAAGTTGAAGGTCGTCGGGAGGATCCGCTCGGCGTGGATCACCGAGTCGATCTTCGCGAGGCGATCGTCGGGCACGATCACGACGCCGACGTTCGGCTCGATGGTGCAGAACGGGTAGTTCGCCGCCTCGGCCTTGGCCGAAGAGAGCGCGTTGAAGAGCGTGGACTTGCCTACGTTCGGGAGGCCGACGATGCCGATCGAGAGACCCATGGAGGGGCAGCGGGTACCACGGCGAGCGCGCGGCGTGCAAACGGCGGCGGGGCTTGCCTTGACCGACCTGCAAATTAGGGCGAAAACCGCGGCGCGAGCGTGCACGCCCGGACCGTCGGACAGCTGAGATTGCTCGCGCGGCGCGCGATGGCGCTGCGCGGTCCGGCGCTCTGGCGCGTCATCGCATGCATGGTCCTCGGGGCGGTCGCGGGGTACCTGCTCGTGCCTTCGCCCGGGACGACGAGGAGCAGCGCCGGAGCGGAAGGCGCGGCGCCGGCGGTGCTGCTCGAGGGCCGGCCGCTGCCGGTCGACGGAGAGCCGGCACTTGCCCAGGCGGCCGCCCGCGCCGTCGCGCGCGCGTGGCTCGCCCAGAAGGTCACGCTCACCACGCCCGGCGCGCCGCCGCGCGAG
>JAYTHX010000070.1:0-6539 GCA_043732195.1 Polyangiaceae bacterium
AGCGTGAGCACCGCGCCCTCCGAGCCGATGGCGCGGGCGACGTGGATGGGCAGGAGGGTAGAGCCGTACTTGGGGATGATCGCGCGCCGCACGCCGGCCGCGCCCTTGTGGATCCACGCGTGGTCGAGCTCGCCGAGCACGTCGGCCTCGCCCATCGTGGTCCCGAGGACGACCGCCGCGCGCGGACCTCGCAGCAGCTGCGGGTCGAGGCCCGCGTCGGCGATGGCCATGCGCGCGGCAGCGAGCGCCATCTGCGAGCAGCGCCCCATGCGCCGCGCCTCGAGCGCGGTGAGGTGATCCCTCGGGCGGAAGCCCTTCACCTCGCCTGCGAACTCGCGCCCCAGATTCGTCACGTCGAACGCCTCGACCGGCGAGATGCCGCTCGTGCCCGCGGCGAGCGCATCGAAGAAGGCGGCCTTCCCCAGCCCGATCGAGCTGACGACTCCGACTCCTGTGATGAACACCCGCACCGGCCGCTTATAGCGCGCGACGCACGGCCGGAGCAACGCCGCGACGCACTGCGCTGGCCGCCGAATTCGTTTGATTCATCGCATGGTTGAACCACTTGCGCTGTGCGTAAAATCGTTCGCAACGCGACACCGTTTACGCACCCGCACACACGGTGACTTCCGTGCAGTACGCGCCTTGCGCAAGTGGTCCTGACGAAGTAATGACCCGCCGCCGATGATGGACCCGAAGTACGTCGCTCCCACGCTCGCCGAGGCCGTGCGGCAGCTCGCCCGCCTGGGTGACGCTGCGGACCGCGGCTTCGTCTTCGTGCGGCCCGACGGGACCGAGCGCTTCGTGCCGTGGTCCGAGCTGTGCGAGCGGGCCGAGCACCGCGCCGCGGACCTGCACGCCCGCGGGCTGAAGAAGGGCGACCGCCTCGCCATCGTCGTCCCCGAGCCCGACGAGTTCGTCCTCTCGTTCCTCGGCGCGGTCATGGGCGGCATCGTCCCGGTGCCGATCTATCCGCAGCTCTCCTTCAAGAACGTCGGGAGCTACCACGACACCGTCACGCACATCGCGAACGCCTCGGGCGCGTCGATGATCCTGACGACGGCGACGACCAAGCCCTACCTCGAGCCGGTCCTGCCGCGCGCCGCGTCGCTCCTGGGGCTCGTCACGGTCGACGAGCTGGCCGGCGATCACGGCACCGTCGACGTCACGGTCGACCCCGAGGACCTCGCGTTCCTCCAGTTCACGTCCGGCTCGACGTCGCGCCCCAAGGGCGTCGTGGTCACACACCGGAACCTCGCCTGGAACAGCGAGAGCTTCATGATCCACGGCCTGAAGAAGGACTCCTCCTTCGACAAGGGCGTGAGCTGGCTGCCGCTCTTCCACGACATGGGCCTCATCGGCTTCGTGATCGGGCCGCTCTTCACGAACATCCCCGTCGTGTTCATGCCGACCGCCAGCTTCGTGCGGAACCCGCGCATCTGGCTCGACAAGATCCACCAGCACCGCGGCACCATCACGTACGCCCCGAACTTTGCCTACGCGCTCGTCTCGAAGCGCGTGAAGGAGAAGGACGTCGCGTCCCTCGATCTCTCGTGCCTGCGCCGCACCGGCTGCGGCGCCGAGCCGATCCAGGCGAAGACGCTCCGCGAGTTCGCCGAGAAGCTCGCCCCCGCGAAGTTCGATCCGCGGAGCTTCCTCCCGTCGTACGGGATGGCGGAGGCCACGCTCGCCATCACGTTCGTGCCCGCCGACAGCGGCGTGCGGAGCGACACGGTGGAGAAGGCGGGCCTCGAGCAGGGCGCCGCGCGGCCCGCGGAGGGCGAGGCGCCCACGCAGGATCTCGTGAACTGCGGCCACGCGTTCCCCGAACACGAGATCGCGATCGTCGACGAGCAGGGCAACCGTCTCGCCGATCGCCAGGTCGGCCAGATCATCACGCGCGGCCCGAGCGTCTCGCAGGGCTACTACCTCGAGCCCGAGCTCACCGCCGAGGCCTTCAAGGCGGGACCGGGCGGTCACATTTGGCTGTATACCGGCGACCTCGGATACCTCGTCGCGAGCGAGGTGTTCATCTGCGGACGCTTGAAGGACATGATCATCGTCCGGGGACGCAATTTCTACCCCAGTGACCTCGAGTGGGTCGTGAGCGAGCTGCCCGGTGTGCGCCGGGGCAACGTCGTCGCGTTCTCGTCAGACGTCGACGGCGACGAGCAGCTCATCATCGCCGCCGAGGGGATGTCGGCCGAAGCCGAGGCGCTGAAGGCTGCGATCGCCCAGCGGATCGTCGCGGATTTCGCGCTGACGCCGCACGAAGTGCTGGTGGTTCCGCAGGGGACGCTGCCGCGCACGTCGAGCGGGAAGCCGCAGCGGCGCAAGACCCGACAGATGTATCTGGACGGCACACTCGCCCGCGCACGAAGCGTGCAGGGTACAGCGGGACAAGCCGAGGATGCTGGCGCCGGCGCGTAATGCGCTTCGCACGCGCCCTCAACCGAATCGGCTCGCAATGACGACGATGCAACGCACAGAGTTACTCCAGGTATTCGCGCGGACCGCTACCGAGGTGGCGGAGAAAGAATTCGCCAACGTGCTCGAGACCACGAGCATCAGTGAGCTGGGGATCGATTCGCTCGGCATGCTGGAGATCATCGGCTCGCTCGAGCGCGAGCTGAAGATTCACATCCCCGACGAGTCACTCGCAGGGGTCCTGACCGTCAAAGACTTGCTCAACGCGGTGGAATCGCGTCAAAGCGCATGAGGAACATCATGTCGAATCCGATGAAAGAGGAGCTCCGGGCACTCATCTCTGAGATCTCGGAGATGGATGACATCCCGGACGACGTGTCGTTCAAGGATCTCGGCATCGACTCGATGATGGGCGTCGAGATCGTCGCGGCCATCGAGCGCAAGTACCAGGTGAAGATCGACGACGCGGAGCTCACCTCCGTCACGTCGCTCAACGCTTCGATGGCGCTGGTCGAGAAGAAGCTCGGAAGCCGCGAGCTCCAGTCCGCCGTCGCGTAGCTGCGCGGGTTGCTAGCGCGCGTCGAGCGCGCGCACCGCGTGCTCGAGACCTTCGCGGGCCTGCGGCGCGAAGTGGAAGCTCAAGATGCCCGCGATCATCGCGGCGAAGAGCCAGACGCCGAGCGGGAGGCTGCCGCCGCGCGGCGAGCGCACCACGACAGTCGGCTCCTGGCGATGCTTCGCGACCTCGGCCTTCGACCGGAAGCCCGGGACCGGCAGGTGCGGTCCGTCCTTCGCGGTGGGCGGCAGGTTCTTCGCGAGCCGCGCGTCCGGGAGGACGGCGATGTCGAGGGCGTCGCGATCCAGACAGAGGGTGTCGAGATCCTCGTCATCGATCGACGGCAGCGGACCGCGCATCGTGGTGAGGCGCGTCGGCGTTGTGAGCCGGGCCGCGGGCGGGGGCGGCGTCTTCGGTCGCGCCTGCCCGAGCCCGCTTCCCGTGAAGCGGAGGGAGCGCGGGCTGCGAGGGAGGTCGAACGCCATGCGGGTGGAGGACTCCTCGTGAGGAGCACGTGCCATACCACATGTCGCACCCCACATTTGCCGAGATATATGGGGTTTTCGAGGAGCGAAAGTGGATCCCGTGATCCTCAGGTGAGGGGCGCCGATTGCTCAGCGAGATAACCGGGAAGAGGCAACAGGCGACGGGGAAGTCCTTGCCTGTCGCTTGTTCCCCGTTGTCTCGCCTCACTTCACCACGCGCAGCTCGATCCCACCCACGTCCCTCTTCACCGCCTCCATCCTCCGCCGCGACACCCCCAGCGCGACCAGCCGCTCCACGATCGCTTGCGCCTCGCCGAGCGCTCGTGCCGCGATCCGCACCTTCGCGACCTCCGGATGCGTCGTGACCAGGAACGCGGAGATCTCGCCGAGCAGCGCCTCGCTCTCGGGCGTGAACGTGACCGGGCGCTTTCCCGGAGCGCTCGCCAGCTGGAGCGGGCGCGCGAGCACGAACAGATCGCCGGCCACGCGCACGCGCGGGCAGCCGTTCTGCGCCGCGTCGGTCGAGGCGAGGCCCTTGTCGTCGGGGCACGCGTCGTCGGCGTCGGTCACGCCGTCGCCGTCGGCGTCGGGCGGCGGCGGAGGCTTGGGGCACCCGTTCGTCGACTGGTCGTCCGTGGGCACGCCGGGATCGTCGGGGCATGCGTCCTGGAGATCGAGCACGCCGTCGCCGTCAGCGTCCGCCGGGCAGCCGTTGTAGCGGGGAAGCACCGAGCGATCGCCCGCGATCTTCGGGCACGCGTCGAGCGGGTCGGGGATGCCGTCGCGATCGGCGTCGGGGCAGCCGTGCGTCATCGCGTCGTGCGTGCGGATGCCGGGGAGATCGGGACACGCGTCGTCGCTGTCGAAGACGCCGTCGTGATCCGTGTCGCGCGGCGGCGCGGGGCAGCCGAGCGCGTTGCGGTCGCCGGTCGCGAGCCCGGCGATGTCCGGGCACTGATCGTCGGCGTCGACGACGCCGTCGCGATCGCGATCGCTGGCGGCGCCGGAAGGCAGCCAATCCACGGAAAGCACGCCGCGCAGCTTGGGCGCGCCGAGCCCGCTCACGAGGAGCGTGCCGAGGCCCGCGCCGACGCGAATGTCACCGATGGATACATGCGCGCCGAGCAGCGCCTCGATGGGCGTGCTCCGTCGCTGGAATGCCTCGTCGAGCGTGGTCGACCCGTAGATCTCGGGACCGACGGTGATGGGGCCGGCGCGGTAGCCGGCCGCGACCACCGCGTTCGTCTCGCTGCCGATGCTCACGCCGCCGACCGGCAGGACGTTGTCGCGCCGGTACATGTATCCGAGGCGCGCCGCGAGCACGACGTGGCCCACGCGCAACGCGCTCGCGAGTCGGACGTCGAAGCGCGCGAAGTCGTCGCTCGCGTAGTCGTTGCCCGAGCCCGTGGGCAGGTAGACGGACACCCCGGTGCCGAGCGTCGCGCCGTCGACGTCGGTGCGCACCGCGCCGGCGAGCCGGAGATCGAAGCTCGCGCGGAGATCGCCGAGGCGCGGCGAGCCCGGCTGGCCGAACCCCACGCGGTCGAGCGCGACGTCGTTCCCGGTCTGGAGCGCGAGGGGCATGTCGATCCCGACGCGCGCCCCCGGCGCGAGGACGTACGAGGCGCCCGGATGGAGCCAGATCGACTGCGAGACGAGGTCCGAGGCCTCGGGATCAGCGCCGCTCTGCTTGAACGTGCGGAGGCGGCTCCCGTACGACGTGACGAGGCCGAGGGCGAGCGGCTTGCGATCATCGAGCTCGAGCGAGTCGGCGACGAAGAACCGACTGCCGCGCTCCGCGGGATCGAAGCGCTCGAGGAGCGCCTGCGCGCGGGCCGGACGCGCGCCGCAGGCCACGATTGCGAGCGCGAGCGCCGCGATGCCGATCGCGCGCCGGACGTGGCGAGAGCCCCGGGCCATGCTCATCCTGTACCAGAGACTGCGAACCCCTGGTAAAAGCAGGCACCACCGATGACTGCTCCCCGCTTCGACAAGGTACTGGCCGCGCTCGATTTCCCGCGCGACGAGAAGGCGATCCTCTCGTTCTGGAAGGAGCAGCGCATCTTCGAGAAGTCGCTCGAGCGCACGGCGGGCGGAACGCCGTTCGTCTTCTTCGAGGGGCCGCCGACCGCCAACGGGCTCCCGCACAACGGGCACGTGCTCACGCGGGTCATGAAGGACGTCTTCCCTCGCTACAAGACGATGCGCGGCTTCCACGTCGCGCGGAAGGCCGGCTGGGACACGCACGGTCTGCCCGTCGAGGTCGAGGTCGAGAAGGAGCTCCGCATCCACGGCAAGGCGGCCATCGAGGCGTACGGCGTCGAGCCGTTCGTGCGGAAGTGCATCGACTCCGTCTTCCGCTACACGAAGGAGTGGGAGGAGCTCACGGACCGCGTCGCATTCTGGGTCGACCAGCCCAACGCGTACGTCACGTACCACAAGAGCTACGTGGAGAGCGTCTGGTGGGCGCTCTCCGAGCTGTTCAAGAAGGGCCTCCTCTACCAGGGCCACAAGGTCGTGTGGTGGTGGGCGCAGGGCGGCACCGCGCTCTCCTCGGCGGAGGTCGGCCTCGGCTACAAGGACGTCGACGATCCGTCGGTCTTCGTCGCGTTCCCGCTCGCGGGTGAGGAGAACACGTCGCTCGCGGTGTGGACGACCACGCCGTGGACGCTCCCGTCCAACATGTACGCCGCGGTGAACCCGAAGTTCGACTACGCCGTGGTCAAGGGCGATCCCGACAAGGTGAAGGCCGGTTGGGCAAAGCAGGCGCTCGCCGGCAAGCTCGTCGTCGCGAAGGACATGGTCGAGGGCGTCGCGAAGAAGCTCGGCACCACGCTCACCGTCGAGCGCACGCTGAAGGCGAGCGAGCTGATCGGCAAGAGCTACGCGCCGCCGTTCGATCTGTTCGCCAAGGACGCGCCCGCCACCGCGTGGAAGGTGGTCGGCGCCGACTTCGTCACGCTCGATGCCGGCACGGGCATCGTCCACATCGCGCCCGCCTTCGGCGAGGACGACAACCTCCTGCACCGCAAGATGCTCGGCGGCGAGGCGCCGATCTTCTGCGCCGTGAA
>JAYTHX010000071.1:0-18579 GCA_043732195.1 Polyangiaceae bacterium
CGGATTTTCGCGATGCGCTCCTCTCGGAGTGGGCGAAATTCCGGACCGCGGGCGTGGCCCGCGCCGCGCAGATGCGAAACTTCCGCCGCCCCGCGCAGACCCTTCCCACCGTCGCCGAGCCCGACCTCGAGGAGCCGACGGAAATCAACGTCCGGGTCGATTTCGAGCCTGACGGTTAGGGTGATTTCCGCTCGTGAGCGCTTGCGATAGGCTTCCGGGCCGATGACGTACACCGATCCCCCCGTGGAGGAGACGCGGCTTAACCCGCTCGCCCTCACGGAGCAATCGCGCAGCCAGCCGCGCGTGACGTGGGTCGACGCAGCCGGCAAGCACGACGCCGTGATCGACGGCAAGGTGCTGCTCGGCTCGGCGCCCGGCTCCGGCATCGTCGTCGGTGACCCGACGATCTCGAGGCTGCACGCAGAGCTCGAGGCCAAGCAGGACGGCCTCTGGGTGCGCGATCTCGGGAGCCGCAACGGGACGTTCGTGGACGGCCTCCAGGTGCTCGGCGCGCGCGTTCCCGACCGCGGCAAGATCCGGCTCGGCTCGACCGAGCTCGTCGTCGACTACAACCCCACGCAGCGGCGCAACATCGAGATCTGGCCGACCGCGGGGTTCGGCAAGCTCGTGGGCACGAGCGTCGCGATGCGCGAGCTCTTCGCGACGCTCGCGCGCCTCGCGCCGATGGACGCCGCCGTGCTCGTGACCGGCGAGACCGGGACGGGCAAGGAGCTGGTGGCGCGCGCCATTCACGACGCGTCGCCGCGCGCGTCGAAGCCATTCGTGGTGGTTGACTGCGCCGCGCTTCCCGAGAACCTGCTCGATGCCGAGCTCTTCGGGCACACGCGCGGCGCCTTCACCGGCGCGGTGAATGCGCGCGCAGGCGCGATCGAGTCGGCCGAGGGCGGCACGGTGTTCCTCGACGAGATCGGCGAGCTCCCGATCTCCATGCAGCCGAAGCTCCTGCGCGTGCTCGAGTCGCACACGGTGCGGCGCCTGGGCGAGCACACGCATCGCAACGTCGATGTCCGCTTCCTCTCGGCCACGCACCGCGATCTCCTCACGATGGTCAACGCGAACGAGTTCCGCGAGGACCTCTACTTCCGGCTCGCGGTCCTGCCGGTGCACGTGCCCGCGCTGCGGCTGCGCAAGGAGGACATCGAGCCGCTCGTCACGCATTTCCTCCGGAGCTCGGGCGGACCTTCGCACGTGCCGGCGGAGCTGATGCGCGAGCTGCTGACGCGGCCGTGGCGAGGCAACGTCCGCGAGCTGCGGAACTTCGTGGACCGCGCGCGCGCCCTCGGCGCGACCGAGGCGCTGGCGATGAGCTCGCAGCGCGACATCATTGCGGCGCCCGAAGTCTCGGCCGCGTCGAGCGCGCCGAGCGCGACGTCGTCGAACCCGCCGCCGACCACGACGAGCCTCAGGGACGCGCGCATGTTCGAGCAGGCCTACAAGGACTTCCGCGAGACGTGGATCGACTCGGGCGAGAAGGAATACGTCCGGCGCCTGCTGCTCCGGCACGACCGCAACGTGGCCGCGGCTGCGCGCGAGGCCGAGGTCGATCGCACGTACATCTACCGGCTGATCCGCAAGCACGAGCTCTGAGCCCGTTTCGCTCGCTCGCGTCTGCGCCTATTTCTCCCGGGCGCGCGGCGCCGCGCTGGCGTTCGCGGTCAGCGCGCCCAGATGTAGAAGCCGAGCCCGATCGCGAAGATCAGGAAGCCCACGACGAGCGGCATCAGGAGCACGCGCGGCGGCTCGGGCTCGCTCACCGGTACGGCGATCGCGCGGTCGAAAGGGATGGGCTCGCGTGGCCGCGCGCTCGGCCTGTTCGGCGCGACCGGGGGCGGACGGGTCGAGCCGGCCGAGGGCAGCAGCGCGGTGTGCTCCGGGCGCGGCTGCGCCGCGGATTTGTGGAGAAGTGTCGCGGCGTCGTCGGTCTCGTCCTTCTCGTCGTAGAGCCGCGGCGGGGTGTGCGGGCCGGACTCGACGGGCACCGCAGGAGGCAGCGGCTCCGCGGAGAGCGCAGCGATCGCGCCGGGCTCCATCGTCATCACGGGGAGCGCCGGCGGCGGAGGTGCTGCGGGCGGCGGAGGCGTCGGGATCGGCGCGGGCGTCGCGATCACCGCGTCGACGCGCGGGATCGCGGCCGGGCGCGGGACCAGCGACGGCGGCTTGGGCGACATCGACGGCGCCGCCGGCACCGTTCGGCCGACGGGACCCACCGGCGGCGCGGGCGACCGACCGCTGACCGGCCCGCTGGGCGCGGCGCGAGGGGACGGCGGCGCCGCCGACGGCACCGACCAAGCCGACGGCACCGACGAAGCGGACGGCGTGCTCGACGCGGACGGCGAGTCCGAGCCCGAGCCCGACGACGCGGGCGCCGGGGGCTTCGAGGAGGCTGGGGTCTGAGGGATTCCCGTCGGCTTGACGGACATCGGCGTGGGCAGCGAAGCGGCGACTTTTGCAGCTGCGGCGGACGCCGCCTTCTTCTCTGCGTTGCGCGCGGTGAGCTCCGCGGCCTTGCGTTCCGCAGCTTGCATCAGCTCGCGGACGGCGGCATCGGCCATCGGCCCGACCTTGGTCGGTGCGCTGTAGGCGTCGTCCTCTCCGTCGGGAGGGGGGATCGTTTCCACCTTGTAGATGGCCGGGCCGTCTTCTTTTTCGTCGTCGGACATAGAGCGCCGCTCGAGAAGCGGTGCCGCCAGTCTACCCGATTCTCGCCGCGGCTCCTCGTGGAGACTTCCTCACGATCGAGGTCGGTCCGTCCACAGTGGACCTCGCCACCACAGCGAAAGACGGAGAATCGCTCGGTTCGCGAGCGATCGGGACGGGACCGGCCCTTGCAGCCCTCTTCTGCTGTGGCAGCACCGGCGACCCTCGGAAAATATCGGCTCATCGCGGAGCTGGGCCAGGGCGGCATGGCCGACGTCTATCTCGCCATGATTGCCGGGCCGACCGGGTCGGGCTTCACGAAGCTGGCGGTGGTCAAGCGCCTGCGCCCGAACCTCGTCGAGGACCCCGAGTTCGTCGCCATGCTCGTGGACGAGGCGCGGATCAGCGCCCGCCTGAATCACCCGAACGTCGTACAGACGCTCGAGGTCGGTTTCGAGCATGAAGAGTACTACCTCGCGATGGAATTCCTGGACGGGCAGCCGCTCCATCGGATCCAGCGCCGCGCCTCGCGCTCCGGGGTCGAGCTCCCGCGCGACCTCTCCTGCCTCGTCGTCGCCGATGTGCTCTCGGGTCTGCACCACGCCCACGAGCTCGCCGACTACGACGGCAGCGCTCTCGGCGTGGTCCACCGCGACGTCAATCCGCAGAACGTGTTCGTGACCTACGAAGGCGCCATCAAGGTAGTGGACTTCGGCATCGCCAAGGCGGCGGGCCGTGTCGCCGAGACCCGCCAGGGCGTGGTGAAGGGCAAGGTGCGCTACATGTCGCCCGAGCAGGCGCTCGGCTCGAACATCGACCGTCGCTCCGACGTCTTCGCCGCCGGCCTGCTCCTCTGGGAGGCAGCGACCGGCAAGCGCTTCTGGGGGGAGCTCCACGACCTCGACATCATCCACGCGCTCGTGACGGGCGACTTCGATCCCTCTCCGCGGTCGGTCGACCCGTCGGTGCGGAGCGAGCTCGACGCGATGTGCATGAAGGCGCTCGCCTTCCGCGCCGAAGAACGCTACCCGACAGCGGGCGAGCTGCGCGACGAGCTGGAGGGCTTCCTCTCCGAGTCAGTCGTCGCCGCGCGGCGCCGGCTCGGCTGCCTCGTCGGGGGCATGTTCGAAAAGGAGCGCGGCGAGGTCCGGGCCGTGATCGCACGCGCGAGCCGCTCCGCCCACGACGCGCCGTCGATGGCGACGCTCCTCGGCTCGACGGCCTCGCAGAACGTGTCGGCCGCGCCGATCGAGTCGCTCGCCCCCGTCCAGATGGAGCCGCGCTTCACCCCGAGCGCGCCGCCGCCGCCGGCCCCCAGCCGCACCCGCGCGAACCTGATGATGGCGGGAATGGCGCTGGTCGCGCTCGGCGCCGTCGTGCTCGCGATCGAGCTGAAGATCCCCGGGGCCGAGCGCTTGGTGACGTCGGCCACGACCTCGCTCACCTCGGCGTCGACGCGCGAAGGGGCATCGTCGGTCGACCCGTCCCGCGTCCAGGTCGAGCTCCAGTCGGCGACGCACAAGGACGTTTCCGCGCCGGCGCCTCCCGTCACCACCTATCTCGCTACGCCGCCCGCCGCGCGCGCGCACGCGCCGATAGCGCACGCGCCGATCGCGCACGCGCCGCTCGCGCCACCGCCCGCCGCGAGCGCCAGCGCACTGCCTGCGCCCAGCGCTCGCTCCGAGGCCCCCCGCCGTCACAAGCCGGCCATCGACACCGCAGACCCCTGGAACAAGGACGAGGAAGCGAAGTGAACGAAGGCTTTCGATGGTGTCCTCACTGCGGCAGACCTCATCGTCTCTCGGAGCGCGCGTGCACGGTCACGGGTAATCCGCTCGAGAGCGAGATCAACCAGCGCGCGGCCCCACAGCGCGCGGCGACGGCCCGCTCGCCTCTGATCGGCTCGGTGCTCGACGGGAAGTACCTCATTTTGCGCGCCATCGGGTCGGGCGGCATGGGCACGGTGTTCGAGGCCGAGAACATCGCGTTGAAGCGCCTCGTGGCCGTGAAGGTGGTCTCGAGGCCGGACTCGCAGGAGGCGCTGCTCCGCCTCGCGCGCGAGGCGTCGATCATCTCCTCGATCCAGCACACGAACATCTGTGACATCCGCGATGTCGGCGTCCTGCCCAACGGCGGTCCCTACCTCGTGCTCGAGCGCCTCGTCGGCGACACGCTCGACGCGCGCATCCGCGCGCAGCGGCGGATCTCGCTCACCAACATCATCGACATCTTCGCGCAGATCCTCTCGGGCCTCCAGGCGGCGCACGTCGCGCAGATCCTCCATCGGGATCTCAAGCCCCAGAACGTCTTCCTCGTCGAACGCGCCGGTTGCTCGTCGCTCGTGAAGATCGTGGACTTCGGTCTGGCGCGCGATCTCTCGGCGTCCGCCGAGCGGCGCCTCACCAAGCCCGGGCGCCTGTGCGGGACCGTTCAGTACATGTCCCCCGAGCAGCTGCGCGGCGAGGTGCTCGATCAGCGATCGGACATCTTCACGGTGGGCGTCCTGCTCTACGAGACGCTCACGGGTCGCCATCCCTTCGCCGCGCCGACCGCCATCGAGCTCCAGACGAACATCCTGCGCAACGATCCACGTCCCGTTCGCTCGCTCCGACCCGACGTGCCCGTCGTCATCGAGCAGGTGGCGGCCTGGGCGATGAGGCGGACGCCCGCCGATCGTCCGTCGAGCGCCATCGCGCTCCGGCGTGCGCTGCTCCAAGCCGCGCGCGACAGCGGCCCGTCCATCGCAGCGCTGCACGACGAGGACGAGCCGGTCTCCGTGACCAACCCCATCTGGTCGCCGCCGAGCTCGAGCCCAGCGGCCTGAGTGCGTGACTGCGCGTGACTGCGTGACGTCCTAGTCTCAGAGGTCGAAGAATGAAGTCAGGAATCGTCGGTGCAATTCTCTTGCTTGCGTTCGTGGGGTGTCAGGGAAAGAAGGACGAGCCCGTGACGTCGTCGGTCGCGAGCGCTGCGGCGCCCATTCTGGCGCCGAGCGCCGGCACCAGCGCCGCTCCGGTCGATCTCGGCTCTACGGCGATCGCCGCGCGTGATCCCGAGCTGGACGTCGAGCGTACGCCGGATGCAGGCACGGACGGCGGACCGGTCCGCAAGCTCCGGCGCATCGTCGCTGCGGCCAGCGCCGCTTCCGCCGAGCCCGCATCGGCGATCGTTGCGGGCGCCGCGACGCCCGACGCGCCGGACGTGAAGCGGCCCAAGGGCAAGCCGGTGCCGACGCAGATGGGCGACGAGCAGCCGTACGGCGGCTCGCCCGGCGCCGTCTCCGGGGCTGCCGTCCTGAAGAAGACGCCGCTGCCGAGCGAAGACCCATGGGCGGGCACGAAGCGCTAGGCGAGGACGAGGTCCACGTCTGGCTCGCGCGGCCGCCCGCGGTCACGCCTGCCGCGCTCGGGATCTCGGCCTTGCTCCTCTCGGACGAGGAGCGAGAGCGCGCCGCGCGCTTTCACTTCGAGCGAAACCAGCGCGAGTCGACGGTGAGCCGCGCGCTCGTGCGCACCACGCTCGCGCGCTACCTCGGCGACGAGCCCTCGTCCTTTCGCTATCGCCTCGGGCCGCACGGTCGCCCGTCGCTCGATCCGCCGCGCGCGCTCGACTTCAACGCCACGAACCACCCCGAGCTCGTCGCGTGCGCCGTCGCGCGCGAGACGGTGGGCGTCGATCTCGAGCCACTCGCGCGCGGCGACGAGATCCTGGAGATCGCGACCTCCGTCTTCTCGGCGCCGGAGCGCGCGGCGCTCGCCGCGCTCGACGCGAGCGCCCGGCGCGAGCGCGCGGTTTCGCTGTGGACGCTCAAGGAGGCCTATCTGAAGGCGCGCGGGCTCGGCCTGTCCGCGCCGCTCCAGGACATCGTCATCGACTTCCCTGCAGGGCGGCGGCCGACCGTGCGCCTCTTGACGGGTGACGACGAGCACCCTTCGTGGTGGCTCGCCACGCGCGATCACGGCGGCTGCCGGATCGCGGTCGCGGTCGCCACGGCGCGCGAGGTCGCGCTCGTGATCCGCGAATCAGCGTGACGGCGCGGCGTTGCCCCACGGGTCCGCAGCGTCGAGCGCGCGCCTGGCGGGCTTCGGCGGAGCCTCCAGCGCCGCGCCTGCGGGCGCGGGCGCGGGGGCAGGCGCGGGATCGTCGTTCGACGACGCGCCTGGCCGACCGATTTCTGCCGCGGCCGTCCGCGATCGTTTCACGGTCTTCAGCGTCGGCTCGGCCGTCGGATCCGCCTTCGTGTGCAGCTCGAGCGCGAGCTGCGTGGCGCCGCCGTTGAGTAGCGCGGGCGTCGCGTGGTGAGGCGGGCCTTCGTGCGTGCGGCTCTGCCAGCCGACGGAGACGGCGACGGCGATCGCGACTGCGGCGGATAGCGCGAGCGCCGCGCCGACGATCGCGCGCGAGGCTCGACCCGTCGGCGCGGGCGCGGGCTGGGGGACGAACGCGACCGGCGTCGCGCTAGGCGAGGGTGGCTCGGGCAAGGGTGCGGGCGACGCCACGAGCACGCGGGGACCCCCCGCGGCGACGAGCGCGCCGAGCGAGACGGCGCTCATCAGGCTCGCCGACTCCACGACGCGCCGCACCTCGGCCCGCTCGCCCCTGAAGTGATCCGTCACGAGGTCGGCGAGCGTGCGCCGCGCTTCGATGCTGGAGCGACCGAGATGCGCCTCGATCTCGACGCGCATCTCGTCGGCGGTGGCGAAGCGATCGGCGCGATCGACCGCGAGCGCCTTGCAGCAGATGCGATCGATCTCCGGCGGCACGTCGAAGCCTTGCGCGATCGCGGAGCTCTCGAAATCCCCGGTGCGCAGGGCCTGCACGATGGCTTCGTCGGTTCGATCGGTCCAGAACTTCGTTCCGGTGGCGAGGTTCCAGAGCATCATCCCCGCCGCGAAGATGTCGGTGCGCCGGTCGACAGGCTCGCCCGCCGCCTGTTCGGGCGACATGTACCGGACCTTGCCCTTGCGGATGCCGCCGTCGCTCTCGAAGAGCCGACCGCTCGCCTTCGCGAGCCCGAAGTCGACGACCTTGACCACGCCGTCGTAGGTGACGAACACGTTGTGAGGAGTCACGTCACGATGCGTGATGGCGAGCGGACTGCCGTCGTAGTCGCTCAGCTCGTGGGCGTAGTGAAGGCCTGCGAGCACCTCGGAGACCACCGCGTAGTAGACGTGCCGCGGCACGACCACCTCCTCGCGGGCGACGCGGCGCTCGACGCGATGGAGCGGTTGCCCCTCTAGGAACTCCATCGCGAGGAAGAACTGACCGTTCTCGTCGCCGGCGTCGAACAGCTGCACGACGTTCGGATGGTTGAGGCGCGCGGTGATGCGCGCCTCCTCGATGAGCATCGAGACGAACTCGGGGTCCTCCGCGAGATGGCTGCGCAGCTTCTTCACCACCGCGAGCTTCGTGAAGCCGGATCCGACCGGGCCCGTCGCCGCGGCGAGGAACACGTCGGCCATGCCGCCGTGCCCGAGCTCGGCGATCAGCCGGTATATGCCGAAGGTGGGCGAGACAGCCACGAAGGCTCACAGAGGCAATTGTGGTGCCACCTGCAACTCGCCGTAATTCATCAGCGGAGGGGACAATGTGAGTGGTGGTGGAGACAACAGCGTGGACCTCGGGTCCTCAGATCACTTCGTGGACCATGGATCTCCGTTGTCGAGGTCTGGCTTGGTCTTCTTCTTGTCCTTCACCGGCATCTCGTTGGGCGGAGGCGCCGGCGCCTCGTGCGGGGGTTCGACGGCGACGGGCGCGGCGGGCGCGGCGGGCGCCTGGGGTGGAGGCGCCGCGACCACGCGGGCGTTGGGCTGGGCGGCCTGCGGAGCCGGCGGCGCGGCCGCGCCGGTGCCCGCGCGGGCGTTCGGCGCCGCGGCGGCGGCAGTGACCGGCACCGGCTGGAGCACCACCGAGAGCGCGACGTCGGAGTTGAAGCGCGCGAGCTCGGTCCGCGGAATGTGGCCGTCGGCCTCGACGCGGATGCGGTGCTCGCGATCGTCCTTCGGGAGACGGAGCTCGACGGGCGTGGCGCGGAAGGGCCCGTCGTCGACCGCGATGCGCGCGCCCTCGGGCATGGCGCGGAGGCGTGCGGTGACCTGCTCGACCGGCGTCTGCACGACCTGCGCGTTCGCGCCCTGGGGAGCGAAGCGCCAGGCGACGATCGCCACCGCAGCCGCGAGCGCGCCGATGATGGCCGCCGTCGCGAAGCGCGTCACCGCATGCCGCGCCGACGATGCGCTGGGCGGCGCCGTGCTCGGCATGGAGAGCGGCGCCTTCGGCGCCACCGAATCGCGGCTGATGGTCTGCGAGAAGTGCAGCGAGCTCGACACCGACTCGGGCGGCATCGGCACGGCGCGGAACTCGCCCGAGGCCTGCACGTCGAGCGCGGCGAGCTGCTTCTCGATGACGCCCTTGATCTCCGTGCGCTTGTCCTGGAAGAGATCGATCACCGCCGGCGCGAGCTTGCGCCGCGCATCGACGAGCTTGCCGCTGTCGGCAAGGAACTGCTCGAGGTCGGCGCGGAACTCGTCGGCGCTCGCGTAACGCTCCTCGCGATTCTGCGCGAGCGCCTTGCGACAGATCTGGTCGAGCGCCTCGGGGCACGTCGGGTCGATCTCGCGCGGCGACGTGGGGTGCGTCCCCTCGACGAGATAACGGACGATCTCGAGGTCGTCGACGTCCTTCCACATGCGCCGGCCCGCGGCGACCTCCCAGAGCATGATGCCCATCGAGAAGACGTCGGCGCGGCGATCGACGGACTGACCAATTGCCTGCTCGGGGGCCATGTAACGGACCTTGCCCTTGACCACGCCCTGGCGCGTCTCGGACGCGCGGCCCGCCGACTTCGCGATGCCGAAGTCGACGACCTTCACCTGGCCTTCGTAGGTCACGAAGATGTTCTGCGGAGTCACGTCGCGATGGACGATCTGGAGCGGGCTGCCGTCGTAGTCCGCGAGGTCGTGCGCGTGATGGAGGCCCGCGAGGGCGTCCATCACGATGATCATCTGGTGCTCCTGCCGGAGGGGGGCAGGCTTGCCTTCCTTCGTGCGCTGCAGGGTGCGGTGCTGGATGCGATGGAGCGGCTGGCCGTCGAGGTACTCCATCGCGATGAAGTACTGCGCGCCGACCTGCCCGACCTCGTTGGTCTGCACGACGTTCGGATGGTTCAGGCGCGCCGCGATGCGTGCCTCCTCGATGAGCATCTCGACGAACTCGGGCTCTTCGACGAGATTCTGCCGGAGTCGCTTGATGACCGAGAGCTTGCGGAAGTTCGATCCGACGGGCCCGGCCTGGACCGCCAGGAAGACGTCCGCCATGCCGCCATGACCGAGCTCCGCGATCAGTTGATATTTCCCGAACGACGCTTCGCCCATGCTTCTGTGACCGTCGTCGAAACTTATCCCGAGCGCGCGCAGGAAACGCATCGAAAGACGGCGCGGGTCCAGGTTGGTGGGCAGGAGTGTGCGATTGGCGCTCATCCAGTGCGGTTCCTTGCGCGATCCGCGCAGCGCGAGCGTGCGCGTAAAGTGGTGCCGCCCGCGCGTCGTCGAGTACGATCCAGAGACGTGAGCGAGTTGCCTTTACCGACCATTCCCGTTCCTCCCATGCCCGCGGAGGATCCCTCCGAGAGCTCCGAGCACCACGTCCTGGAGCGCGGCGTCGACCGGCGTGCGTACTTCCTGTTCGTGAGCGGGACGGTGCGACCACCGTTCCTCATCGAAGGCGCCGAGCTGGAGATCGGGCGCCGCGAGGAGGCGCAGCTGTGCCTCGACGACGCCGCCGTCTCGCGCACGCACGCGTTCTTCCGGCGCACCGAGCACGGGACCTTCGTGATCGAGAACGCGTCGGTCGTGAACCGCACCCTGTTGAACGGCGACCCGATCCTCAGTCCGACGGTGGTGCGTGACGGCGACCGCATCGTCTTCGGCACGACGCTGCTCAAGTTCGTGCTCCAGGACGAGGCCGAGGAGCGGCATCAGCGCGCCCTCTACACCGCGGCCGGGATGCCCTTCGCGCCGTCCGAGGCGCCGACCAGCACGCGCCGCGCGGCGCCGTGGCACCCGGCGAGCTGGAAGACGAAGACGGTCGCGCAGCAGATCGCCTACGAGGAGCCGGCCGAGGTCGAGCGTGTCGTCGACAAGCTCCGGCGCTTGCCGCCGCTCGTGACGTCGTGGGAGATCGAGGAGCTGAAGAGCCTCATCGCCGACGCGCAGGAGGGACGCCGCTTCCTCCTCCAGGGCGGCGACTGCGCCGAGATGCTCGAGGAGTGCGGCTCCGAGCAGATCGCCGCGAAGCTCAAGATCCTCATCCAGATGTCGATCGTGCTGATCCGCAGCGCGCGGCGGCCGGTGATCCGCATCGGGCGCTTTGCCGGTCAATACGCCAAGCCCCGCTCCAGCCCCACCGAGACGCGCGACGGCGTCACGCTCCCCAGCTACTTCGGCGACCTCGTCAACCGTCCCGACTTCACGGCGGCCGCGCGGCGGCCCGACCCGCAGCTCTTGCTGACCGGCTACTTCCACGCCGCCGTGACGTTGAACTTCGTGCGCGCGCTCAGCGCCGGTGGCCTCGCCGACCTCCGCCGCCCGGAGTACTTCGACCTCTCGTACTTCGAGCGCGCCGACCTCTCGCCGGAGCTCTCCAAGGACTACCGCCAGATCTGTCGCGAGATCTCGGACGGGCTGAACTTCGTGCGTTCCTTCGGGGACCGCGCGGCGGACGACCTGATGAAGGTCGAGTTCTTCGCGAGCCACGAGGGGCTCCACCTCGACTACGAGTCCGCGCAGACGAGGCGCGTTCCGCGGCGCCACGACTTCTACGACCTCACGACGCACATGCCCTGGATCGGCGAGCGCACGCGCGCGCTCGACGGCGCGCACATCGAGTTCTTCCGCGGGATCGCGAATCCGATCGCGGTCAAGCTGGGGCCGAAGACCGTCCCCGAGCAGGCCGTCGACCTGTGCAAGGTGCTCAACCCGCGCAACGAACCGGGGAAGATCGTCCTCGTCCCGCGCATGGGCGTCCGGCACGTGGCGACGAGCTTGCCGCCCATCGTGAATGCGATCCAGCGCGCCCGGCGACGCGTGCTCTGGGTCTGCGACCCGATGCACGGCAACGCGACGGTCACGCGCGCCGGCATCAAGACGCGTAACTTCGACGATATCCTGGGCGAGGTCGAGTCGTCGATGGACGTGCACCACCAGCTCGGCACGTACTTCGGCGGCGTGCACTTCGAGCTCACGGGCGACGACGTCACCGAGTGCATCGGCGCGGGTCTCGGTGAGGAGGACCTCTCGCGCAACTACGAGACCCTCTGCGATCCGCGCCTGAACTACCGCCAGGCGCTCCAGATGGCCTTCTCCGTCGGCCACCGCCTCGCCGGCGTCCCGCGCCCCCCCACGTACCCACCGAGCGCCCCCTAGAGATCACAGGAGGCTCGGAGCCCCGGACTTCCGTGATCTCGTGGCCCCGCGAGCGATGGCCTAGAACAGAACGCCGAGGGCGCGCAGGATAGGGCCCATCTTGCCGCCCGTCTCTGCGTACTCGGCGGCGGCGGTCGACGCGGCGACGACGCCCGCGCCCGCGAACACGTAGGCGCGTTGCTCGGTGAGCACGCCGCAGCGGATCGCGACCGCGATCTCGCCGTCGCCGTTCGCGTCGATCCAGCCGACGGTCCCCGAGTACCAGCCGCGCTCGAGCGGCTCGTTCTTCGTCAGCCACTCCGCGGCCTCGCGCGCCGGGAAGCCGCCGACCGCGGGCGTCGGGTGGAGCGCGGCGAGCAGGTGGAAGGCGCTCGTGCTCTCGCGGAGCTCGCCGGTGATGGGCGTCTGGAGGTGCACGAGGTTGCGCACCTGCCTGGTCGAGGGGGTCTGCGAGAACTCGAGCGAGGTGGTGAGCGGCCGGAGCTCGCTGGCGATGCGCTCGACCACGAGCCGATGCTCGTCGAGGTCCTTGCGGCTCCCCTGAAGCGCGGCGATGTCGCGGCTGGATTCGATGCGCGGATCGTCGGCGATGCGCGTGGTGCCGGCGAGCGCGTGGGTCTCGAGGTGCAGGCCGCGCTTGCGGAACAGCGTCTCCGGAGTGGCGCCGAGGAAGGTCGAGCGGTTGCGGCGGATCGCGAAGTGCGTGCAGTCAGGGTAGGCCGCGAACACGCGCGCCATGAAGCCGGCGTCCTCCAGCGAACGCTTCAGCTGGATCACGCAGCGCCGCGCGGCGACGATCTTCTGGTACTCGCCCGAGGCGATCGCCGCGTGGATCGCGTCGATGTACGTCTTCCAGTCCTCGGCCGGGAGGTGATGGACGATGGCCTTCGAGAGGTCGATGCGCTCGATGAGCGAGGTCGCCGACTCGTACTCGAAGGCGCGCGTGAGCGTGCGGGTCTCCTCGACGAGGCGCTCGACGCGCTCCGGTGTGCCGAGCTCGTCCCGCGGGACCGTCAAGGTGATCGAGGCGGCGTTCCTGAGGCGGCGATAGCCCCAGCGCGGCAGCATGAACGCGTCCTCGGTGAACTCCTCCCATGGCTCGATGGGCGGGACGTCGGGCGCGAACGCCGCGCCGCCGATGAGCGCCGGTGGCGGGGTGGGGCCGCTGAACGCGCAGGCGGCGACCCGCGAGAAGAACGCGGGCACCTCCTTGCCGAGGCGCGCGAACCGGTCGTGGCCGCCGACCGTCACCTGGCCGGCCGCGCCGCCACCGGCGAACTGCTCGCCGCTCGGGGAGCGCCAGAGGAAGCCGTTCTCGCGCGAGACGAGGCGCAGGAATTTCTCCGCCGCCTCGACGGGCGCGGGCAAGGTGATCGAAAGCAGCTCGATCGAAGGCGCCAGCGGCGTCGACAGCGCGCGACGAAGGAAGCCGATCGCCTCGGGCGACAGGCTGTCGTCGTCATCTCCGAGCTTCGGCAGACTCACCAGGCAATCCCAGGCCCAGCGTAGCCGACCGCTCGGGCGAGCGTCGAGTCTCTGTACTCCCCAGGGCGAATCCTTCTGCTCGTGACGGGCGACCTCGCCCGCGACGGCGCAGACCGACACCGGCCTACGCCGTAAGCGCAACGAGGACAGCGTCCTGGTCCTCGAGGGAACGAACCTCTTCGTCGTGGCCGATGGAATGGGCCTCACCAAGATGGTGAAGGACGACATCATCCGGCAGATCCTGGTCGCCGAGGAGAACCTGAGCGCGGCCGTCGAGCAGCTCATCGCCTTCGCGAACTCGCGCGGCGGCAAGGACAACATCACCGTGGTCCTCGTCCGCGTCGTGCCGCCGGACTTCCAGGCCGCGCAGACATCGTGATGCGATGTACGCCTCGAAAATAGTGGGCTGCGGCGATGGCAAAGAAATTTCTTCGCGTGTTACCCTCACAGTAGGCGGCTGTGCGTCGCGCGCGCCGGAGGACATCGAACGGATGGGTGAGGCATCGTTCGGAAAGTATCGGCTGATCGCCGAGCTCGGTCACGGTGGCATGGCCGACGTGTTCCTTGCCGTGATGGCCGGGCCGGCGGGGTCGGGCTTCAGCAAGCTCACCGTCGTGAAGCGCCTGCGCCAGAACCTCGCCGAGGAGCCCGAGTTCGTCGAGATGCTGGTCGACGAGGCGCGCATCGCGGCGCGCCTCAACCATCCGAACGTCGTGCAGACCAACGAGGTCGGCTCCGTCGACAACCAGTACTTCATCTCGATGGAGTACCTGGACGGGCAGCCGCTGCACCGCATCCAGCACCGCGCGACGCAGAAGGCGGAGAAGGTGGCCGCGGGCCTCGAGCCGCCGGGCGACGCGTTCCCCAAGGAGTGCCGCTACCTCGTCGTCGTGGAGGCGCTGGCGGGTCTCCATCACGCGCACGAGCTCGCCGACTACGACGGAACGCCCCTCGAGATCGTCCATCGCGACGTGACCCCGCACAACATCTTCGTCACCTACGAAGGCCAGACGAAGGTCGTGGACTTCGGGATCGCGAAGGCCGTCGGCCGCGCCTCCGAGACGCGGCAGGGCGTGGTCAAGGGCAAGGTCCGCTACATGGCGCCCGAGCAGGCGACGGGACAGCGGGTCGATCGCCGCGCGGACGTCTTCTCGGTGGGCGTGATGCTCTGGGAGTCGGCGACGGGGCGTCGGCTCTGGAAGGACATGGATGATCTGAACATCGTCCAGGCGCTCGTCGGCGGCACCTTCATGTCCTCGCCGCGCGCGATCGATCCGAGCGTGCCCGAGGCCATCGACGCGATCTGCCGCAAGGCGCTCGCCTTCAACGTCGACGAGCGTTACGCGACTGCCGACGACATGCGGGCCGACCTCGAGCAATACCTCGCGGAGAGCGGCCAGCTGGTGAGCGCGCGGCGCAAGCTGGGCCCGGCCGTCAGCGAGCTCTTCAAGGACAAGCGCGCCGAGATCAAGGCGATCATCGAGAAGCAGCTCGCGCACGTCCGCGCGCGGGTCACCGGCCCCGATGCTCGCTCGCTGCCGCCGGCGCAAATCTCGCTCGACTCGTCGGGCTCGCTCAGCGCGGTCCGTTCGATGCCGACGTCCTCGGGCGCCGTGTCCGTCCCGCTCGATGCGCACGGTGATCCACCGACGTCGATCACCGACGCGGCGACCGAGCTGTACACCGCCAGCAAGCAGCCGAAGGAGAAGCGCGCGGCCTCGCGCCTGCCCGTGTACCTTGCCGCCGGTGGCCTCGTGGTGGTGACGGCGCTCTTTGCGAGCACCCGCCTGCGTGCGCACGCCGATCTCCAGGCGACCGGCGCGCCCGGGGCGACGTCGTCGGCGGTGACTCCCGAGAACAGCGAAGTGCATCTCAAGGTGACGACCACGCCGGCCGCCGCGGTGCTCAGCGTGGACGGCGTCGTGATCGCGACCCCGGCGGACACCAGGATGCTGAAGGACGGACGCGACCACGTCGTGAAGGTCGAAGCCGCGGGCTTCGAGCCGCACGTCGAGACCGTGAAGCTCGAGAACGACATCGCGATGTCGGTCGTTCTCTCGCCGACGCCGCCGACGCCGAGCGCGAAGCCGCCCGCGGCCTCGGCGAAGACCGCCTCGCCGCCGCCGCGCTGGTGGCCGCCCCCGGCGCAGCCCACAGCGAAGCCGCCGCCGCTGCCGCTGACCACCGCGCCACCGACCACCGCCGCGCCCCCGCCGAGCGCCCCCAAGCAACCCAAGATCATCCTCGATACGAAAGAGGACCCCTGGAAGCACTGATCGCCGCTGTCGACGCCGGGTCCACACGTGGTCTGCGCGTGGACCACGTAGACGCCCTCGCGGTCAGCGGGCCGCCTCAACCCCTTGAAACCTGGTCGTACGGGCGACTGGCCCATCACATGCTCCCAACGTCACGTTTCCATCGGATCTGTGAACCGCGCCGCCACACCTGCTCGACGCGACTGACGCCATGAGAGAACAAGCACTACCCATCGCGATCGCCTCGGCGGTGTTGTTCTTCGCGGTCTATCTGATGGTCTGGTGGATGCGTGAGCGGTCGATCGCGCGCAAGGCGGAGAACGCCGTCGCGGCTCGCGAGCCGGCGAAGCCTGCCGCGGCGGTCGTCAAGGTGGCGCGCGCCGCGCCCGCGACGACGGTCGCGCCCCCGTCGTCGGCCTCCGGCCCGGCGGTGATCCGCATCGACTACGACGAGGACGTCGAGCTCGAAGGAACGAAGGTCGGCCCCACGAAGCGCGGACGCGCGAGCGTCTCGCCGCCGACGCAGAAGATCGTCTACGACGAGGACGCGGCCATCGACGAGCCGACGCACTCCGGCGCGCTGATCCTGGTGACCGCCACGGCGCAGACCGACAAGGGCCTCCGCCGCAAGCGCAACGAGGACAGCGTGCTGTCGCGCGAGGAGGACGGCATCTTCGTCGTCGCCGACGGCATGGGCGGCTATCGCGGCGGCGAGATCGCGAGCAAGCTCGCCGTCTCGACGATCGAGCGCGCATTCGTGACCCAGACGTTCGACGGCCCGCTGGACGACGCCATCCCGCGCCGCGCCTCGGAGCTCGTGCGCGCCATCCAGATGGCGAACGAGGCGATCCTCGAGCGCGCCGAGGGCGACAACCAGCTCACCGGCATGGGCACGACCATCTGCGCGGCGCGGTTCTCCGCGAACAAGCAGCGGCTCTACGTCGGCCACGTCGGCGACAGCCGCGTGTACTGCTTCCGCAACGGAAAGCTGCGGCAGATGACGAGCGACCACACGATGAAGGATCTCGGCGTCACCGGCGAAGGCGCCGCGCACCTCAGCCGCGCGGTGGGCGTGTGGCCGGTCGTCCCGATCGACGTAGTGTTCGGCAAGCCGCAGCCCGGCGATCTCTACGTGCTCTGCTCCGATGGCCTCACGAAGATGGTGACCGACGAGGACATCGGCCTCGTGCTCGCCACCAACGCCGCGCCCTCCGTCGTCGCCGAGGCGCTCGTCAAGGCCGCGAACGATCACGGCGGCAAGGACAACGTCAGCGTCATCGTCGTGCGCGTCGACGATCCCGCGACGTCGAATCGTCCCGGCGTCGCGGCCTGAGTCACCCGCGCGCCGCTCACCGACCGCACGCCGCTCACAGATCGAGGACGGTGCCGACCATGGTGAGGTCGCCGTCCTGTGTCTGGACGGCCTCCGCGGGGCGCGCGTCCAGCACGGCGCGCGCGACCGGAGAGGCTTCCGGTACGCCAGGCGTGACGTCGAGCACGGTGAGCGCGAGCGGGCCCGCCGCGGCAGGCGTGACCAGGACCTCGACGCCCGCTGCGGGGACGCCGCGCAGGATCACGGTGCCGCGCCGCGGTATGGCCTTCTGACCGTCGACCGAGAGCGCGACGACGACGTTCGGCGGCAGCTCGATCACGAAGGTGCGCGCGCCGCGCCGCGAGACGAGGCGCACCAGCGTGCTGCCGCTCGGCGTGTCCTGGGCGATCACGACCGAGGCGCTGGGCGCCGTCAGCTCGACGCGCGGCACCTCCGCCATCGGCACCGGCGACGACATGCCCCACGCCGTCGCGATGGTCACGCGTGACGGATCCGGCGAGAGCGCGCTCACCATCGCCGGCGGGGGCTTGCCCCACGGCACGTAGGCCCAGGCCGCCTCGACGTACACGCGCGCCGCCGGCGCGGGCGAGGCCGCGTCCTGTCGGAACACGACGTTCACGCGCTGGGGGACCGCGGCGGAATAGCGCGGCACGATCAGCGCGACCATCGCGAGCACCACCACCAGCGCGCCGGCGCCCGCGGCCACGCGGCGGCGCCGCACGCGGGCCTCGTCCGTACCTTCGAGCCCGGGCCCGCGCATCCACAGAGCCGGCCACGCGGAGACGAGCACCACCGACGAGAGGCACGTCACGACCGGCACCACCACGCCGAGGCCGGCGTACACGAGGAGCGCGATCGGCAGCCAGAGCACCGCCGCCACCAGCGCGGGCAGGGCCGCCGCGACGTCGATGCGGAGCCACGCGAAGAGGCCGGCCGCGAGCGTCGGGACCACGAAGAGGAAGCTTGCCCCGGGCGCGACGATCGCGAGCAGCACTCCGAGCGCGCCCCAGGTCAGCCACGTGCCCGCCCACAGCGCGGTGACGCTCGCGCGCCCGGCGACGAGGCGGGCCGCGGCCAGCCCCGCGAAGACGCATGTGCCATGCATGGCCAGCAGCGCTGGCAGCGGATGCGCGATCCAGGGGACGGGTAGCGCGCCGAGGGCCTGGAGGCCGCCGCCCATGGAGATGGCGCCGAGCAACGCCGCGGAGAGCGCTGCGAGCGGCGCCGCGAACCCGCGCAGGCCCTCGCGCCACGCGCGCAGACGGATGGTCCAGCCCAGGACCAGCCCGAGCGCCGTCAGCGCGAGCCCGAGCGACGCCGCCGCCGGCCAGCGCACGACGAAGGTGGCGAGCACGTCGAACCAGACCGCATCGTTCGCGATGTGGCGCGGCGCATCGAGCTCGGGGCCCGCGGCGGCGAGCGCGCG
>JAYTHX010000072.1:0-18559 GCA_043732195.1 Polyangiaceae bacterium
ACCCTCGCGGATGCGGACGAACACGCCGTAATCGACGACCGAGACGACCTTCGTGTCCACGACCTTGCCGGGCGGGAACTCGTTGAAGATGTTCGGCCACGGATCATCGAAGAGCTGCTTGATGCCGAGGGAGACCTTCTTCTCGTCGTGGTTGATCGAGAGGATGATCGCTTCGACGTCGTCGCCCTTGTGGTGGAGGTCGGCCGGGTTGTTGACCTTGGCCGTCCACGACAGGTCGCTCTTGTGGACCATTCCGTCCACGCCTTCTTCGATGCCGATGAAGACGCCGTAGTCCGTGATGCTCCGGACCTTGCCGCCGATCTTGTCACCGGGAGAGTACTTCTCGGTGAAGAGCGTCCAGGGATCGGGCTCGAGCTGCTTGAGACCGAGCGAGATGCGCTTGGCCTTCGCGTCGACCTCGAGGACCTGACAGTCGATCTCTTGACCAACCTCGAGCAGCTTCGACGGGTGCTTGACCTTCTTGGTCCAGCTCATCTCGCTGACGTGGATGAGACCTTCGACACCCGGCTCGAGCTCCACGAAGGCGCCGTAGTCGGTGATCGACATGACCTTGCCGTGGACCTTCTTGCCCGGCGGGAACGCCTCTTCGGCGTGGCTCCAGGGATCTTCCTGGGTCTGCTTGAGGCCGAGGCTGACGCGCTCGGTCTCGGGGTTGTACTTGAGGACCTTGACGGTGACCTCGTCACCCACCTTGAAGAGCTCTTCGGGGTGGTTGACGCGTCCCCAGGACATGTCCGTGATGTGGAGGAGGCCGTCGATGCCGCCGAGGTCCACGAACGCACCGTACTCGGTGATGTTCTTGATGACGCCGCGGACGACCTTCCCCTCCTCGAGGGTCTCGAGGGTCTTGGTCTTCTGCTCGTCGCGCTCCTTCTCGAGGAGCACGCGGCGCGACAGGACGATGTTGCCGCGCTTCTTGTTGAACTTGATGACCTTGAACTGGTAGGTCTGCCCGATCAGCTTGTCGAGATTGCGGATGGGCCGGAGGTCCACCTGGGAGCCGGGGAGGAACGCCTTCACGCCACCCTTGATGGTGACCGACAGGCCGCCCTTCACACGCTGGCTGATGGTGCCCTCGATGAGCTCGTCGCGCTCGCACGCGCCGGAGATCTCATCCCAGACCTTCATCTTGTCCGCCTTCTCCTTGGAAAGCGTGACCAGTCCGTCGTCGTTCTCGCGACTCTCGATGTAGACGTCGATCTCGTCACCCGCCTTGACGGTGACCTGACCGGCCGCATCGTGGAACTCGCTGAGGGAGATCATTCCCTCGCTCTTGCCGCCGATGTCGATGATGACATTGTCGCGCTGAACGACGACGACGATGCCTTTGACGATCTCTCCCTCTTTGCCGAACTCGCCCCCTTGGACGCTGGCTTCGAAGAGGGCCGCGAAGGAATCCATTCCCCCGGCCTCGTGTTGAGATTCGATGGTTTCAGTGGACATGTTTCAGTAACTAAGCCTCGTTTCGCCCTCGCTCTTTGGGAGCAGAGGACGCCTTTCTCCCCTTGCCGGCTGGCGCGGGAGGGTGGCCAGTAGCTCAGCGCCCAGGGGGAGTCAAAGGCCACCGCCCGAGCTTTTGTTGGGTCTTGCGGTGGGGCGGTCGCCCGACCGGCGGGGTCGAAGAAACGCTGGCGAGCCGGGACGAGCTACAAGCTGAGATCGCCGCCGCTGGCCTTCGGGAGCTCCTCCAGCAGCCGCGTCGGCACCGCCACGCGCACCACGACGCCGTTGCCCTCGTGGCCCACCTTCGCGTCCTTCAGCCACGCCAGGTTCGGCCGCGCGGCCGCGAGCTCGTCGATGAGGCGCTTCACGTGCATCTCCGCCCAGGCGCTCGCATCCTCGTCCTCGTACTGAAGCGTCGCGACCACCCCGCCCTTGCCCGGCATCAGCGCGAGCGTCAGCGCGCGGAGCTTGCGCGTCAGCGGCCCGAAGACCGGGTTCTTCGCGAAGCGCGGGCCGTTGAGGAACGTCGCTGCGTCGAAGCGAACGACCGCGAGCGCGGCCCCGTCGGCCTGGGGCGCCGGCCGCCCGAACGGCGAAGCGAACGCCTGCCGCGCGCGGGCGCGGGCCTCGCCGATGGTGCCGACCCACGTGCGGTCGGGCAGGACGAACACCGAGCCGCTCGCGGTGGTCTTGCGATCGAGGAACTCGTACTCCGGGACCTTCGCTCGCGGGTCGACGAGGCGGAGCATGGGGTGGCCCGTGGCGTCGGTCATCTTCGCGGCATCGAGGCTGGCGGGCACGCCGCGCAGGACGAGCGCGGCGTCCTCGCCTTGCGCGTCCTTGCGGACGCCGACCACGATCTCCTCGGCGCCCTCGAGCGCCTCGAGGGACGTCACGCCGCGCATCTCCGATCGCGCCTGCGCCATCTGCATGACGCTCTTGAAGAGCGAGCCGTACACCGCGTCTCGCTTGATGGCCTGCGGACGGATGACGGCGTAGATCTCGGGCGTACCGTCGAAGACGTCCTGCCACTGCGGGGCGGTCTCGCGCTTCGCCGACGACTCCGCCTTGCGCTCGCCCGGCCCGCAGCCGAGCCCCGCGGCCGACAGGACCATCGCGCCGAGGAGCACGGCCCGCGTGACCGCCTTCATGCGCCGACGATCCGCTTCACGTCGGTGAGCATGCGCGCCACCGTCTGCTCGAAATCGAGGTGGGTCGAGTCGACCAGGATCGCGTCGTCTGCGCGCTTCAGCGGCGCCACGGCGCGGCCTTCGTCCTGCGCGTCGCGCCGTTTCACGTCGGAGAGGGTCTCCTCGAACGAGAGCGTCTGCCCCTTCGCGACGAGCTCGGCATGGCGCCGGCTGGCGCGCACCTCGGCGCTCGCGGTCAGGAAGAACTTCACCTCGGCGTCGGGGAAGACGACGGTGCCGATGTCGCGTCCCTCGAGGACCACGCCGCCGGCGCGTCCGGCGAGGCGCTGGAGATCGAGGAGCGCGGCGCGCACCGCGGGATGCGCCGAGACCGTGCTCGCGCCCTGCGCCATCTCCGGCGTGCGGATGGCCTCGGAGATGTCCTCGAACGTCCCTCCGTGCAGGAGCTTCACCCGGATCCCGAGGCCGGGATCGCGCTCGAAGCCGAGGGCGTTCCTGGCAACGAGCGACTGCGCGAGCCCGGCGAGCGCCGGCTCGTCGGACCACGGGACGTCGGCGCGCTTCGCGGCGAGCGCCACCGCCCGGTACATCGCGCCGGTATCCACGAGCACGTACGAGAGCGCATCGGCGAGGCGCCGCGCGACGGTGCTCTTGCCAGCGCCGGCGGGACCGTCGATCGCGACGATGGGTCGGGTACGCACGACACGGTGTTATCAGGCCTTTGGCCTGCGGTCAGGCAGTATCGATGCGAGCGCCGAGCGCGCGGAGCGTGCCGATGAACCGCGGGAAGCTCGTGGCGATGCAGTCGCAGTCGCGGATCGTGGTGGGCCCGCCCGCCACGAGCGCGAGCACGGCGGCGGTCATCGCGATGCGGTGATCGCCGCGACTCTCCACCTCCGCAGCGGTCAGCGGCCCTTCCCTGCCCTGGATCACGAGGCCGTCCGGCAGCTCCTCGCAGGTGACGCCGAACGCGCGCAGCACCGTCGCCATGGTGGCGATGCGGTCGCTCTCCTTCACGCGCAGCTCCTCCGCGTCGCGGATGGTGGTGGTGCCCGCGGCGCGTGCGGCGAGCGCGCAGGCGATCGGGATCTCGTCGATGGCGCGCGGCACGACCTCGCCGCCGACGTTGATGCCGCGCATCCCCTGCTGCCACGCGGTGATCTCGGCGATGGGCTCTCCGCCCTGGTCCCCTTGCGGCACGATTTCGAGACCGGCGCCCATGTGCCGGGCGATCTCGAGGAGGCCGGTGCGCGTCGGGTTCACTCCGACGCCGCGCACCGTGACGCGCGAGCCAGGGGTGATCTGCGCGGCGACGAGCAGGAACGCGGCTGCCGAGACGTCACCAGGGATCTCGATGTCGAACGCCGGCATCTTGCCGTTCCACCCCGCGGGATCGAGCTGCAGCATCGTCCCCACGGTACGAAGCGGTACGCCCATCGCGTGCAGCATGCGCTCGGTGTGATCACGCGAGAGCGTCGGCTCCTTGAACGTCGTGGCGCCGTGCGCGAAGAGGCCGGAGAGCAGGATCGCGCTCTTCACCTGCGCGCTCGAGACCGGGCTCTCGTACGCGAGCTCCTTCAGGTACGTGCCGTCGGGCAGCGGCCCGATGACGAGCGGCGGCAGGACCTCGGCGGGCTTGGTCGGGTGCGGCGCGCCATCGATGATCGCGCCGCGCGAGCGCAGCGGCCCCACCACGCGCAGCATCGGGCGTCGCGTGAGCGACGCATCGCCAACCAGCTTCGAGCGGAACGTCTGCGCGGAGAGCAGCCCGGTGAGGAGCCGCATCGTGGTCCCGGAGTTCCCGCAGTCGAGGTCGACGGCGGGCGCCTTCAGCCCGTAGAGGCCGGTGCCGGTGACGCGGAGCTTGCCGGGGGCGACGTCCTCGACGAGCGCGCCCATCGCGCGCATCGCGTTCGCGGTCGAGACGTTGTCCTCGCCGTACGAGAAGCCGTGGATGTTCGAGACGCCTTCGCACAGCGACGCGAACAGCAGCGCGCGGTGGCCGATGCTCTTGTCGGACGGGACCGGAACGCTGCCCGCGAGCTTGCCCTCGAGCGGGTGGACGACGATGTCGGTCACGCGTTCAGGCCGTCACGGCGGCGATGGCGAGGAGCGCGCCTGCGATGCCGGTCGAGGTCGCGATCGCCCAGTAGCCCCACTTGCGCGCGGGCGTCCCGCCGCCGTTCTTGATCAGGTAGTAGCCGACCGCGTTGCAGCCGAGCCCGAGCAGCGACGCGAGCGCCAGCAGCGCCCAAGCGATCGAGCCCATGCCCGCGCGGCCGATGACGCGCCACGCGAAGATGGTGAAGAACGAGAGGTGCGCGAGCGCGCAAGCCGCCGCGAGCGTCTTCGCGATGGCGTCGACCTTGGGATTGGTGCGGGGACGAAACATGCTGCCTCCTGTCCGGGCGTTTTCCGATCAGCCGAGCCACTGCGGGAGCGCGACGAGCAGCTGGCGGAGCGACTGATCGTCGACGCCGAGCGAGAACTGCACATCGGCCTTGTCGACCTTGATGTCGATGTTGTTCACCTTGATACCGAAGACGGCGAGCCACTTGGTGAGACTCGCGGTCTGCTTGACCGACTGGGAGGCGGTCTCGGCGCTCGCGGCCTCGGGGTACGTGAGGCTCCCGGCGATCTGCACGCCGTCCTTGAACGTGGCGACCACGCGCGCCGCCTTGAGCCCGGTCATGAAGGGCAGCGGGATCTGCTTCTGCGCCTCGGGAGGCAAGGGCTGCGTGGCGAAGTCACCGGCGGCGGCGAGCGCGGCCCCCGGCGTCTCGATGGTGGCGATCATCCACGGGGCGAGGTCGCGCTTCACGCGCTTGTCCTTGATGCGCTCGAGCACGCGGCGGATGCCCTGCTCGGTGCCCACCACCGCGCGCGTGTCGGAGAGCAGCGTGAAGCCGACGTTGCTCACCGTGTACACGTCGCGTCCGGCGTACTGCGAGGCGACGATCGGCGCGCCGCTCTTGGTCGGCGTCTGCGCGGCGGCGAACGCCTTGATCTTCGCGCTGTCGAAGCGGCCGATGACGATCGCCGCGACGTCGAGCCCCTGGTACGAGTAGGTCGCGAACGTCACGCGATCGACGTCGCGCGAGGCCTGGAAGCCAGCCTCGGCGCCGATCGGGAGGTACTTCTCCACGAGCTTCGCGAGGTCGGCGCCGAAGGTCTGGCTCCCGAAGAATGCGCGCGCGTCGACGGTCCCTGCGCCGATGGCGTTGCCGGGGAGCAGCGCGAGCGCGTCGTCGAGGCTGACCTCGCCGCTCGCGGTGCTGGGGGTCGCGGTGTTCTTGTCCGCGCAGGCCGCGGAGCCGAAGAGCGCGAGGGTCGAGAGGAGCAGTGGAAAGAAAAGTCGACGAGCGTTCATGCTGGCCGGCGAGCCTATCAGAGGTCAGGTGCTCGTGTACGAGCCCAGCACCTTGAAGAACTTCGAGTGCCGGCGGACCTCCTCGATGGCCCCCACGATGGGCCGATCCGTGGCGTGCCCCTGGACCTCGATGAAGAACAGGTACTGCCAGGTATCGCTCGGCGTCGGGCGGGACTGGATCTTGGTGAGGTTCACGCCGCGCTCCGCGAACTGCTTCAGGACCTCGTGGAGGGCGCCCGGCGAGTCGCTCACGGCGAACACGATGGCGGTGAGGTCGCTGCCCGAGCGCGTCGACGGGCGGGTGCCCACGATCGCGTAGCGCACGCGCTCCTCGCCCTCGTCGCGCACGTTGCGCTTCAGGGTCTCGAGCCCGTGCTGCGCGGCGATCGACTCGTGCGCGAGCGCGGCGGAGCGCGGGTCGGCGCTCGCGAGCTGGCACGCCGCCATGGGCGTCTTCACGTCCATGACCTGCGCGCCGGCGAGCTCGGCGGCGAGGAAGCGCTGGCAGTGCGCGCGATCCTTCGCGGTGGCGTAGACCTTCTCGATCTCCGCGAGCGAGCCGGCCTTGCTCGCGACCTGGAGATTCACGACCGTCTCGAAGCAGGCGACGATCTTCAGATCGCTCGGGGTGAGCGCGGCGATGGTGGCCTGCATCAGCCCGTCGGTGCGCGTCTCGTAGGGTACGACGGCGTAGCTCGCGCGCTGGCGCGTCACCTCGTCGAGCGCGGTGGCCACCGACTCGGAGGCCGTGTACTCGGCGGCGACGCCGAAGCGGCTGCGGGCGGCGGCGTGCGCGAAGGCACCCTCGAGCCCGCAGTACGCCACCACCACGGGGGTCTCGAGGGAGAAGCACGTCGCGACGATCTCGCGGAAGATCTCGCGCATCGCTTCGGGCGGGAGATCGCCGCCGGCGGCGCCGGCGACGATGGCCTCGATCTGCGCGCGCTCGGGCAGCGAGATGGGCATCGCGAGCGACTTCCGCGCCTCGCCGACCTTCTTGGACAGCTTGGCGCGCCGCTCGAGCGCGGCGAGCAGCTGGGCGTCGACCTTGCCGATCTCCTGTCGGAGGTCCTCCACTTCGCGTCGCTTGTCGGTCATGGTTGTCTGCAGGTTAGCACCGTTGCCGGACCCCGCCCTGAGCGCCCTTCGTGACAAGTACGAGCGCATGCTGCGCTTGCGGCTGCTGCATGGGCGCGCGCGCGAGGAGCCCGGGTTCGTGGAGCCCGACCCGCGGCGCGCGATGGCGGAGCTCGCGCGCGAGTTCCCGGGAGCGCTGCGCGAGCTCGACGAGCTGCCGCTCGACGTCATCCGCGAGCGCATCGCGGCGCTGGTCGTCGCCGAGCGCGAGAGCACGCCTGCGTCGCAGGTCGCGCTGTGGATGCGCGCGCAGGTGGGCTTTCACCGCCTCGCGCGCGGTGCGCTCGCCGTGAAGCGCTGGCTGGCGGGCCGCCCGCTCACGCCTGCGCTCGAGGCGTCGTTCGCCCGCGCGGTCGCGACGCTCCCGCCCGAAGCGGCGCCCTGGGCGTCGTCGCTCGCGGCCCTCGCGAGGCCGCCGCGCGGTCGCGTGCTCGATCTCGTCTACGCGCAGCTCGCCGTGGAGCTGGGCGTCGACCCCGAGACGGCGCGCAACGCAGTCATGCCGGCGCGCCGCTCACGTCTTGGAGCCCGAGCCGCCGGCTCCTGAGCCGCCGCCGCTCGAGCCGCCGCCGCTCGAGCCGCCGCCGCTCGACCCGCCGCCGCTCGATCCGGAGCTGCCCCCGCTCGATCCGGAGCTGCCCCCGCTCGATCCGGGGCTGCCCCCGCTGCTCGCGGCGGGCGCCGCGGCCGCCGGGGCCGCCGCGCTCTCGCTCTTCGCGGACGAGGCGGTCGCCGCCGACTCCGACTTGCTGTCGCCGCTCCCCTTAGCCTTGGGCGTCGAAGAGTAGAGGTCGGCGTACCAGCCGCCGCCCTTGAGGATGAAGTTTCCGCCGGAGATCTGACGCTTCGCGGTGCTCTTCGCGCACTTGGGGCAGACCTCGAGCGGGTCAGCGGAGATCTTCTGAACCTCTTCCCATTGGTTGTCGCAAGCGGAGCAGACGTACTCGTACGTGGGCATTGGATTTGGGGCGGAGAATGCGTCATCCGCCAGCCCTGTCAAGAGGTTGCACGCGAATGGGGCCCGTTCGGCAGGGTGACTGACCCCATCTTCTGACGTCAAAAACCGCTGAACATGATGAAGAGCTTGCGTGTGCGCGCGTTCAGGCACTACAACTGAACACTGACCGTATGTGAAGTGACACTACGTCGGGCATAGGGTCAACCAGAACTGCGCGCCTTTTTTCGGGGTTTTCCACAGGATATCCCCCGCTCGGACCCAAGGAACCATGAAGATCAAGCGCCTCGAGCTCTGTGGGTTCAAGTCGTTCGTCGACCGGACCGTGGTGAACTTCGACCACGAGATCATGGGCGTCGTCGGCCCGAACGGCTGCGGCAAGTCGAACATCGTCGACGCGATTCGCTGGTCGATGGGCGAGCAGAGCGCGAAGAACCTGCGTGGTCGCAGCATGGAGGACGTGATCTTCAACGGCTCCGAGTCGCGCAGCCCCGCCGACTTCGCCGAGGTCACCCTCACCTTCGAGAACGACGACCCGGCCGACGTCCCCCTCGAATACAAGGACTACACCGACATCGCCGTCACGCGCCGGCTGCATCGCAGCGGTGACAGCGAGTACCTCATCAACAAGACGCCGGTCCGCCTCAAGGACATCACCGACCTCTTCCTCGGAACGGGCGTCGGCACGAAGGCCTACTCGATCGTCGAGCAGGGCAAGATCGGCCTCATCGTCAGCGCCAAGCCCGAGGATCGCCGCCTCCTGATCGAGGAGGCCGCCGGCATCACCAAGTTCAAGAGCCGGAAGAAGCAGGCCGAGCGGAAGATGGAGATGACGCAGCAGAACCTGCTGCGGGTCGGCGACATCGTCTCCGAGATCGAGCGCAACCTCGGCTCGCTGAAGCGGCAGGCGGCGAAGGCCGAGCGCTACATCTCGTACCGGAACGAGCTCGAGGACCACCAGCTCCACGACGCGTCGCACAAGTTCCTCGAGCTGCGCGGCTGGATCATGATGGAGCAGAGCGAGGTCGACCGCCTCACGCTCGAGGCCGACGAGGCGAAGGCGAGCCTCGCCTCGCGCGAGACCGACCTCGAGAAAGCGCGCCTCGACGCGCACGCCGCCGAGGAGGCGCTCGAGCAGGCAAACGCCGCAGCGTTCGCGAAGGACAACGAGGTCCGCGTCGAGGAGGCGGCCATCGAGCGCGCCAAGGATCGCCTCGAGGCGCTGCGCCGCCGCGAGCTCCAGGCGGAGACCGAGCTCCACGAGATCGAGGACCAGCAGGCGCTCCTCCTCAAGGAGCGTGACACCGTGGCCGAGGAAGTCGCGATCCTCGAGGACGGCGAGAACGGCGAGGCGAACGCCGCCGCCGCGCTCGAGGAGCGCCTCGCCGAGCTCACCGCCGAGCACCAGAACGCCGATCGCGCGCTGGTCGAGCTACGCCAGGCGATGAGCCGCGCGCAGTCCGAGATCGCCAGCTGCGAGGCGAAGCTCGAGGGCTTCGCGCGCCGCCAGCGCGACATGGTCGTCCGTGAGGAGAAGCTCTCCGTCGAGCGCGAGCAGCGCGAGGGCAACGTCCTCGAGCTCACCGCGCGCACCGGCCAGCTCGCGCTCGCCATCGACGACCTGCACAACGGCAAGGTCACCACTGCCGAGGAGCGCGCGCAGCTCGAGGAGCGGCTGACGGAGCTGCGGCGCGCCATCACCGAGAGCGAGCTCGCGCTCGAGGAGGCGAAGGCCGAGTGGACGAAGAAGCGCTCGCGCCTCCACGCACTCACCGAGATGCACTCGCGGCGTGAGGGCATCGGCGCCGGCGCGAAGGCGCTCGTCGACACGAAGGACGCGAGCCTCGCCGGGCTCCTTGCCGATCGCATCGAGGCGCCCGCCGAGCTCACCGCGGCGCTCGCCGGTCTCCTCGGCGCCCACCTCGAGGACGTCGTCGTCGAGGACGTGGGGCGCGGCGTCGAGCTGCTCGCCGAGCTCGCCGCGACCCGCAAGGGCCGCGCCACCATCGTGCCGCGGCACCCGCCGTACGTGGCGGGCCGCAACGTCGCCCTGCACTCGCTGCGCGACGGGCACGGCGCGCCGATCGCCGGCGTCATCGGCCGCCTCGCCGACGCGCTCCGCTTCGCCCCCGAGGACGAGGCGCTGGTCCGCGCCGTCGTGGCCGACGCGATCGTCGTCGACGACGTCGCGGCCGCGCTCCGCCTGCGGGCGGGCTGGGATCCGCGCGTCGCCGACGGCGAGATCGTCGATCTGCCGTGGTCGGCGTCGGTCCCCACCGACGTCGTCATCGTCACCAAGGACGGCACCGTCTTCCACACCGACGGCCGCGTCTCCGGCGGCACCGGCGAGGAGGCGGCCGCCCACATGCTGGACGTCGCGCGCGAGATGCGCGAGCTCCAGATCGAGGTGACCCGGCTCGATGCGCTGGTGAGCGAGCGCCTCGCGCTCCATCAGGGCCTGCGCACGCAGATCGGCGACTGCACGGGCGCTCTCGAGCGCGCGCGGCAGCAGGCGCACCAGAGCGAGCTCGCGCTCGTCCACGCCGAGAAGGATCTTCGCGCCGCGGAGGCCGAGCTCGAGGGTCACAACCAGCGGGTCGAGCAGCTCGGCTCCGATCTCGAGGAGCTCCACAAGGCGATCGCCGAGGCCGAGGCCGAGCGCGCAGCCGCGCAGGAGGTCCTCGAACAGGCGCGCATCGCCCACGAGACCGTGGGCGCGCAGATCACCGAGGCCGAGGCGCGCGCCGCCGACTGGCGCGACCAGGTCGGCGCGCAGCAGCAGCTCGTCATGGAGCGCAAGGTGGCCCTCGCCGGCGCCCGCGAGAAGCTCTCCGCCGCCCGCGGCACGCTCCAGCGCCTCGCGCGCAGCGAGGCCGAGCTCGCCGAGCGCGGCAAGCGCCTCGACCACGAGCTCGAGAATGGTGCGCGCGAGTACGGCGAGACCGTCGCCATGCTCGTCCTCCACAAGGAGCGCCTCATCGACGCGATCGCCGCGGCGCGCACCGCGCAGGAAGGGCTGAGCGAGGCGCGCACCGTCTTCGATGCCTTCCGCAACGATCTCCAGGAGCGCGAGGCGGGGCTCAAGGATCTTCGCACGCGCGCCGACGACTCGAAGGGCGCGCTCACCGAGCACGAGATGGCGCTCCGTGAGCGGCAGCTCGCGATGGAGCACCTGCTCAACAGCGTCCGCGAGAAATTCCGCGGGTTGGAGCTGCCGCGCGTCATCGGCGACTACCACCTGCGCCCGCCGCCGGACGGGGAGCTGCGCGACCGCATCGCCGAGCTCACGGGCCTTCTCGACCGCATGGGCAGCGTCAATCTCGACGCCATGCGCGAGCACGAAGACGCGGAGAAGCGCTTCACGTTCTACACGACGCAGAAGGCCGACCTCGACAAGGCGCTCAGCGATCTCGAGCGCGCCATCCAGCAGATGAACCGCGAGAGCAAGAAGCTGTTCGAGGAGACGTTCGCCGCGGTCAACGAGCGCTTCCAGACCATCTTCCCCAAGATGTTCCGCGGCGGTCGCGCCGAGCTACGCCTCACGAACCCGAACGACATGCTCGAGACCGGCATCGACATCATCGCGCAGCCGCCGGGCAAGAAGCTCTCGAGCATCGAGCTCATGAGCGGCGGCGAGAAGGCGCTCACCGCGGTGTCGCTGATCTTCGCGATCTTCCAGATCAAGCCCTCGCCGTTCTGCATCCTCGACGAGGTCGACGCCCCGCTCGACGAGGCGAACGTCGGTCGCTACTGCGACATGATCCGCGAGATGACCGATCGCTCGCAGTTCATCCTCATCACGCACATCAAGAAGACCATGCAGATGGTCGACATCCTGCACGGCGTCACGATGGGCGAGCCCGGCGTGTCGCGTCTCGTGAGCGTCAAGGTGAGCGAGACCGCGAAGGGCGTGAAGGTCGACAGGGCCGCGGAAGCTCGTTCGGCGGTCGCGTGATGCGGCTGCCGATCGTGCTGGCGGGGCTGGTGGCGATCGCCGCGGCGTGCACGAAGGAGTCGGTTCGGCCGAGCGTGGCCGAGGCCGGGAGTGGCGACGCGGAAGCCGAAGCGAGCGCCCCGGCCGCGAGCGCCGCCACCGCTGCGACGCCGCCCATCACGGCGCCCATCACGCCTGAAGCCGGGACGAAGGACGCGGGCGGTCTCACCACCGGCGCCTCCGGGGACGCCGGCGTGAAGACCGTGAGCCTCGACGACGCGAGCGACGGCAAGACCGTCGAGATCCGGAAGGGCGGGACGATCGTGCTCTTGCTCGCGGCGAGCCCGACGTCCGGCTTCGACTGGGCAGTCCTCAAGGCGCCGCCCGAGCTCGGCACGCCCGCCCTCGACTTCGTGGCCGGCGGCGACCAGATGGGAGCCAGCGGCAAGCGGCGCATCGTCTGGTCGGTCAAAGATGCCCTGCCGGCGGGCGATCACGCCGTCGAGCTGGGGTACGCTCGCAGCTTCGAGAAGGGCGTCGCGCCCTTCAAGACGTTCCGTTTCAAGGTCCGGGCCGCGAAATAGCGGGAAGGACTCGCCGCGTGTGACCGTACGATGGAGGGTGCTAAGAGCCTGCCCGTGACGCGCGCGTTTTCCCTCTCGCTCCTCCTCTCCCTTGCAGGCCTCGCGGGCGCGCTCGCCCTGACCGGCTGCGACGGGCTGAAGAGCGCCGCGGGCGTCTCGCCCGAGAGCGGCACCGGCAGTGACGGAGGCAACGTCGAGGGCGGCAGCAGCCCGCTGTCGCCGAGCGCCGGCCCGGGCGCGCACGGCTCTCTACCCTCCGGCTACTGCTGCACGCAGGACGCGGAGTGCCGCGGTCGGCATTGCGTCGCCGTCGGCGCCGGCAAGATGTGCATCGACACCTGCTACTCGCAGGCGAAGTGTGAGGCGCGCGGGCGCGAAGGCAAGTTCAAGTGCGACGGCGCACAGTTCGAGGAAGGTCTCTGCCAGCCCATCGCCGCCAGTGCGGCGTGCGTCCCGCAGGCGATGTTCATCCGCGGCTCGCGCAAGGTCGGCGACTGCTGCGCGGCGACCGGCGACGGCAACGCGGGCGACGAGTGCGAGGGCAACCGGTGCGTGTCGATCGGCGAGAACGGCGTGGACAATCCGTTCGTGTGCAGCCACTGGTGCGAGAGCACGAAGGACTGCCCGAGCCCGACCGTCTGTAGCCCGTTCAACGACTGCGTGCCGGCGAACCGCCCGTACACGTGCAACTGAGCGATGCGTAGATCGGCCGCCGCCCTCGCGCTCTTCCTCCTCGCCGCCCTCGGCGCCGCGACCGCGTGCGGCGATCTCAAGGCTGCCGGTCCCGCCGACCCTGCCGGCGCCGACGCCGCAGCCGACGCCCCGGGGCCGAACCTCGGTCCCGACGACGGCGGCGCCCCGCCGAGGGACGGGGCAACCCCGCCCGACGCGCCTGCCGAGGCCTCCGCGCGCACCGGCCCCGGGCCCCACGGCTCGCTCCCCAGCGGCTACTGCTGCACCGCCGATTCGGAGTGCCGCTACCGCCACTGCGACCCGACCGGCTCCTCCGGCCCGAAGATGTGCGTCGACGAGTGCTACGACCCGCTCTTCTGCGCGCGCCCCGGACTCACCTTCACGTGCGAGCCCCCGGGCTCGGGGAGCGGTGCTGGCCTCTGCAAGCCGCCCGCCGGCTTCGTGTGCCTCGACCCGTCGACGTTCACGCGCGGCCCCAAGGAGATCGGCGCGTGCTGCAACGCCGGCGTGGGCGGCACCAACGACGGCACGGCGGGCTCGATCTGCGAGGGCTACACCTGCATGTCGAGCGGCAACAACCCGCTCATCTGCACGCATCGCTGCGCGTTCCAGGCCGACTGCCCGGGTGGCTACGTCTGCGACAAGTTCGGCACCTCGAAGGCGTGCCTGCTTCTCGCCTCGCCGTACACGTGCACGCCGTGACCGGTCCGAGAGCGTCGCGTTGCTCGTGAACGAGACGTTGTCGAACGTCGCGCGGAACGGGCCCATGTTGCCCGCCGCGCCGACCACGCCGAGGTGAGCACCAGTTCAGACGTCGATATCCACCGCGTCCTCGGCGTGCTCCATGATGAACTGGAACCGCTCGGCAGGATCCTTGCCCATCAGCTGGTTGATGACCTTGTCGGTCTGGAGCGCGTCGGAGATCTCGACGCGCAGGAGGCGCCGGGTGCGCGGCGAGAGCGTGGTCTCCCAGAGCACCTTCGGCATCATCTCGCCGAGGCCCTTGAAGCGCGTGATGTCGACCTTGCTCTCGCCCTTGCCGGCCTTCTTGAGGATGCGCGCCTTGTCCTCCTCGTCGACCGCCCAGAACGTCTCCTTGGCGATGTCGATGCGGTAGAGCGGCGGCACCCCGACGAAGACCTTGCCGCCTTTGATGAGCTCGTGGAGGTGACGGTAGAAGAACGTGAGCAGCAGCGTCGTGATGTGGTGGCCGTCGGAGTCGGCGTCTGCGAGCAGGATGACGCGCGCGTAACGGAGGCGGGTGATGTCGAAGTCCTTCCCGATTCCGCAGCCGAGGGCGACGACGAGATCGGCGAGCTCCTTGTTCTCCAGGACCTTGGAGAGGATCACCGACTCGGTGTTGAGCACCTTGCCGCGGAGCGGGAGCACCGCCTGGTGCTCGCGATCGCGACCTTGCTTCGCGGAGCCTCCGGCGGAGTCGCCTTCCACGATGAAGAGCTCGGTCTTCTCGCGCAGGTTGCTCGAGCAGTCGCTGAGCTTGCCGGGCAACGTGAGCCGGCCGCTCGTGGCCGACTTGCGCGAGACCGCGGCGGAGGCGGCGCGGGAGGCCTCGCGGGCGCGGGCCGCGAGCACGATGCGCGCGATGATCTGCTCGGCGACGGTGCGGTTCGAGTTCAGCCACTGCTCGAGCGCGGGGCGCACCGCTTGGTCGACGTACGTCTGCACCTCGGGATTGTTTAGGCGTTCCTTGGTCTGCCCCTGGAACTGCGGCTCGGCGATGTAGATGCTGAGCACCGAGACGAACCCCTCGCGGATGTCCTCCGCCGAGAGCGTCACGCCGCGCGGCGCGAGCTCGTGGGTCTCGATGAAATTGCGGACCGCCTTGCCCACCGCGCTGCGCAGGCCGATCTCGTGCGTGCCGCCGGAGCTCGTGGGGATGCCGTTGACGTAGCTGCGGACGTGCTCGTCGGTCGACTCCGTCCACTGGAACGCGACCTCGACGGTCGCGCCGTTGACCTTGGTGAGCGTGAACGGCGACTCGTGGATTGCCTTGTGGCCGCGCTCGGCGACGATCTTCTTGAGGTAGTCGACGATGCCCTGCTCGGCCTTGAAGGTCTCGTCGGTCTTGCGCGCCTCGTCGATGAAGCGGATCTTCACGCCGCGGTGCAGGAAGCTCGCGACCTCGAGGCGCTCGCGGATGATCGCGGGATCGAACTCGGTGCGCGGGAAGATGGTGGGGTCGGGCTGGAAGAACACAGTGGTGCCGCTGCCGCGCGCCGCGCCGATCTTCTTGAGCGGGCCCGTGGCGACGCCGCGCTTGAAGTCCATCTGGTACTCGGCGCCGCCGCGCTTCACCTTCACGGTGAGCTTCGTGCTGAGCGCGTTGACCACCGACGCGCCGACGCCGTGCAGGCCGCCCGACGTCTTGTAGTTGTCGCCCTCGAATTTTCCGCCGGCGTGAAGCGTCGTGTAGACGATCTCGAGCGCGGTCTTCTTGTGCTTGGGGTGCTTGTCGATCGGGATGCCGCGCCCGTCGTCGCTCACGGTGACGCTCGAGCCGTCCTTGTGGAGCGTGACCGTGATCTCCTTGGCGTGACCGTTCATCGCCTCGTCGACCGAGTTGTCGACGATCTCCCAGACGAGATGGTGCAGCCCGGCGCTGCTCACGCCGCCGATGTACATGCCGGGCCGCTTGCGTACCGGCTCCAGGCCCTCGAGGACCTGGATGTTCTTGGCGGTATAGGTCTCGGTGGTGGCCATGGTGCTGCTTCCTCAGGATCCGTTCGTGAGCGGGGCCGGCGCGGGCGGCGCCTCGTGCACGACCTCCGTGAAGAGGCCGCGTGAGATGACCTCGTGGCCCTTGCCGCCGCGGCCCGTCTTCTTGTAGCGCGCGGTGTTGATGCGCTGCTCGCCGCCGAGGCTCGTCCTCACGACGATGGTCTCGCGGTCGGTGCGGGCCGCGAGGATGGCGAGGAGCGCGTCGTCGTCGGCGAGCTTCATGAGGAGCACGCCCTTGCCGGCCGAGGCGAGGAACTTCACCTCGTTCACGGCGCACAGCAGCGCGCGCCGCTTCTTCGACACGGAGATGACCGTCTCGTCGCCCTGGACGATCTGGACGCCCACGATGGTCGCGCCCTCGGCGACGCGCGCGTAGCGGCGGCCGCTGCGCGTGCTCGGCTCGACGAACGCCTCGAGGCCGAACGTGAGGCCGTTGCCGTCCGAGCTCGCGGCGAGCGCGTAGGTCTCGGGGTAGTGCTCCTCGTCGCCGGCGAGGCTTCCGGTGACGCGCGGATCGAGCGACGCCATCGCGACGATCGATTCGCCGTCCTTCATCTTGAAGAGCTTCTGGATCGGCTCGCCGTAGCCCGTGGTCGCGGGGATCGTCGTGATGCGGCTCGTGTACGCCGTGCCGTAGTTGGAGAAGAAGACGACGCTCGCCTTCGTCGAGCCCGCGATGATGGCGAGCACCTGGTCTCCCTCGCGGAGGCGCGTCGCCGCGGGATCCTTGATCTCGCGCTGGCGCTTGATCCAGCCGTCGCGCGTGAGGAGGACGTGGTTGTCCTCGGCGACGATGAGCTCGTCGTCCGAGAACGTGCGCTCCTCGCCGATGCTCTCGATGATGGTGCGGCGCTTCCCGGCGGCGCCGAAGCCCGCGGCGAGCGTGACGATCTCCTCGCGCACGATGGTCCAGATGCCCTTCGAGCCCTGCTCGGCGAGCAGCTTCTTGATGGCGCCGGCGCGCTTCTTCTTCGCGTCGAGCTCCTCCTGGATGACCAGGATCTCGAGGCGCGCAAGGCGGTACAAGCGGAGCTCGAGGATGGCGTCGGTCTGCTCGGCGTCGAGCTTGAACCGCACCATCATCTTCTTCGCGGCGTCGGCCTTGCCTTCGGAGGCGCGGATCAGCTTCAAGATCTGATCGAGCGCGTCGAAGACCAGCGCGAAGCCGTCGAGGATGTGCATCCGGCGCGCGAGCTCGGCGAGCTCGTGCTGGAGGCGCTTCGTGACGACGTCGAGCCGGAAGTGCAGGAAGTGCCAGAGCATCGCCCGGAGATCGAGGCGCTCGGGGCGCCCAACGTCGGGGTTCTCGGTGGGCACGAGGCACGTGAGGTTCACGGCGAACGTGTTCTGGAGCGGCGTGTTCTTGAAGAGGTAGGCGAGCACCTTCTGCTCGTCGGCCTCCTTCTTCAGCTCGAGCTCGATGCGGACGTCGTCGGTCGACACGTCCTTCACGTCGAGGAGGAGCGGCATCTTGCGGGCGAGCACGACGTCCGCGATGCGCTCGACCAGCACCGACTTGTTGGTCGCGTAGGGGATGCTGGTGATGAAGATGGTCTTCGTGCCGCGGCTCGAAACGCCAGGCTCCCACGTGGCGCGGACCTTCAGGCTCCCCTGCCCCGTGTCGTAGATCTGCTTGATCTCCTCGGGCGACGAGACGATCTGGCCGCCGGTCGGGAAGTCCGGGCCCTTGATGGTGCGGCACAGCTCGCGAGACGAGAGGTCCTTGCCCTCGGTCAGCGCGTCGAGCAGGCGCACCGCGGCGGCGCACACCTCCTCGGGGTTGTGCGGCGGGATGTTCGTCGCCATGCCGACGGCGATGCCCGTCGCGCCGTTGATGAGGAGGTTCGGGAGCTTGCCGGGGAGGACGACCGGCTCCGACTTCGTGCCGTCGTAGTTCGGACGCCAGGGGACGGTGCCCTGGTCGAGGTTCGTGAGCAGCTCGGAGGCGAGCGGCGTGAGGCGGCACTCCGTGTACCGCATGGCGGCGGCCGGGTCGCCGTCGAGCGAGCCGAAGTTGCCCGAGCCGTCGACCAGCGGAACGCGGAGCGCGAAGCTCTGCGCCATGCGCACGAGCGCGTCGTAGATCGAGGAGTCTCCGTGCGGGTGGTAGCGGCCCATGACGTCGCCGACGACGGAGGCGCACTTGCGGTGCTTTGCGGTCGCGAAGATCCGCTCCTGCCACATCCCGTAGAGGATGCGGCGCTGCACCGGCTTGAGGCCGTCACGCACGTCCGGAAGCGCGCGGCTCGTGATGACCGAGAGCGCGTAGTTCAGGTACCGCGACTGCGCGATCTCGTGGAGGTTTGCGAGCTCTTCGGGGTTCGGCGTGAACAGGTCGTCCTGATCACCTCCGCCGCGCTTCTTGCCCGTGGACGTCTTCTTGGGAGGCGATGATTTCTTGGTTGCCACTAGGACCCGCCGACTCCGGAGCTACCTGTTTGGGTGAACAAGCGTCAAGTCTTCGGCAGTCGCTGGCCCCGCGCGGTCCAGCGCCTCAGCGCAGCGTGACGTCGCGGTGACGGATTCCGTTCC
>JAYTHX010000073.1:0-6519 GCA_043732195.1 Polyangiaceae bacterium
GGCGGAGCTGCGCCCGCGGCCGCCCTGACCGAACCATCTATCCAGTGCCGCTGGAAATTGGCCGCGCTCTCGACGTTCTGGCCCCTTCCGCACGGCCCCCGCCCCAAGCCTTCTCCCCACAACTCAGCTACGAAATACTACTCTCCGACCAGGACCAGGAAGCCCTTCGTGATCGTCTCGAAGAGCGGCGCGCGCAGCGGCTCGAGCTTATGTCCGGCACGGCGGAAGAGACTTTCATCCCGATCTCGATGGGCGTTTTCAGCCTCGCGACGCGATTTAAGACGGCCTTAACCGGCTCGTACGCCGATCGCGCGTTAGGTCTCGGAGCGTGCACAAGGAACAAATGCTCGATCGTCGTCCGTCCGGCGTTGCCCCCGCCGCGATCACCTTGCTTGGGTGGGCGACCCTCTGCCTGGCGGCGGCCTGCGGCTCGACGGAGCCCCCCGGGAGCGTCGACTCGCAGGACGATCGTCGAGGCGACGCGGCGGGCTTCGAGGCCGATGGGACGGCCTACGAGGGGCACGCAAGGAGCGCGGGCATCCGCGACGCCGGCCCTTTCGCAAAGCCCGACGGCGCACCCGGACCTCCCCCCGGAACGCTACCGATCGGCGCGAGCGAATCCTTCCTCGGACAAAAGGGCGCGGTGCAGATCGGATACGACGGCTGCAACTCCGTCTCGTTCGCGCAGATTCCAGGTCACATTACCGACTTCGTCGGACGCCATCTAGTCAATACCGATCCGTTGAATGGGTGTTCCGGCACACACTTCTCCCTCTCCCTCTACCGGATGGATTGGGCGAATAACCATCTTCGCTACGTGCACCCCATGTTCGCCGTGCCGCAGCCGATTCCCGGCGGCGCGACCGTGGACAGCGCCTACGACGGGTCCGTTGCGGAGTTGAACGGAACCATCTGGGTGGCGTTCGAGTGTGTGGGCGTCAACATCACGGGCGTCGCGACCTGCGTGGGGCCCTACGACGCCGCCACCGGCACCGTCGATCCGATGCGCACGAGCGTCCCCGTTTTCGGCGCGGCGGCCGACGGTAGTGACGATTACTCTGCCTCGGTCCCCAAGCTCCTCGCGTTCGGCGGCAAGCTCTATCTCTATTGGACGGCCGTGCGCATGAGCAAGCTCGACGGCCACTGGATCGCCCTGACCACCCGTGGCGCGAGGATGGTGGAGTCCGGGGGCAAGCTCTGGGCGGCCGGGGCGGGCGGCGCGTCCGTGCCGTCGCTCGACCCCGCGCACAACATCGAGGTCTGGGGAAACGTATCGACCGATCCCCAAGCGACTGCCGTTGCCGATACCGGCGGTGTCTATACCGATGGCAAGCACATCTTCGCGACCACCATCCTGTCGGCGCCTTGCGGTCTACACGGAGTTTATCCGGTCGGTTGCAAGTACCGATCGGCGATCGCGCGAACCATCAATCCCCTTTCGCCGCAGACCTTCAGGGCTGGCGCGCAGCTCGATGCGAAGTACCTGCCGTCGAACGCCCAGGGCTACGCGCGGTTCTACCAGCGACCCGATGGCTCGACACACGTCATGGGCTTTTACCCTGCCTCACCTCCGGGCGCGCCAAACCCGCTGCCGCTCACCGGCCTCATCGGCTTTCCCGTCCCCTCGGACGCCGCCTTCTTCGACCCAGGTCCCTGACCGCGGGCGGCAAGGCGCCTTCGCGATTCGGCGCCGCCTCGAGTGTCCCACAAAATGTTTCCCTCTCTCACTCCAGGAGCTTCGCCATGAGGTACGTCGTTCTCGCTGCTGTCCTCGTGACGTCATGCTCGTCGTCACTCGACGACGCGCCCGCTCCGGACCAGGCCGGCACCGACAGCGGCGTTACCGACCCGTCGCCGCCGGTCCGTCGAGACGGCGGCTCTCTCGACGCGGCCGCGGACGGGGATGGCGGCGCCCGGGTCAAAGACGGTGCGGGAGCTGATGCGGGCCCGCAGCCGCTGACGCCGCCGCCGCCGGCGCTGGTGAAGTGCCTGGCGCAGAAGCCTTACGTCGAAGGGTCCTGCGTGCCGACGACAGTGGCGGGGTGGCCGCACCCCGCGCAGGCATGCACGTACAGCTCGCCGATCGGAACGCTCTCGGTCACTGTCGCCAACCCTTCCGCTACGCAGGTCGCCTTCTGGATCGCGAACGCAGGCGACAGCATCCCTGCCATCGGCCACTTGAAGACGAGCGACCCCAGCTCCTACCTGCGCGCGCTGCAGACCGTCGCATCGGCGCTCATGATCCAGTCTGGACGAATCTTCCCGATTCGAGGCGTGGTCGGGGAAGACCAGGGGGGAGGCTACTACCCCTACCCCTTCACCGATGGAGTGACGACCCCGTGCCCCAGCGGTGAGCCTCATTGCTATTGCCGTATCAACTCGCTCTCCCGCGGAGACTATTGTGCTTACCGCGGCTCGCTGGCGGGGGCGGAGACCGAGGCCGCGTGCCGAACCCGCGTCGGCTATGGGGGAGGCTCCACCACCGCGTGGAAGAGCGAGTGCATCGGCAACCACGCGGCGTCCTGGGGCACGCCCGTCAACGAGCACATTCGAGCGCAGGTCTGGGTACGACTTCGCGACGGCGGCGTCGGCGCTACGGCTACCGGGTCGCAAGTCGTGAATGCGCTGGCGAGCGCCTACGGCATCTCGTCGAGCACCGTTGCGTCGTTTTGCAACTGACTGTCACGCGGCGGGCTCGGGCTCGTCGACGTAGGTGACCGCGACCCCGGGATCGAACGCGACGCCTTGAGCGCCCGCGGTCAGCGAACGCAGGCCGAGGCTTCGTAGCGTCGACAGAGCGACCGAGAGGCGGTTGTTCATCGACCGCCGTGACGCGCGCTCTTCAGGCCAGATGGCGTTGACGAGCCGGTCACGCGGGACCGCCTCGAGGGGCGAAGCGACGCGCGCGAGGAGCAGCTCGCGAAGGAGGGAACGGAGCACCGGGCGTGTCGCGAGAGAGACGACCGCGCCCTTCGGCGGACGGAACCACACGGCGTCGCGACCGACGACCAGGGAGTCGCGCTCGACCCAGGCGCGTACGCTCTCCCGGACACGCCGTGCGACGCGGGAGGCGCCGGAGTGTTGCGTCCCGGGCGACAGACGTTCGCGCGGAGGTACGGGCGGAGCCACGAGCTGGAGCATCTCGCCAAAGAGCTCGATCTCGACGACCAGCGCCGCGGCCGACTCACGCGCTCGATCGCGCGCCGCGAGGAACCGCGCGACGGCGCCGGAGTCGCGACCCGACTGCCATGCTTCTACCGCGGCCAGCGCCGCGTCGAAGAAGAGCCGGGTCGGGTCGTCGCGACCGAAGAGCTCGACGGCGCGCGCGAGCCCTTCGGCCGCGGCGTCCAGCTGACCCGCCTCGAGGTCGAGCAAGGCAAGATTGCCGCGCGCCTCTGCTTCACTGCGACGGTGCGCGGTCCAGCGTCCACTCGCGAGGGTTGATTCGAACTTGGCGCGCGCTTCGTCGATTCGACGGAGCTCCGCGAGCGCATTGCCGGCCACCAGGCCGGCGAGCGCCCGCCACGTGTGTTGGCGGAGTCGATCCGAGGCGTCTTCGACCAGTCGAAGGTGCTCGAGCGCGTCGGCAGGACGGCCGGTCACGAAAAAATGGGTACCGAAGGCAAGCTCGACGCGCGCGATCACGAGGGGGTCGCCGCCCTGACGCGCGAGCCCGCTCGCCTTGTCGAGCGCCGGTTCATCGAGCGGACGCGACGCCAGCGTCGAAGAAAGGATCACGAGCGCGCGCAACGAAGCGTTTCCGGTCGCCTCGCCGATTGCCGCCGCCGCCGCCACAGCCTCGCGGGCGCGCGCAGCGTCGCCTCGGAGCTTTGCGAGCCGCGCTACCTCGAGGAGGCAACGCGCCTCGAAGTACGGCATCGCGAGCTCCCGCGCGCGACCGAGGGCGCTCCCGACGAGGCGCGCCGCCAGCTCGAAATCGCCGAGGTGCCGCCGCACGCTCCCGAGGGCGAGGAAGAATGTCGCGACCGAGAGCGAGCCTTCGAGCGTGCGGGGCCGGAGGAGCGTCTCGACCTCGAGAAAGAGCCGAGCATGCGGTTCGAGCGGTCCGCGACCGAGCCACAGCCACGCCAGGCCCGACAACGCGCCAGCGGCGAGCTCGAGCTCGTCGTCGGAGGGCTGCGCGTCGGCGTCGAGCGCGCGCTGCACGACCGCCGAGAGGTTGCCCTCCTCGGCCAGCATCCACTCGATGGCGCCGAGTCGATCGCTCTCCTCGCCGCGATGCACCCACGCCGTAGCGCCGGACGCGAAGTACGCGGCATGCCGGCTGCGCGCGCCAGCGAGGCCCGCGGCGGCCCGCGCACGGTCGGTGATGAACTGGCGCAAGCACTCGAACATCCTGAACCGGGTGCGTTCGCCGTACGCCGCGGAGGCGACCAGCGAAGCGTCGGTCAGCCGAGCGAGCGACGCGAGCGCACCAGGCCCGATCACCACCTCGGCAGCGCGGAGGTCGAAGGTGCCGGCGAAGACGGCCACCGCCTCGAGTGCGTCGCGTTCGTCAGGCGAGAGCCGTTGCCAGGAGACTTCGAAGGCGGCGCGAAGCGAGCCCCCGCTCCACGCCTCGGCTGGTGCTGGCGTATCGAGCACCACCGAGCGACGCTCGAGGAACTCCGCCGGGGTGAGGACGGTCAACGTCGAGGCCGCGATCTCGAGCGCCAGCGGGATCCCGTCGAGCGCGCGGACGAGCGCCCGGACCGTCGGAGTCACGATGCCGTTCTCGCGCAGGTCGCGTCCAACGACGTCCTCGGCGAGACGGAGAAAGAGCGTTTCCGCGGGGGAGATGGCGTCGCCTTCGACGTCGAGCGCCAGCGGTCCCAGTGGAAAGACGGCTTCGCCCTCGACCCGGAACCGGGCCCGCGCGGTCGCAAGGACGTGAAGCTCGGGGCAGGCGTCGAGAAAGCGTGTCACCGTGGCGTCCCACGTCGCCGAGTCGATGCGGTCACCGCCGTCCATGACCAGCACCGCGTCGCCTTGCGCAGCCAGCACGGCCGCGACGCGATCAACCGGATCTCCTTCTCCCGGTTCGATGGCGAGGAGCCCCGCCACGGTGCGAACCACGTCATCGACGGACGATGACTGCGTGAGATCGCAGAAGAGCGCCTTTTCGCCGCTGCGAACGACGACTTCACGTGCGAGTCGACTCTTTCCGACACCGGCGGCGCCCACGACGGTCACATGCGCGCGCTTCTTCAGGAGCGACGCGAGAGCGGCGACCTCCTCCTCCCGTCCGACGATTCCGGGTCGCCGCGACACGCCCGTGCTCACGGCTGCCTGGCCTCGGCGGCACGCATCAGGACGGCCAAGCTCACGCCGATGGGCTCGCGTGTTCGGGCCAGGTCCGCTGCGCGGTCGACATGCAATGACTCCGACACTAGCAAACTGTGGCGACGCGATCGGTCGCCAATCGCCTTCCTCGTGGCGCGAGCACGGGTCGGCGTAGCGCCGCGAGCCGTTGCGAGCGCGCGTTTGGGGGTGAGATCGGGGTGCGAGCTTCGTCGGGCGTAGAGGTGGCTGGAAGGACCTCGAGCGCGTCGGCGGTGAGCGGGTTGATGTGGACCGCGACGGGCGGCAGCGGGACGCGAGGCGCGCCGTTGGGAAAGCGCTCGGGGTGGGCAGCGTAGGCGATGTCGAGCTCACGGCGTATCCGTGCATGAGCACGCCGATGGCGCAGCAGCGGCGGCGGGCGGCGTTCGTCATCGCGGTCGGTAGACCCCGTGAAACGTGTCGTCCGAGGGCGCATCCGTCGACACGCAGGCCTCGCTCGGCGAAGCTTGCCTGTCCGAGGCCACCTCGAATCTGTCCGGGCCACCTTCTCACGCGCGTAAGCGGCCGAGATCGCAGGTACGGATGATCGGCACGTGGCTCGCTGTCGGCGCGGTCCGTGGCGACCCTCGCGCCAGCCTACGCCCCCCGCCGACCCCAGGAAACCGTGCTGTACGCGCTGGTGAAGGAGCACCTCGGCGCCTTCCTGGAGCATGCGCGCGAGACGTACGCGGGGCCGCTACCGAAGTACGTCGTGGACGAATTTCGCGGCTACCTCGCGTGCGGGGACTTCTCCCGAGGCTTCGCCCTTGTGAGGTGCACGTCGTGCGGGGACGAGATGGCGGTCTCTTTCTCATGCAAGCTGCGGGGGCTTTGTCCGAGCTGCGCCGGCAGACGGATGGCAGGTAGCGCGGCGCATCAGGTGGACCGGGTGCTCCCTTCGGCGCCCGTGCGGCAGTACGTGTTGGCGTTCCCGTACGAGCTGTCGGGGCTGGCGGCGACGAGGCCCGACGTGCTTGGGGCGCTGTCGCGAATCTTCTGGGAGTCGCTGCGCGGCCGCTACCAGGCGTGGGCGAAGGGCACGGCGAGACGGGCGCGGTGACGGGGGTGCACCGAGCCGGCGCCCGCGCCGACGCGCGTCGAACGCGCCGCCCGAGCTGTCCCCGGCCGAGGCGCTCGCCACCGCCGCGATGCAGCGGGGAAGCCTCGTCACGGTGCGCGAGTCGAGCGATGGCGCGC
>JAYTHX010000074.1:0-6508 GCA_043732195.1 Polyangiaceae bacterium
CGGCTGCTCGACATTCATCGCCTGAACGGCGAGCTGATGGCGCGCTTCGCGTCGTACACGCTCCGCGCGGTCGGCGAGGCGATGATCCTGCGCCACGAGAAGAAGGTGTACAGCGCAAGCTTCGACACCGTCGGCACGGTGCTCGTCGGTGACGAGGCGGGCAAGGACATCAAGCAGCTCGCTCGCGCGCTCGGCGAGTACGGCTACGAGGTCGCGGCGCTCGCCATGATGGTGAACGTCTCCGGCGTTCGTGGCCGCACCGTACACCGTAGAGGAGTGCGCGCAGACGCTCGTGCGCTGGGACGAGCGCTTCACGCCCGACGAGGAGGGCACGCCCGGCGCGGCCACGTGCGAGGACGGCGAGCATCTCCCGCTCATCGCGCTGGTGTCGTCGACGCTCGCGCGCACCGTCCAGGACTTCGTGGCGACGGGCGCGCGACGCGACGCGATGATCTCGCCGAGCGGCGTGGTCACCACCGCCGATCGAAGGCCTCCACGATCGCGCGTGCGTGGTCCTTGCCGTCCATCAGGAGCGACGTCACGTGCCCCGCTTCGGACCACTCCAGGTGCGAGCCTGCCCAGTGGCGGTGGAGCGCCTCGCCGTCCTCCGGCGGGACGAAGCGATCATGGCGCGCCACCAGGATGGTCGCGAGCTGCGGGGCCACCGGCGGTGGGTGCTGCGTGAGGTCGACCACCGCGAGGTACCTCGCGAGATCGGCGCGCGCCTGCGCCTCGCTGCCGGACTCCGCGGCGAGCGTCTTCCAGCGGACGCCGTGGCTCAGCGCCGAGTTCGTGAACACCGGCACCGCGCTCGTGCCCACGCCGCGCGGCACCGCCACCACCGGGAAGTCGACGAGCGCCGCGGCGAACGCCGCCATGAACCCGCCCTGGCTGAAGCCGGTCACGCCCGGGAAGTAGCCCTCGTCCCGGATCCAGCCGAGGAGCGCGCGCGCCTCGTCGACCGTCGCCGTGTTCATGGCGAACTGATCGGCAACGGTGCGGAGCGCCGGGCCGTGTTGCCCCGCCGGCCGGCGCAGCCCGTAAAAAGGATTCTCGAGCAGCAGCGCGCCGATGCCCGCCTCGAGGAGCCGGCGCACGAACACGCGACGACGCAGGAAGCCCTCCTCCCCGCTCGCCGCCAGGACGACGCACATCGCGCCGCGCGCGCCGTGCTTCGGCAGCCACAGCTCGACGGGCGCGGTCCGGCTCTCGGTCGGTAGCGGCGTCGGCGCAGGCGAGACGAACGACCCCACGCGGACGTCCGCGCCGAGGACGCTCCGCGTGCGGCCGCTCCAGGTCATCCGTACCTCGCCCAGCGGCTGCGTGCGCACGTACGCCCCGACCGACGCGACGAGCCGCTCGAGGAGCGCCCGGTCGCCGAAGCCCTGCCGGTAGAGCACGCCGGCGCGGAACGCCTGACCGAACGCATCGTCGGTCAAGCGGTGGAGTAGTGCGAATCGGGACCGCAATCTACAATGATCATAGCAGCCGCTGCCGGCGCTCATCTCGATGTCGAGCACTCCCTCGCGACCTACGCTCGATGCCACCCGAGGCCTCGTCGGCAACCGCTACCGCATCGAGGAGAAGCTCGGCGGCGGGGGCATGGGCGTGGTGTATCGCGCGGTCGACGTCGCGGACGGTCGCGCCGTCGCGCTGAAGCGCATGGCGCGCCTCAAGGAGGGACGACGCAGCGCGGAGCTGCGCTTCCGCCGTGAGTTCCACTCGCTCGCGAGCCTTCGTCATCCGCGGATCATCGAGGCCTACGACTACGGCGTCGACGAGGACGGGCCGTTCTACACGATGGAGATCCTCGACGGCCGCGACCTGCGCGACGCCAAGGACATCGGCCTCCGCGGGCTGTGCGTGGTGCTGCGCGACGTCGCCGCGGCGCTCGCGTTCCTCCACGCGCGCGGGCTCGTACACCGCGACGTCGGGCCGCGCAACGTGCGCTGCACCGCGGAAGGTCGCGCGAAGCTCATCGACTTCGGCGTGCTCGGGAACGTCGGGCTCGTGGGCGATCTCGCCGGCACGCTCACGTACATGGCGCCCGAGGTCTTCCGCGGGCTGCCGATCGACGGACGCACCGATCTCTATTCGCTGGGCGTGCTCGCCTACCTGCTCCTCTCGGGCCGCGCGCCCTACGACGTGCGCGGCGCGCGCGACCCCGAGCTCGCGTTCGCGGCGCTGCCGCCCTCGCTCACCAGCCTCGGTCTCTCCGTACCCGCCGCGCTCGACGACCTGCTGCTCGCGCTGCTCTCCACCGATCCGCTGGCGCGGCCCGCGAGCGCCGCGGAGCTGATCGACCGCCTCTCCGCGCTCTACGACATGCCGCCGCTCGAGGACGAGGCGGTGGTGCGCGGCTACCTGGCGAGCGTCGCCATGTTCGGGCGGCAGCGCGAGGTGGTCGCGGTGCGGCGCCGCGTGCTGCGCAGCGCAAAAGGCCGCGGCGGCGGGATCGTGCTCGCGGGGGAGTCGGGCGCGGGGAAGAGTCGCCTGCTCCGTGAGGCGCAGCTCGAGGCGAAGCTCGCCGGCTGCCTCGTGGTGCGCGCGGACAGCGAGGCGAGCGCGGGGGGCCCGTACGGCGTGCTCGAGCAGCTGGCGAGGGGCATCTTCCTCGCGGCGCCGACCGTCGCCGCCGAGACCTCCCGACCATTTGCCGATGCGCTGGCCATCGCGCTGCCGGGGCTCGCGTTGGAGATCGGGCCGGTGAGCGCGCGCGGCGTGCAGGTCGATCCCGGCGAGGAGCGCATGCGCGTGCAGCGCGCACTGCTCGACTGGCTGCTCGCGGTCGCGGCGAACAAACCGCTGGTGCTCGTCGTCGACGACGTTCAGCGCTGCGACGAGGCCTCGTGCGCGGTGTTCGCGGCGCTGCTGCGCGAGAACAAGAAGCGCCCGCTCCTCGCGGTGTTCGCGCAGCGCACGAACGAGCAGGTGCGCGCGAAGGCCGCCATGGATCTCGTGCGCGAGGCTTCGAAGGTGATGGTCCTCGCCGGGCTCGACGCCCAGGAGCTGAAGGAGCTGCTGATCGGGCTCTTCGGTGACGTGCCGAACGTCGATCGGCTCGCGCTGCTCTTCGAGAACACCACCGGCGGCAGCCCGCTCTTCGCCACCGAGCTCGCGCGCCAGCTCGTGGACAGCGGGGTCGTGCGCTTCGTCGGCGGCGCGTGGGTCATCCCCGACGAGCTGCCGCGAGCCGAGCTCCCGTCGGGGCTCGCGGCGGCGGTCGATGCGCGGCTCGCCCGCCTCACCCCTTCCGCACGCCGCCTCGGCGAGACGCTCGCGCTGCACGGCGGTGACCTGCCGCTCGACCTGCTCGTCGCGCTGGGCCGCAGCACCACGCTCGCCACCGACGAGGACGTCTTCGAGGCGCTCGACATGCTCGCGCGCGAGGGCGTGCTCGTCGGTGACCGCGGCGTGTATCGCTTCCGCCACGACGGCTTCCGCGAAGGCTTGCAACGCGCGCTCGACGACGACGCGAAGCGCACGCTGCACCGCGACATCGGGGAGGCGCTGCTCGCGGAGGGCGACGTCGATGCCGCGCGCGAGGCGAAGGTCGGCTGGCACCTGCTGGAGGGAGGCGACGAGGATCGCGGCGCCGATCTGCTGCGCCGATCCGGGATCCGCCTCTACGAGGCGCAGGCGCTCGCCGACTGCATCGCGCCGCTCGAGGCTGCGCTCGCGGTGCTCGAGCGGCGCGGCGCGACCACCATCGTGATCGACGACCTCACCGCGAAGCTCCTCGCCGCGGGCTGGGTCTCGAACCGCGCCGTGGGGACGAAGTACGCCCTGCGCGCGGTGCTCGCGTGGCAGGAGCGCTGCGGCTTCGCGAGCGCGCTGCGGTACTCGAGGTATGTCGGCCTCACGCTGGGCCTGGTGCTGGGCTTCTCGTTCGCGTCGCTGCGCTGGGTACTCGGAGGCGGTCGCGGAGCGAGCCCGCTCGCCGCGAGCACCACGTTCTTCGTCTCGCTCGGCTACGCGTGCGGGCTCGCGAACGCCGAGAGCCGCATCGACGATCTCCACCAGCTCATCGCGCTCGCGAAGCCGGCGAGCGTGTTCCCGCGAGGCATGCCGCGAGGCATCTACCAGACGTTCCTCGCGTTCCCCGACATCATCCTCGGCTACATCGGTCGTGGGGCGCGCCGGCTCACGAGCGCGGTGGAGCTCATTCGCGGAGATCGCTTCGCGCCGGTGAAGCCCGAGGAGAAGGCGTTCGCGGAGATCGGGGTGCGCGGCCTGCGGCTGCTGCTCGACGTCAACCAGTTCGATCGGCGCGTCGACGAGGACCTCGCCGCCATCGATGCCTCCCCGTTCCGCTACTACCATCTGGTCGCCGAGGCGACCCGCGTGGCGCGGCACCGCTATCGCGGCGAGGAGGAGCGGGCGAAGCGCATCGAGCGCAAGATGGAGACGGCGAGCGTCCAGCTCGGCTCGTGGTCGACGGACCTGCAGGTCCTCTTCTTCGCCCACCCCGCCTACGCGCTGTGCCACGACGTGCTCGGTTTGCGGCGCAGCCTGGAGAAGCTCGAGGCGCTCGTCGCGCAGGGCTTTCGCATCGAGATGCGCGTGGCCATCACCCGGGCCGACTACCTCAGGGAGCGGGGCGACGCCGCGGGCGCGGTGGCGACGATGCTCGCCGCCATGAAGAAGGATCTCCGCCCCGACGACCTCCTGATGCGCCAGTGGGGCGGCTCGTCGCTCGCGGAGGCGCTGCTCGCGGCCGGGGAGATCTCGGCCTGCATCGACGAGGCCCGCGCCGTCTCGACGATGGGCAAGCACCCCGACTCGGGCGTGGTGCTCGCCGGCCTGCGCGCCGCGCGCAGCCTGGGCCTCGCGCTCTCGGCGCGGGGCGAGCACGCGGAGGCGATCGTTGTCCTCGACGAGGCCACGCTGGAGGCCGAGCGCCTCGATTGCGCCCCCCTCGCCGGCGCGCTCCACGAGGCCCGCGCGCGGGTCGCCCTCGCCACGGGGGATCGCGAGCGGTACGGCGAGCACGGCGCGGAGGCCATTCGCTGGCTGAGGCCCACGCGCAACCCGTCGCTGATCGCGATGTGCGAGCGCCTGGTGGAGGCGGGGCAGCAGGCGAACCTCGGCGATGCCCGCGTGGAGGCGGAGTGGGTGGTCACGATCGCGGACTCCGCGGGTGCGTCCTCCCGCGACCACACGAGCAGCTCCCGCTCCTCCTCCCGCTCCGAGCCCTCCGCGTCCGCATCGGACCGGTTCCTCCCGCCGAGCGAGGACGAGACCCTCGCCGACGCCCCCGACCGGACCGCGATCGCCCCGGAGACCTGAGATGTATGGACTGCGGTGTGGATCCGCAATGGCCGCGTCATGGTGGTTTCCCCCGGGGTTTGCGTGTCCGGACCGGTACAGGCAACCTTTCCCAGGCCACCCTTGACCCCTTTGGCAAAGGCCGGCACCCTGTGTTGCTATGGCGAGTGATCCGCCCTTCCGCGCGAGGCCTGGCGCGCGTAGCGGAACCTCGGACGCTTCGCACGAGGAAGAGGGGGAGTCCACCCGCATCACGAACCTCGCGAGCCTCGAATCGGAGCTCCGGGCGAGGCGCCAGCAGGTGCACGCCTACCTGGTGGTCCTCGCGGGGACGAACCTCGGCGAGATGTACAAGATCGAGGGCCCCGAGAGCGTGGTCGGCCGCGCCATGAGCGCCCAGCTCCGCCTCAACGACGACGGCATCTCTCGCCGCCACTGCCGCGTCCTCTCCATCGGCGGCCGCGTGATCATCGAGGACCTCGGCAGCGCGAACGGCACGCTGGTGAACGGCGAGATGATCCAGCACCAGGAGCTGAAGGAGGGCGACAAGGTCCGCCTCGGCGCCAACACGATGCTGAAGTTCACGTACCAGGACAAGCTGGACGAGACCTTCCAGCAGCAGATGTACGACGCGGCTCTGCGCGACGGTCTGACCAAGTGTTACAACAAGAAATTCTTCGTTGATCGCCTCGAGACCGAGTTCGCCTACGCGAAGCGGCACCGGACGATGCTCTCGCTCGTGATGTTCGACGTCGACCACTTCAAGCGCGTGAACGACAACTTCGGTCACCTCGCGGGTGACGCCGTGCTCGTGCATCTTGCACGCATCACGCAGTCGATGCTGCGCACCGAGGATGTCGCGGCGCGCTACGGCGGCGAGGAGTTCGGCATCATCGTGCCGGACACCGACGTGATGGGCGCCATGCGCCTGGCCGAGCGACTGGTTCGCCAGATCACAGCGCTTGGCGTGCCGCATCAGGGCGCGCCGTCCGGCCGCCTGTCGATCAGCGTGGGCGTGGCCGGGATCAATCCGGCATTGGCCATCCCCGGCGCCGAAACCAGTGCGCAATGGCTGGTCGATGCCGCCGACGCAGCGCTTTACCGCGCCAAGAATGCCGGCCGCGGCCGCGCGGTGTTCCACCACCCGGCCGCCATCCCCGACATGGCAACGCTGGCAGCATGAGGGCGTTCGAGTCTGGGGAAGAACTCGTTGCGCCGAGTCCGAGGCGCCTCTTAGCTA
>JAYTHX010000075.1:0-6508 GCA_043732195.1 Polyangiaceae bacterium
CAGAATCACCGGAGCCCAGGAGCCCACCCGCTGGCGCGGAGACGGATCTCGGCGCCGCCGGCACCGCGACGTTCGCGTGTGAGGCCTGACGCTCGAGGCGTTCCGGAGTGGAAGGGGTCTCTCCGGTGAGGGCGGGCGCTTGAGATCACGGGCGCGGGATGCGGAACCCTTTCTCGAGGACGAAGTGTTCGGCGCGCTCGGTGAGCCTCTCGGCGATGACCTGAGCGTTGAGTGCGTCGGGGAAGACCTTCGGCCAGTCCTTGAAGGGACGGTTGGTGGTGATGCACGTCGCACGTCGGTAGTCGTAGCGCTCGGAGATGACCTGGAAGGCGAGCTTGGCCTGGGCAGCGTCCATCGCGAGCACGGCGAAGTCGTCGATGACGAGGAGCTCGGCGCGAACGAAGCGACGGAGGGCGCGCTCGAGCACGCCATGGAGCTCTGCGCCGTGCAATTCGCTCAGCATGCGCGGCGCGGAGACGAAGACGACCCGGCGCGTCGCGAGGCAGGCCTTGTACGCGAGCGCGCGCGCGAGGAACGTCTTGCCGGTCCCCGGCGTGCCGATGAAGAGCGGATTGATGCCTTTCTCGAGGAAGTCCAGGTCGTGGAGCGCGAGGTAGCGCGCGCGGAGCTTCTTCCGCGCTGGGTCGAAGTCGAAGTTGAACGCATCGACGGTATTGATCTCGGGGAAGCGCGCGTCGCGGAGTCGCCGGTCGACGGCGCTCTTGATGCGACTCAGCTTCTCCTCGTCGCAGAGGCGATGGACGACGTCGGTCGTCGAGAGGTTCTCCTTCGCCGCGCGCTCGAGGATCGAGGCGACCAGCTTCGCCATGCCAGAAAGCCTGAGCCAGCGGAGCTTCTGGACCAGCAACTCGAGGTCGTCGCTCGTGGTCGTGCTGTCTTCGTCGTTCTTCTTCACGGCAGGTCCTCGCTGCCGTCGGCGGAGAGGCTGGGCGGCTCGCCGGGATCGCGTGTCATCGGAGTCGTGGAAAGGTCGTCGTAGACGGACATGTCCGGCTCGGGCAGCGAGATTGCATCGAGCTCGAGGTTTCCGAGTCGCAAGGGCGGCGGATGCGGGACGAGTCCGCGCTTGTGGCGCATGACGTACTCGACGTACTCGGCGCCGACGTGGCCGGTCTGCATCACCTCGCGCATCGCGCTGGCCGTCGCGACCGCGCCGAAGATCTCGACCAGGAAGGTGAGACGGAGGATCTCGCGCTGGACGGATCGCGAGCCTGCAGCGAGGAGCTTGAAGTACGAGCGCCCGGTCTCATCGAGCGCGACGAGCGCAGGCGGCAGCGCGCCAGCCGCCGCGCGAGGCCGCTGCTCGAGCAGTCCCTTCTTGTGCGACGGGTGCTCGATGTCCTGGCCGATGTCCCACGACCGACGATGCTGCGCGATCGCTTTGGTCTCGAGAAAGACAGAGACGAAGTCGTCGTCCGCGCGAACGACCACCTGCTGCGACGCCAGACGCCACGGCACCGAGTAGCGGTTGCGGTCGAAGGAGACGCGGAACATCTTGGTCACGCCCATGCCTTCGACGTCGTCGGTGTCGAAGGGCGTCGTCGGTATCGGCTTGAGGAGCCGCTTCTCCTCGTGCTCGAAGACGAGCTGCGGGACCTTGCCCGTGACCTCGTGCACGCGGCCGTTGGCGAAGTCGTCGCGCCAGCGGGCCGCTTGCGTATTGAGATCGAGGAGGTCGCTGACGCGCCGACCGGGCCAGAAGCGACGGCGCACGAACCCGATGGGCCGCTCGACGCGGCCCTTCTCGTTGGCCTTCCGGACGTTGCACGCGCGCACCGCGAAGCCTCGAGCTCCTGCGTACTCGAGAAACTTCGGATTGAAGACCGTGGCTGTCGCGGTGTGCGAGAGTACGACGGTCTTCATGTTGTCGAAGATGTCGACCAGGGTCGTTCCAGTGTTGAACCGCAGGCATCGCTCCATGCAGCGGAGGAAGGTGCCCATCGACTGACTGAACGTGAATTCGATGTAGAGCCGGCGCGAATAGCAGAGCACGGCCACGAACGCGCTCACGCGCCGCGGAACGCCGGGCACCGCGAAGCCGAAGTCGGCCCAGTCCACCTGCATCGCCTCGCCAGGCTGGAAGTCGAGCGTGAGGAATGCCGGGCGCTGGCCGCGCTGGCGAAGGCGGCGAAGACGATCGCGCAGGATCGTGACGCCGCCGGTGTACCCGAGAGGCCGCAGCCGCTCGAGCACGGCGGGCGCGAGCATCTCGGGCGTGTCGTCGAGCACCGCGCGAATGGCTGTTTCGTAGGGATCGAGGACCGAGCCGCGTGGTTCGAGCAGCGGCTTCGGCGGAGCGCGGTGCCGGCCGAGGATCTTACGGACGGTCTTCCGCGCCATGTGCAGGCGTTTGGCGATCGCGCGCACCGCGACGCCCTCGACGAGGCCAAGACGAAGAACCTCGGCAACCCGACCGGAGTGATCGATGTCCTTCATCGCTGCCACGCGCGCGGCCACACGAGCCGCAGCTGCTGTCGCACGTCGCGGAAGTCACCGACGCCGCGGAGACGGCGGCGCGCGCGAGGCGGAGGAAGAGCGAAGTCGAAGTGGACGAGGGGGCTCTCCGCCGGCCAGAGATCGTTGCACCATTGCTCGGTGTCGAGCCAGTCCTCGCGGTGGCTCCCCGCAGAAACAACAGCGCAGAGCGGCTCGCCGCTGAAGAGCGCGATCCCCTCGAGCATCGTCAGCAGCGCGCGTGGATGCGGCGGCCGGAGCGGAAGGCGCGCCTTGATCAGGTCGTCGCCCTCCGGGCTCGTCACCAGCAGCTTCATGTCCGCGCCGATCCGCAGCGTGGTCGACCAGAGCGACATCGCGATCCTCCATGTCGACGCGCGCATCCGTGGCGGCCACCGACATCGCCACGATGACGCTTTCTGGTGGTGTGGGGAATCCGTGGTGCGTCACTTTCTGCGCCGATAACTTTCCCGATCGCAACGCGCGCTGCCGCGCTGCATGCTTGCGAGCCCCTCGCCGTGAGCGCTGGTACTTCGCCGCGGAGCGCCGTCTCGACTCATGCCGTCTGACCGCACGGCACTCCCCGGCGCAGTAGATCTGGCCGCGATCGCACGCTTCGCAGACACCGACCTCGATCCCGCAGCGCGCGCACTAGAAAACGCGGCACGTGCGGCCCGACCCCCTGGAAGTCTCGGGCAACGGAGAACTTGTCCCGCTCATGGCGGTGAAGGATCTTGGTATGCAGAGCGATGGCCAAGATCGGGCGCAATGATCCCTGTCCCTGCGGCAGAGGAAAGAAGCACAAGAAGTGCTGCTCGGCGTCGGGGGCCTCACCCGTGGCGAGCGTGGAGGTCCTCACCGCATCGAGCGCGCTGCATCACCACGCGTGTGATGTCTGCGGCGGCGACGACGAGATCGATGAGATCAACGATCGAGCGGACCGCATCCTCGACGAGATCCTCGACGGCCGGGTCGACCACGCCGAGGCGCTCTGCCACGACTTCATCCACGACTTCCCGCACGATGCCGAAGGCTTCGACCTCCTCTCGATGGTCTTCGAGGAGCGAGGGCAGCGTGAACGGGCACTCGAGCTACTCCGGAAGGCGCTTGGCATCGCCGATGCGAACCCCGAGTACGACGACGAGACGCGAGTCTTGATGCGCGAGCGGCTCGAGGAGCTGGAAGCTCCGGCCCTCCGCCGCGCCCTCGCCGAGTAGCGGGAGCTCGGTCTTGCTCAGACGCGGGCCCGGGCTCCGGCGATCACGTTAGAAATGGGACCCGAGGAGGCCGGCGGTGACAAGGCAGAGGTGGGGATCGGCAAGCCACACGTCGGCCACGGCCGCCGCGGCGTCTCCGCAGGTATCGACGAGGGGAACGCTGGCATCGAGCGCGGCGTCGGTGGCGACCGCAGCGTCGCCGCTCGCGTCGTTTGCGAGAGCACTGTCGCGCGAGGCGTCGACGGGGGACTCCCCTGCCGGGCTCTCGCTCGGTGACCCGTCGAGGCAGCTCGACAGCGCGACCCCCGCGCCCGCGGAGGCGAACAGCGCCGCACCAAGGATCGCGCGCATGGCGCAGAACAGCGAACGAAACGCGAGTTTGCGGAGGCATTGACGGGATCGGCCGCGTCCGGTCACCTAGGGAGGATGCGTAACGCCCTGGGCACGACTGCACGGTTTACTGGCACGTTCCTCGCCGCCGGTTGCATCGCGCTCGCGTGCGGCGGCTCGTCGTCGGACCCACCTCCGGTCGGGAGCGGGACCGTCATCGGACCTGGCGGCGGCACGGTCACCGCAGGCGGCGTCACGGTGGTGGTGCCGGCCGGTGCCGTCTCCCGTGACGTGACCATCGGCGTCACCGACGACGAGCTCGCGGCCGCGGGCTATGTCGTCCAGGGGAAGGTCTATCGCTTTTCGCCCTCGGGGCTGCGCTTCGCCATCCCCATCACCGTGACGATGCCGGGCAGCGCGCCGGCCGTGGTGTTCTGGACCGACGAAGGGACCGAGGATCGCTTCACGGCCCGGGCGACGCGGTACGGCAGCGCAGGCGCGACCGCGTCGATCACGCATTTCAGCTCCGGCTTCGCGGGAAGCCAATCCCTCATCGTGGACGCGAGCCCCGACGCCGACGGCGACGCGGACGGCAAGCTCGACGCCGGGCCGGACGCGGGACCGCTCACCTGCGCCGGCGCCTGCGTTGCCGGCAAGAAGCGGTGCGGAGCCGCGTGCGTGACGCTGACCGACCCGACGTACGGGTGCTCGGCGAATAGCTGCGCGACGTGCGCCCCCGAGGCCGTCGCCCGCACGGCGGCGGCGAAGTGCACCGGCGATCAGTGCGCCGTGGGTCGCTGCTTCGCCGGCTTCGCCGACTGCAACGCGATGTGGGACGACGGCTGCGAATCCGACCTCGCGACCCCCGAGACCTGCGGCGCCTGCGGGAAGAACTGCGCTGCCGGCGAGGTCTGCGACAGCGGGACATGCGCCGCCGCCTGCACGTTTCCGCGGACCAACTGCGGGGGCCGCTGCCGCGACATCTCCAGTGACCCCGCGGCGTGCGGCGCGTGCGCTGCGGCCGTCTGTCCGGCGGTGCACGGCACCGCGTCCTGCGTGAACGGCGCGTGCGGCCTCGCGTGCGACAGCGGCTTCGCGACCTGCGGGAGCACGAGCGGCTGCCTCAGCAACCTGCAGAGCGGGCCGAGCGGCACGAGCTGTGGCGCCTGCAACACGCCCTGCGCCGCCGCCGTCGGCGAGTCGGCGATCTGCACGGCAGGCGCGTGCGTGAAGGCCTGCCTTGCGGGCTATACGGCGTGCGGCGGAACGTGCGTCGACGCCAAGGTCGACGCCGCCAACTGCGGCGCGTGTGGCGTGGCGTGTGGCGCCGGAAACCTCTGCCTCGGCGGGGCGTGCAAGCCTCAATCCGCGTCGCGCATCCTCGACGGCCTCGGCTCGCCGGTGGACATCGCCGTCGACGCGAAGAACCTCTACTACGCCGACAGCACGACGAACGAGGTCTGGCAGGTCGACAAGAGCACGTTCGCGACCACGCTACTCGCCTCGGGACAGGCATCGCCGCTTCGGCTCGCGGTCGATGACACCTACGTCTACTGGTCCAGTAACCTCGGCGGCGCGGTGCTACGCGCGCCGATCGGCGGCGGCACCCCCGCCACGGTCCTCTACCCGGCGAACAAGCCCTCGGGCGTCGCGGTCGATGCATCCTACATCTACTGGGCGGACTCGGGCACCTCCCGGATCGTCCGCGCGCCCAAGACGCCGGGCGGAGTCGCCGTCGCGTTCACGTTCGCCGCGGGCGGCCCGGGCAACCCCGTCACCGCCGACGAGCTCCGCATCGACGGGGCGCGCCTGTACGGCTCGTCGACGGGCTGCCAGGCCAGCAACCTGCTCGGCGTCTTCAGCCTCGATCGGACGATGACGAGCGGCGGAACGATCACCCCGATGGGCGGCTGCTTTCCCGGACTGCACTACGGTATCGGCGTCGCCGACGGCAAGAGCTACTCGTTCTTCGGATACACGGGCCAGCCGTTCACGATCACGCAGCTACCGAGCGGGAGCACTCTGACTGTGCCGTCGATCCCGCTCGGTCGTGGGGCGATCGTCGCGGACGCGTGCGCGCAATACTGGACCGACGGCAAGAGCGGTATCTGGGAGCACACCGGCGTCACTCCGTTCCTCGGCGAAACCAACGTTCGGCTCCTGACCGCCGCCGGCACGACGACGGGCCGGCTCGCGGTCGACAGCGCGTATGTCTACTGGACCGATGCGGGCTTCATCGGGCGGGTGCCGAAGTGACCCCTCGCGCCGCGCCACCCGTGGCGAGCGCGCGTGGTGCCGCGCCCGCCCGAGTCGCAGGCAGGATGCGCCACGGTGTCGTCCAAGAAGAAGAGCACGAGCTCCGTGGCAGAGGCGGGAGCGGAGCTTGCGGCCGCCGTCGTCTCGCGCCTCGAGCGGCCGGGGCTGGGGCCGTCCGCGCAGAATGGGACGGGTGAGGCGGCGCTCGTCGCGACCGCTTCGGCTGTGCC
>JAYTHX010000076.1:0-6483 GCA_043732195.1 Polyangiaceae bacterium
GAACGTCGACGCGCTCTCGCTCACCGCCGAGGAGACGAGCTCCTCGATGAACGAGATGGACGTCTCGATCGACCAGGTGCAGTCGAACGCGAACGAGACGGCCCGCCTCTCCGAGGAGGTCGCGCTCGACGCCGAGAAGGGCGCCGAGGCCATCCTCAAGACCATCAGCGAGATCTACCGCATCAAGGAGAGCTCGCAGGAGGCCGTCACCGCGATCAGCGCGCTCGGCTCGCGCATCGACGCCATCGGGCAGATCGTGAACGTGATCGACGACGTCGCCGAGCAGACGAACCTGCTCGCGCTGAACGCCGCCATCATCGCCGCGCAGGCCGGCGAGCAGGGCAAGGGCTTTGCCGTCGTCGCCGACGAGATCAAGGATCTCGCGGAGCGTGCCGGCGCGAGCACGCGCGAGATCACCGACCTCATCAAGACGGTGCAGGGCGAGAGCAAGAACGCCATCACCGCCGTCGAGCGGGGCGCGCACAACGTCGATCGCGGCGTCGAGGTCTCGAACGAGGCCGAACGCGCGCTCAAGAAGATCCTCGAGTCGAGCCAGAAGTCGACGAACATGGTGCGGGCCATCGCGCGCGCCACCGTCGAGCAGGCGAAGGGCTCGAAGCAGGTCACCGACGCCATCGGGCGCATCGCCGAGACCGTGCAGCAGATCGCCGCCGCCACCGCGCAGCAGGCGCGCGGCTCGGAGCTGATCATGAAGAGCGCCGAGAAGATGCGCCTCATCACGCAGCACGTGGAGCGCAGCGCGCAGGAGCAGGCAAAGGGCGGCCGTCAGATCACGACCGCGATCGAGGACATCTCGGGCAAGGTGAAGGAGCTCAACGCGAGCCACACCGCCCAGGCCGACGGCACGCGGAAGCTCCTCACGTCCGCGATGCGGATCGAGGAGACGGCGCGTACGCAGGAGTCGGCGCTCCGGCAGCTCACGAACGCGGTCGCCGGCCTCCGCGCTCGCCCCTAGACCTGGCCCGTTAGTGGGCCGCGGACGATCCACCCTGCCCGCCGCATGATCTTGAGGAGAGGTGGGAGGCTGCGGGTCGCTCTCGCCGGAATCCAGGAAATCCAGGGTCGGCGTGAATCGCACCAACGGGGGCGCGTCCAGCGGAGCCTGGCACCGTGGTTGCTCGTCGGTTCTGGGACGTGAAGGACCCGCGCGGCGAAGGACGCGGAGCCGGAGCCCGAGGTGACCGCCCAGCTCCCGAGCGACCAGCTGACGCCGGTGCCGATGAGCGTCGAGCTGACGGGCGCGCTGACGAAGCCGCCGGTGGCGTTCGCCGCGGCGTTCCCCAACACGGGACCCCGCGTGTTCCTGTCGTGGACGGAGGAGGGCGCGATCGTCGCTCGTGCGCGCCTCGAGCTCGAGAAGGTCAGCATCTACGACAACTCGTGGAGGGAGACGAACGCCTATCCCATGGGCGACGTGCCGTGGAACCGCGGCGCCTGCACCGACGTGGTGGTGCGGTCGCTCCGTGAGATCGGGATCGATCTCCAGGAGCTCGTGCACGACGACATCCTGCGCGACATGCAGGCGTACGGCATGTCGAGCGTCGATCCGCACATCGATCATCGCCGGGTCTCGACGATGTTCACGTACCTCCAGCGCAACGCGATGGGGCTGACCACCGAGCTCCGCGACAAGGTTGCGTGGCGCGCCGGCGACATCGTGTTCGTGGCGTGGCAGTGGAGGCGCGGCGCGCTCCCCGAGCACGTGGGGATCATCAGCGACAAGATCGGCCCGCGCGGCCTGCCGCTCGTGATCGAGAACGGCGGCCCCAAGGCCATCGAGGCCGACTCGCTCGGCCGCGGCAAGGTGGTCGGCCACTTCCGCGCGTTGCACAAGCGCTGACCGATCTCTCGTTGGGCGAGACTGCGGTGGGCCGCGCCGCCGCCCGCGCGTGTCGAGGCCGAGCACCTTGCCGGTCGGCACCTCGAGGCCCACGGCGCGCTCGATCTTCGTGCCGGCCCGCTCGGCATCGGTGAGGCGCGCCACCTCGCGCGAGAGCTGGAGCACCTCGTAGTCGGCGAAGATCTGGCCCCACTCGCCGGCCGTCGCGTCGTCGAGATCGAGCCGGTGCACGATGCCGACGCTCGCGTCGTTCGCGAGATCGAAGGTGGCGTCCTCTCGATCCGCGAACGTGCTGTCGTCGGCGACGCGGAAGCACGCCGCGAGCTGCCCGGCACCGGGTGATCGACGAGGAACTGCTGGAAGACCCGCCGCGTCCAGCGCCGCTGCCCGCACATCGCGACCTCAAGGCGCAGGAGCTGGCCGGTCGCGAGGACCCTGGCGTCCTTCTGAGGGTCTTCCAGGTGTCGGTCGCCTCCTTGGCCTTCTCGGCGTCGTCGGTCGGCTTCGGCTTCGGCTGATCGGGGAGACGCTTCTTCGTCTCGTCGAGCACGGCGGGCTTCAGGGACTCGTCGAACACGACGCGGAAGCTGCGCGGACCGAAATCGAGGACCAGGGTTCCGTTCTCGTCGAGGCCGAGGTCGGCGGCTCTTCGGGCGGTGGCGGCTCGAGCGACTCGTACCGAGGTCGCCCCACCGCCGCGCTGCGAAGCAGAGTCACTGCGACAGTCGGCGGATCATTAGCAGCTGCTAATTCTGGCGCGGAGAGCGGCGATAGCGCCCTCGCCGCGTGCAGCGCTCGCTACGGTGCTCACCATGGCCACGTCGCGTAGACCACCCGTCACGGCGTCGGAACGCCCTCAACGAAGATCCACCCAGCGTCTGACGACCGGCAAGGTGCAGCCCGCAACCACGGTGACGCGGCCGGATCCCGCCACCGCGCAGCTCCTCCAGGTGCTCGCGGAGGAGATCGAGGATCTTCGAACGGAACTGCTCGTGGTGCGCGAGGAGGTCGCCGTGCTCCGCACTGTCATCGCCGATCGCAAGGTGACGGGCAGCTACCGAGGCATCACGAAGTCGGAGTGAGAACACGCGGACGCGGCACGCGGACCCGCGCCTGTGCGGTACGCGGCGTGCATCGTCGCCTTCATGACGGCAATGGGAGCGGCGCTCGCGATCCCCCGCGCGCCCGTCGACACGAAGTTCTATCGCTACGATCTGCCGTGACCGACGATACGGCGCCGCATCTCTTCCTCGTGCGGCACTGCGACGCGCCGCCGCTCGGCGCCTCGACGTGCGCGCCGGAGTCGGCGTGCTCGACAACGCGGACTCGGCCCCGATCCTCGGCCCCCGCCTCCAGGCGCGGATGCGCTTCTGACCTACTCGACCGTCACCGTCTTCGCGAGGTTGCGCGGCTGGTCCACGTCCGTGCCCTTCAGGTCGGCCATGAAGTACGCAAGGAGCTGGAGCGGTAGAACCGTCAGCAAGGGGAGCACCTCGGCGACGGCGTCGGGGACCTCGACCACGTCCGGATCGCGCGGCGGCATCGAGCCGCGACCGCTCCGCGGCGCGGTATCCGGCGTACAGATGCGGCGGACGTCCATGTCGCCCTCGGTGCACACGGCGATGAGCTGGCCCTCGCGCGCCTTCACCTCCTGCATGTTGGAGAGCGTCTTCTCGTAGTGCGCGTCGCGCGGGCAGACGACGACGACCGGCATGTCCTCGTCGATCAGCGCGATCGGCCCGTGCTTCATCTCGCCGGCGGCATAGCCCTCGGCATGGATGTACGAGATCTCCTTCAGCTTGAGGGCGCCCTCGAGGGCGATCGGGAAGTGCGTGCCGCGCCCGAGGAACAGCATGTCGCGCGCGCGCAGGTGCTTCTTGGCGATGACCTTCAGCTCGTCGCCTCGCGCCAGCACCTCGCGCATCTGCGCGGGGACGTGCCACAGCGCGTTCAGCACCGTGCGGGCGCGCTCCACCGGCAGCGTGCCGCGGCGGCGGCCGAGGTACACCGCGAGCATCAGCAGCGCCGCGAGCTGCGTGGTGAAGCACTTCGTAGAGGCGACGCCGATCTCGGGGCCGGCATGCGTGTAGAGTGCACCGTCCGAGATGCGCGGGATGGCGCTGTCGAGCACGTTCGCCACCGCCACCACGTGCGCGCCGGCGGCCTTCGCCGCCTTCACCGCGGCCAGCGTGTCGAGGGTCTCGCCGCTCTGGCTCACCGCCACCACCAGATCGTTGGGGAGGAATACGGGCTCGCGGTAACGGACCTCGCTGCCGATCTCGACCGTCGCGGGAATGCGCGCGAGCGACTCGACCCAGTAGCGCCCGGCCATGGCGGCGTGCGCGCTCGTGCCACAGGCCACGAAGTACACGCGGCCCACCGTCTTCGCGAACTCCTCGGTGACGCCGATCTCGGCGGCCACGATGTCCGCGTTCACGAGATCGACGCGCCCGCGCAGCGTGTCCTCGATGGCGCGCGGCTGCTCGTGGATCTCCTTGAGCATGAAGTGCTTGTAGCCGCCCTTCTCGGCCTGCGTGGGCGACCAGTCGATGCGCTTCGACGCCCGCGTGACGGCCGTGCCCTCGGCGACGCTCGTGATGGTCATGCCGCCCTTCTTCAGGACCGCCATCTCGCCGTCCTGGAGGAAGATGACGTCGCGCGTGTGCGCGAGCATCGCCGGGATGTCGCTCGCGGCGAAGCTCTCGCCCTCGCCGACGCCGAGCACCAGCGGCGAGTCGTGCTTCGCGACGACGATCTCGTCCGGCGAGTCGCCGCTGATCACCGCGATCGCGTAGGCGCCGCGGACCTGCTTCAGCGCCTCGCGCACCGCCTCGGCGAGGACCTTTTGGCCGCGCTTCATGGCGCGGTCCACCAGGTGCGCGACGATCTCGGTGTCGGTGTCGCTCTGAAACTTGATGCCGCTCGCCTCGAGCTCGCGCCGGAGCTCGACGTGGTTCTCGATGATCCCGTTGTGCACCACCGCCACCTGGCCGGCGACGTGGGGATGCGCGTTCGCCTCGCTCGGGCGCCCGTGCGTGGCCCAGCGCGTGTGGCCGATCCCGGTGGGGCCGCTGAGCGGGTTCTTCTTCAGCGCCGCGTCGAGGTTCGCGAGCTTGCCGACGGCGCGGACGATCTCCACGCCCTTCCCGGTGTGGACCGCGAGGCCCGCCGAGTCATAGCCGCGATACTCGAGACGACGCAGCCCCTCCACGAGGATCGGTGCACAGTCCTTGGGCCCAACGTAAGCGACGATCCCGCACATGCTCCGATGGTACCTCAAGCCGTAAGTGGCGGCGACGAGGCGTGATCGGCTCAGAAACAGCGTCCGGGGCGCCTACCTCTTCTTCTGCTCGAGGTCCGCAATGCACTCGAGCGGGGGGAGCTCGTTCTGGGCGATGCCGTCGGAGATCATCCGTGCGTGCGCGAAGACCAGGCGGTAGGCGTCGATGCGCGCCATCACCGAGGGGCCACGGGTCCGCTCGTCGTGATCCATCGCGGAGAGGCTCACCACGCCCACGATCTCGCGCGTGCCCTTCGCGAACACCGGACCGCCCGAGTCGCCTGGGCACACCGAGGCGTCGAGGAACATCGTCTCGCTCGTGAGCGCGCGAATGCTGCCGCCCGGGCGCTCCTTGCGGCGAATCCCGTCGGGCGAGAGCGCGCAGCGGCCGAAGCCGACCGGGTTCACGTCCTCCCCGATCTTCGGCGGCGTATCGAGGCGCGGCGTCATCGTGGAGAGGCCGACGAGCTTGCGCGAGAGCACGATCACCGCGATGTCGCCGGCGCCGCCCGCTTGCCCGCACGGCGGCGCGATCACCGCGCGCGTCGAGACCTCTCCCCACGCGAAGTAGTCGCCGCCGAGCTCGATCTTGATCTGCGAGGGATCGAGGAGCTTCCTCGAGTACTCGCCCTTCGACCCGCGCTCGACGAGGCAGTGGTGCGCGGTGAGGATCAGGTCGTCCTCGATCACCGTGCCGGTGCACGTCATCGACGGGCCGACCACGCGCACGATTGCGTCCTCGGGCACCGCCAGCGCGAACGGCTGCGTGAGCAGGCGCTGCTCGGCGGCCAGCTCGTCGGCCGACGGCTGGTACGCCACGCGCGGATGCTTCGTCGCCATCCCGAGACCGCAGCCGCCGGTCGCGATCGCGAGGATCGCCGTCGCTACGCTCCCAACCAGACGCGCGAGACAGAGCTTCACCGGACCTCCACGTTGTTCATACGGGGCGTCACCTTCCGGAGCCAGAGCAAGGCGCTCGAGAGACGCGATCGAAATAGCGTGCAACATACACGCATACCAGGACGCCGCTCAGCGGGCGGAGAAGCTGACCTGGCGAGTCGCGTTGTGGTACGCGAGGCTCGACGCCTCGGGATGCGCGTTCGCGTCCTCGACGCCGAGGGTCACGAGCTGCTCGAGGATCTCGGCGCGCCGCGTGGCGGACGCGATGAGATACGTGGAGCAGGCGGGAACCTCGAGCGCCGGATCGGCACAGTAGGAGAGGACGCGGCGCTCGGCGGCGAGCGCATCGGCCGAGCGGCCCTGGTCGAGCAGTGCACGTGCGTAAAGGTGCTCCACGCTGGCGTCCTTGCGGACCGCCTCGGGGGCGCGCTCGATCGTGAGG
>JAYTHX010000077.1:0-6465 GCA_043732195.1 Polyangiaceae bacterium
CTGACGGACGGCAAATCACCCCGCGAAAACCAGTGCCGCATGGATACGTGGGGGTCCATCGATCCAGGCTCGGTGCTGCGAGGGTGTGCGTCTTGCTGACCCGAGGCCTCAACCCGTGGTCCTCAGTGCTGAGGTCGGGGAAAAGCCTCGCGATACGCCTCCATTGCACCTCTCTCGTCGTACTGGTGCTGGAAGCCCGTCGCCTTCTTGAACGCGCTGCCGTCGACCGTGACCGGGTACTTGATGTGCTCGAGCGCGCCGTGCGGCAGCTTGGGCAGGCCGAAGCGTCCGAGCATCATCGCGAACACGACCTCCGGGATCGGGATGTTCGTGCGGCCGGTCTCGCGAATCACCATCGAGAGCGGCACCGGCTGCGGGCCCGCGACGTTGAACACGCCGCGCGGCCGTTTGTCGAGCGCGGTGCAGAGTGAGCTCACGACGTCCTGCTCGTGCATGAACTGGAACAGCGGGTCGAACCCGAGGAGCGTGGGCACGCGCTTGCCACGGAGGAACGTCGCGAGCGTCCCGTGCCCGGTGGGTCCGAGCGTGTAGACGAGGCGCATCACGGTGGTGGCGAAGCTCGGATAGCGCCACAGCGCCGAGCCAGCATAGAGATCGGCGGCGACGAGATCGGCGAGCTCCGGAAACGACGAGAGCCCCATCGGCGGCTCGTCCTCGTTGTGGAACAGCGGCGAGTCGGCGGCGGCCCCGTAATAGGTGTGACGGCCGACGAAGATCACGTGCTCGGTGCCATACGTGCTCGAGTGTTCGAACACCGCGCGCGTCCCGCCGAGGTTGATGCGGTACCGATCCTCGCTCTGCATGATGAGGTGCGTGACGGTCGCCATGTGGATGACCGCCTCGGGGCGGACGCGCCGGAAGACGTCCTCGGCGCCGCGCTTGCGGATGTCGATCTCGTGCATCTCGACGCCATCCGGCTTCTCGCGGAAAGGCCGGCGGTCGATGCCGATGACGTCGTGACCGAGCTCGAGGAGCCGCTCGGCGAGCATCTTTCCGAGGCGGCCGGACAGGCCGGGGACGAGGACCTTCATGCGGCCTCCGGCTCGCCGCGCCGACGGCGACGGCCCACCTCGATGAGCCCCGCGATGCGCTCCTTCACCTGCTCGACGTGGCCGCTGACGACCTCGTCCTCCTCGGAGCCCGTGCCCTCGAAGATCATCGGCTTCGAGTAGTAGACTTCGAGCTTCGCCGGGATCGGCACCGCGAACAGCCAAGGCGTGACCGGGATGTACGGCACGCCGAGCAGCTTGCCGAGCGAGCGCGCGTTCGAGACCGTGGGCACCGCCTCACCGCCGCCGAGGAAGGCGAAAGGTACGATTGGCGTCTTCATCTTCATCGCGAGGCGCACGAAACCGCTGCCGAAGTGCACGAGCGAGTAGCGCTCCTTGTACAGCTTCGCGGTGCCGCGCGCGCCTTCGGGGAAGACCATCAGCATCCGCTCGTCGGCGAGGAGCCGCTCCGCGTGCTCGGGGAGCCCGGTCAGGTGACCGCAGCGGTTCGCGACCTGCGAAGCGAACGGGATCTTGTTGAGGAACTTCTCCGCCATCCCCTGCGCGAGGCGCGGCGGGTTCATCTCGAGGAACTGCGAGGCGTGGACCATCGCGCCGTCGATGGCGACGCCGCCCGAGTGGTTTCCCACCAGCATGACGCGCCCGTGGGCCGGGACGTTCTCGATGCCGTGCGACTCGACCGAGAAGTAGTGCCGGAAGAAGAACTTCAGCGCCGTGAGCGACGGACCGAGGTACTGCTTCGAGATTCCATAGGGATCGACGCCGTACTCGTTGAACGGGATCTCCAGGCGGTCGAGTCGTTCGCGGACTTCGCGGTCGACGGGAAGCGTGAATCGCATCGGAGGCGGGCCCTCGCGGGGCAGCCTACCTTGACAGCTCGCTCGACCTCGCGCGAAAACCCTGGCGCGATGAAAATGACGCCCCGTCGGCCCTCATGCCCCGTTCGCCCCGTTTCGGCCCTCGCCTCCGTGCTGCTCCTCGGCCTCGGCGCCGCGGGCTGCGAGAAGAAGCCCGACCCGACACCGGCGCCGGCGCCGGTCGCGTCGGCCTCCGTCACCACGCAGTCGGCGGACGCCGCGCCGCCGCGCCCCGCAGGCGTGAAGCTCGGCACGGTGACGCGCGCGGACTTCAACCGCCTCGCGGCCGAGCTCGCGTTTCCGCTCTTCTGGGTCGCGGACACGAACAAGGACACGATGCTCGACGCCGACGAGGTCGCCGTCTACTGGGGCATCGCTCCCGGCGCGAAGCTCGCCGAGTACGTGACGAAGGACGGCTTCACCGCGAAGGCGCAGGACGCCATCGAGACCATCCAGGGGAGCGCGAAGGGCGGGCCGCCGCCGGCGGGCGTCGAGGCGAAGGAGATCGCCCGGCGCGACGCGGTGAAGAAGGAGCTCGCGCAGGGCCGCATCACGCTCGTCGAGACGGACCTCTCGAAGGCCTCGGCAGAGGAGAAGCGCTTCGTCGGCTTCGTCACGCAGGCCGCCGAGCTGATCGAGAAGCTCTATGCGAAGCAGGAGGGTACGTTCGCCCTCCGTGAGAAGCTCGCCGACGCCGACCCCGCGAGCAAGTCGCTCTTCTTCCGCAACCAGTCGCCGCGCTGCGAGGCGCCGCAGACGCAGGCCGACTCCGCGTGCACCGCGATCCCGGATCTGCCGAAGGGCAAGCTCTCCGGCCTCTACCCCGCGGCGCTCCTCGAGAAGCCGAAATTTTGCGAGGAGCTCGCGAAGAAGGATTCAAAGGAGGACAAGGACGACGTCTTCAAGAACAAGGGCTTCATGACCCCGTTCACCGTCGTCACGGCCGACGGCGACAAGCTGAAGGCGGTCCCGTACCACGAGGCGTTCAAGGCGGACGTCGAGGCCATCAGCGGACAGCTCAAGGCCGCCGCCGAGGCGCTCGGCGACAAGGAGTCGGCGCTCAAAGTCTATCTCCTCGCGAGCGCGCAGTCGTTCACCGACGACAGGTGGTGGCCTGCCGACGAGGCGTGGGCGAAGATGGATGCGAAGAACTCGAAGTACTACCTCCGCGTCGCGGCCGACGAGGTGTACCGCGAGCCGTGCAGCACGAAGGCGCTGTACCACGTGAGCTTCGGCCTCATCAATCAGGGGTCCGTGAAGTGGCAGAGCAAGCTCGATCCGCTCAAGACCGAGATGGAGAAGGCGCTCGCCGAGCTCGCGGGGGCGCCGTACAAAGCGCGCGAGGTGAGCTTCAAGCTCCCCGACTTCGTCGACATCGCGCTGAACGCCGGTGACTCGCGCACGCCCGCGGGCGCGACCATCGGTCAGTCGCTACCGAACTTCGGCCCCGTTGCGAACGAGGGCCGCGGCCGCACGGTCGCGATGACGAACTTCTATACCGACCCCGACAGCATCGAGGCGATGAAGGAGTCGACCGAGTCCTTGTTCTGCAAGGAGACGATGACGAAGTACACGACCGAGCGCGAGCCGCAGCTGATGAGCACCGTGCTCCACGAGGCCGCGCACAACCTCGGCCCCGCGCACCAGTACAAGGTGAACGGGAAGATCGATCGCGACGCATTCGGCGGCCCGCTGGCGAGCACGCTCGAGGAGCTGAAGGCGCAGACCGCCGCGCTCTTCTTCACCGACTGGCTCGCGGAAAAGAAGGAGATCACCGCGGACGAGGCGGAGAAGGCGCACGTGCGCGACATCACGTGGGCGTTCGGCCACATCTCGCGCGGGATGTACGACGACGACAAGCACCCGAAGAACTACAGTCAGCTCGCGGCCATCCAGCTCGGGTGGCTGATCGAGCACAAGGCGGTCAGCTGGAAGCCCGAGGAGACGGCCGCGAACGGCAAGGACAAGGGCTGTTTCTCCATCGCGCTCGACAAGTTCCCCGCCGCTACGAAGGCGCTGATGATCCAGGTAGCGCAGATCAAGGGCAAGGGCGACAAGCCTCGCGCGGAGAAGCTGATCAAGGACTACGTCGACGTCACGGGCGACAAGAAGAAGGTCCACGACGTGATCACGGAGCGCGTCCTCCGGTCCCCGAAGCCGAGCTTCGTGTACGGCATCAAGCTGGACTAAAGCGACAGCGAGCGGAGCTCCGCGACGACGCGCTGTCCGCTTGCCCGCGCGCGTGGAGACGATCGGGAGCTTCGTGCCTGCCGGCTGTTGCTCGAGGGTCCACAGCGGCCCCACGTCGAGCGTCGCGGGCTTGCCGCCCACCTCCAGGATGCGGTCGCCGACCGCGAGACCCGCGCGCTCGGCGGCGCCGCCCGGCCAGAGCGCGCGGACCACCCAGGGGCGGTCCGGCTGCGCGGGGTCGAGCTTCTTCTCGAAGCGCCATCCCAGGCGGCGCTCGGGGACGGCGCGATCGCACGCGCCCTCGACCCAGAGCCGACGTTTCGGGACGTCGAACAGCACGGCGTCGCAGCGCGCGAGGATCTCGTTGCCCGCGAGTCCGGCGATGCTGCCCGCGCCGGGCGTGTCGGCGACGTGGGCGGGGCGGCCGTCGAACGTGATCGGCCCGAGCGACGCCTTGCCGAGGTCGAAGTACGTGATGGCCGCGTCCTCGGTGCCGGCGCCGAACTTACCCCGCACCGTCACGACTGGCCGCGCGCCCGGCAGACCGTGCGCGCGCGTCCACGACGCGTGCAGATCGAGGCCGCCATTGCTGCCGGTGTCGACCTGGAACGCGGCGGGCGTCCCCTCCACCATGCCGTCCACGACGATCTTGTTTCCGAGGATGCGCAGCGGCATCGAGCGCGGCGCCCCGCCCTTCGTGAAGCTGCCGTAGGCGCTCTTGGCGATCAAGGGCGGCAGTCTCGCGATCGAAGGTGAGCGTCGGCGAGCCGAGCTCCGGCCGCGCGAACGCGATCAACACGACCGCGTCCTTGCGCGTGCTCGCGTCGGGCGGGCCGCCGAAGGTCGCGGTGTACGCGCGGCGCAGCAGCCACGCCGCGAGCGCCTCGCCCGTGCCCTCGACCGCGGTGAGGCGCTCCACGACGCTGGTGCTGCCCTCGAGCGTCCACGCGCCGTCTGCATCGGTGCCGCTCGCGGCATGGCTGCCGGCGAGCGACGTCTGTGAGCGCTCGGCGTCCGCGGTGAGGTTGCGCTCGAGGGTCCCTGCGCGCCCCTCGTCGGTGACGGTCCCGCCGAGCGTGACGGGCACCGAGGCCGCGACCGCCGTCATGGTCCCGAAGCGCTGCGCGTGCCGCGCGAGCAGCGCGTTCGCGAACGCGACGTCGATGCGCGCGGGGCAGCCCGTCGGCACCGGAGCGGCGGCCTCGGCGACATCGCTCGCTGCGGTGGCGTTGGGACGCCTCGGCGCCGGTGGAGACGCGGCGCAGGCTGCAAGCACCACCGGCAGGACGACGAGCGCGCGCATCTCCGCCCATTGCTAGCGAATTCAGTCGACCAGCCACAGGCATACAAATGTAGTTACAGGTGGGCAATGTCGCTCTAGACCGTCCGGATGCGTATCCGCAACGCCTTCGCCGACGCCACCATCCGCGATCAGATGCTCTTCACGATCGGCCAGCTGAACGGCCGCACGGGCGTCGGCCGCCTCGACAAGCTCGCTCTCTCCAACGTGCAGACCACCGCGCAGGGCGAGCTCTCGCGCGTCACCTATCACGCGAAGCTCCCCGTCTCGATCGCGAAGGCGGCGAAGGTCACTCGCTCGTTCACGCTGGTGCTGCCGAAGCGCGCCGACTTCACGGGCCAGGACGCGTTCTTCACGAAGTACGGCGCGACGTCCTGCACCGACGCCTTCGCCCGGTGACGAGGACAACGCGTTCAAGCCCTGAGGTAAGCTCCGGGCGTGCGCCTCACGACGCCGCCTCCGTTCCCCCCGATCGAGCCGACGCCGGCGCGCGTCCGCTTTCCCGATCCCGGGCGCCCGCGCGCGCCCGAGGTCGTCGCGATGGGCTGCGACTTCGACCCGGGCACGTTGCTGCTCGCGTATCGCAGCGGCATCTTTCCGTGGCCGCACGGCGAGTCCGACGACGGCGAGACGCCGCTGGTCCTCTGGTTCTCGCCCGAGCCGCGGGCCATCTTCCCGCTCGAGAACGAACCGCACTGGTCACGCTCCCTGCGCCGCACGCTGCGCCACCATCGGTACGAGATCACCCTCGATGCCGACTTCTCGCAGGTGATGCGCCTCTGCGGCGAGACGCGCGCGAAGGGTACGTGGATCATCCCGGAGCTCGCCCGTGGCTACGAGCGTCTCCACGCGCTGGGCTGGGCGCATAGCGTCGAGGTCTGGGAGAAGCCCGAGGGATCCGCGACCGAACGCACGCTGGTCGGGGGCATCTACGGCGTGTGTATCGGCGGCATGTTCGCGGGCGAGTCGATGTTCCATCTCCGCACCGACGCTTCGAAGATCGCGTTCGTCTCGCTTGCCGAACGACTTCGTGCATCGGGCTTCGCGCTCTTCGATGTGCAGGTCCAGAACAAGCATCTCGAGTCGC
>JAYTHX010000078.1:0-6459 GCA_043732195.1 Polyangiaceae bacterium
CACGCGCGTCAGGTGGCCGAGTGGTCGCGCTCGGTCATGGCGCACGCCGCGAAGAGCCCAATCTTCGGCGCACTCGAAAGCGTGGTCGAGGAGCAGGTGGGGCGCGAGACCCGGTGCCCGAACGGCGCCGGCGTGCTGCGCAAGGCCAGTGGCGACGTCTGCCGCGACGAGAAGACCGGCGCCACCGTCACCGGAGCGGGCGGCGAGCACTGGTGCGTCAACTGTCACGCGGCCGGCGACAACCTCGCCTCGACGGTGCCGGCCTGGAACGCGCAGTCGTTCGGCACCGGCGCGCGGGGCGGCGAGGTCTCGCGGAAGCCGCTGCGCGACCTCCTCACCGCGAGCGCGCTGGAGGGCATCTCGTGCGCAGTCTGCCACCAGACGATCGGCCCCGTCCACGCGGCCGGCGTGGCGCGCGCCAACGAGTACGAGGGCAACCCGTCGTGGACGTCGTTCAAGACCGGCGCGGTCTTCCGGATGCGGCCCGAGGACGGCGTGGGCACGCCGGGCATCGGCAACAGCGGCTACCACCTCGACGCGACGTCCTTCCTCACGAAGACGCTCGGCGCCGGCGGCCCGGGTGACCCCATCGTGCATCGCCGCCCCTCCGCGGAGTCGAAGAGCTATCTCGGCACGAGCGAGTTCTGCGGCGCGTGCCACGACGTCCGGCTCTTCGGCACGGACTCGTTCGGCGTCCGCGATCGCGGCGAGCACTTCAAGCGGCTGCGCAACGCGTACTCGGAGTGGCGATCGTGGGCCGACGCCGAGAAGGCCGCGGGCCGTCGCGCCGCGACCTGCCAGGACTGCCACATGAGCCTGTACCCCGGCGTGTGCGTGCCGGGCGCGGGCTCCTCGAAGGAGGGCTGCCCCACCGGCACCCAGTTCGAGGCGCGTGGGCCGGGCGAGCGCGCACGCGGGATGATCGCCGCCTCGTCCAGCGAGGCGCGCAGCATCACCAGCCACTACTTCACGAGCGTCGATCTCCCGCTCGCCGCCGAGTTCCCGGACCGCTGGGCAAACGACGTCACGCTCGACGCGAGCGGCCAGCCGCTCGGGCTCGAGGCGCGGCGCCTCCAGCTCCTCCGCCACACGTTCACCTTCGCGCTGGGCCGCGGCGCGCGCGCGGGTGGCCAGCTCGAGCTGCCGGTGGAGATCATGAATACAGGCGCCGGGCATCGCGTGCCCGCCGGCTTCAGCCAGGAGCGCGAGATCTGGGTCGAGCTCACCATCAAGGACGCACGCGGCGCCGTCGTCTACGAGGTCGGGCACCTCCCCGACGACGACGCCGACCTGCGCGACAAGGCGTTCGTGCGCGTCACGACGCGCGACGACAACGTCGATTCCAAGGGCCGTCCTCTGGGCGTGTTCGGCGCCGACATCGTGGACGGTCCCGACGTTCCGCTCTGGAACCCGAACCCGACGTTCGGCGGCACCACGTTCCGCGGCAAGGGCCTCGTCAACTTCCAGAACGGCTTCATCCGCTGCGTGAAGTGCATCGGCATCATCGACCGCAACGGCAAATGCCAGGCCGGCCCCGGACAAGGCCGCACGCGCGCCGACCGCTTCGACGACGGCCAGTACGATCTCGACACGGGAGAGTGCCGCTCCAACCTCACCGGCAACGAAGCGTTCTTCGAGACGTACTTTCCCGTGGGCGCGCTGGATGCCGATCGCGGCGTGGTGAAGGCGCCGGACGCGATCCTCGACACGCGCTCCGCGCCACCCGGCGTGCAGCTGCGCTACACGTACGCCGTCGAGACGGCGGGGCATCCCGGTCCGTACGTGGCCACCGCGCGCCTCCGCTTTCGTCCGTTCCCGCCGTTCCTGATGCGCGCGTTCGCCGACTACGAGGCGCGCAAGGCCGCCCAGGGCCTTCGCCCCAGCGGTCCGCAGCTCACCGCCTCGATGCTGCGCCGCAACCACATCATCGATCTCGCCGAGGCGAGCGCGGCCATCGACTGACATGGACGCAGCGGTGAACGCGAGGGCGGCTCCCTGGCCCGACGTCGTGTGGCAGGCCGCGTTCCTGCGCGGCCTCGATGCACGCGCCCGCGCCGAGATCGAGGCGGCGGGCCGCGTGCGGCCGATGCGGCGCGGCGACGTCCTCTTCCGAGCGGGCGAGCCGGCCGATGCGCTCTACGTCGTGATCGAAGGCGCGTGCTCGCTCGCCGCGGTGCGCCGCGGTGAAGCGGACGCCTCGATCATCCGCCAGGCCGCGCGCGGCGAGACGTTCGGCGAGGAGGCCACGGTCGTGGCGTTCGCGGTCCGCCAGGCCGAGGCGCGCTGCGACGAGCCGGGCGCGGTCGCGGAGGTGTCGCTCTCGGTGCTCCGTCGCGCGATGGGTCGCGCCGGCGGCGGCGAGCAGACGACGCGACTCGAGCGCGCGCTCCGTCGCGCGGCGACCATGGACCTCCTGCGAACCACGAGCTTCACGCGGGTGCTGGCGGAGCGTGATCTCGAGGTGCTGCTGGATGCCGTGCAGCACGTCACCGTCGGGCGCGGCGAGCACGTCTACCGGCAGGGCGACGTTGCGACCAGCGCGTATCTCGTCGCCGACGGGCTGCTCCAGGCGCAGAGCGACGACGACGGCAAGCCGCGCGTCGAGGCGTACATCGCGCGCGGCGATCTCTTCGGCGACGACGAGCTCGAGGGTCGCTCGAACCGCCGCGTCGCGGTGGTGGCCTCCGGACCGACGTGGCTGCTCGCCATCCCGCGTGACGTGTTCCTGGTGATCGCGCGGCGCAACGCACCTGCGCTCGAAGGTGTGCGCCGCGTGCGCGTCGACGCCGTGCCACCCGCGGCGCGCGCAGGCGGAGCGACGACCACCGCGCACGTCTTCCAGGACCTCTACCGGATGCGCGTGGCGCGCTCGCTGCTCGTCATCGATCAGGACTCGTGCGTGCGCTGCGGGCACTGCGCGTGGAGCTGCGCCTCCACCCACGACGACGGCATCTCGCGCCTGGTCCGCCGCGGCGACAAGGTGGTCGTGCAGCGCCCCGACGAGGGCCCGCTCCCGGGTGAGGACGTCGTGGCGCGCGTGGTGCGGCTCGCGAAGGAGGTCTCGTTCGCGCCCCTCTTGGTCCCGAACAGCTGTCAGCACTGCAAGAACCCGAGCTGCATGATCGACTGCCCCACCGGCGCGATCGGGCGCGACGCGCGCGGCGAGGTGTTCATCCGCGAGGATCTCTGCACCGGCTGCGGCAGCTGCGCGAAGGCCTGTCCGTGGGACAACATCCAGATCGCGCCCCGCGCGAAGATCGACCCGAAGGTCCCGTATCCGGACGTCGCGGTGAAGTGCGACCTGTGCGCGGGCGCGGCGGCAGGCCCCGCGTGCGTGGCCTCGTGCCCCGTGCAGGCGATCACGCGCATCGATCCCAACGAGGCGCTCGTCGAGCTGCGGAATGCCCCGCGCGCCTCGGCGACCTCGCTCGGCCTCGCCGCGGCGCCGGGCCTGGCGCTCCCCGCTCGCACCGGGGCGCCTGCGGTCGGCCGCGGTCTCCTGCTGCGCCGTCTCCCGGCGTGGCCGTGGACTTCCGGCGCCGCGCTGGCAGCGAGCGGGCTCGCGTTCGCGAGTCTCCCGCGGATGGCGAGCGGCGCCCTCGCGGGAGCGCTGGTGGTGCTGCTCGTGGCCTACGCGGGGGCCAAGCGCTCGCCACGGCTTCTCGCACGCATCAGGGCGCCCGGGCCGCTCGCCCGCGTCCTGTACATCGGGCATCTCGCGCTGGGCGTCCTCGCGCTGGGCATCACGACCGCCCACACGCACGCCGCGGTGCCGGGCAACGTCGCGGGCGCGCTGACGCTCGCCATGGCGATCGCGCTCGCGACCGGCGGTTTCGGCGCGCTCGTTCACGCGTTCCTCCCGCCGCGCCTCGCACGGCTCGAGCGCGGCAGCGTGTTGCCCGAGGAGCTCGTCGCGCGGCGCCGCGAGATCGACGAGCGCATCTTCACGCAGCTGTCGGGCCGGAGCGAGGTGGTCAAGACGCTGTACGGCCGCGTGCTGCGGCCCTACCGCGCCTCGTTCGCGGGCCCGGTCCTCCTGGCGGTCTCGGGACGCCCGCTGCGCGAGGAGGAGAAGCACGTGCGGGCGCGCGCCGTCGGCCTCCTGGCGGGACGATCGAGCGAGCGGCTCGAAGGGCTCGACGAGCTCGTGCGCCTCGTCGTCGAGCATCGCGCGGTGGGGTCGCTGCGGGTGCTGACGTTCGTGCTGCGCGGCTGGCTCCCCGTGCACCTCGCCGCGACAGGCACGGCGCTGGTCCTCCTCGCCGCGCATTTCGTCGCGGTGCTGGTGCGTCGATGACAGAGCGATCGCGCACGAAGCTCGTCCAGCGGGCAACCCGCGGCACCGACGTGACGCGGGCGCGTGCGATGGCCCTCGGCGCGCTGGGCGCAGCGATCGGAGCGGGCGTGGCGCTGGGCGCCGCGGGCACTCCGTCGGGCAGCGAGCGACCGCTGGCGCGCCCGCACGCGAACGCGAAGACAAAGCTGACCTGCGCCACGTGCCACGAGGCGCCGGCCAGCACCGTGACCGCCGCCGCGGCGGTGACGGCGCCGCCCGTGCCTGGCGCATTCCCGAGGTCCGGAGCGTGCAAGGCGTGCCACGGCAAGACCGAGCATGCCTCGGCGCGGAGCGCGCACCGTGCGCTCGCGGCCAGGGGAGCGCTCACGTGCGCGACGTGCCACCCCGCGCACGAAGGGGCGCAGGGCGTGACGTTCGGCGAGCTCGGCACGTTCGTGCGCTGGGGCGCAGGCGCGGAAGCCGCGGGGAGGGGACCGCTGGCCGGCGCGACCGTGAAGGCCGGCGTGACCGTACCGCTCGTCGCGCTCTCCGCGTGCGCGACGTGCCACGACCCGACTTCGCCGCGCGACCCCATCGCCGCGTGTGTCCCCGCGGGGGTGCGCGGGCGAGCGCCGAGCGCGGGCAGCGGCGTGAGCCTCTGCTTCGACGAGCACCGCGCGGTCGCGGCAGCGGAGGGGCGCCTCGTCGCGTGGGAAGGCGCGCGCGAGGTCGCCAGCAGCACGAGCTGGGTGGGCAGCGCGCGTTCCTATGGCTCGCCGCTCGTTCCGCTGGGGGGGGCGCTGGCCGGCGCGCTGGCCCTCGGGGCATCGGCGGCGCTGCTGGAGCGCCGGAAGCGCAAGGCCGACCTGCCGATCGCCGCGCGGGCGGCGGCGCCGGACGCGCGTAAACGCCTCCCGGTGATCGACACCGGCACCTGCCTTGGCTGCTACGCGTGCGTCGACGTCTGTCCCTTCGACGTCCTCACCATCGAGCGCTACGTCGCGGTGGTCGCGCGCCCCGAGGAGTGCTGCGGTGTGGTCCTCTGCGAGCAGGTCTGCCCGAACGGCAGCCTCACCATCGCGATCGGCGAGCCGGTGCTCGATCGCCCGGGCGTCACCGAGCACCTCGAGAGCACCGACGTCCCGGGTCTCTTCATCGCCGGGGACCTCACCGGCCTGCCTCTGATCAAGAATGCGATCAACCAGGGGGTCCGCGCGGTCGACCGCATCGCCGCGACCCTGCCGCGGCGCCGTACGCAGCCCGTCGACGTGCTCGTGATCGGCGCCGGCCCCGCGGGCCTCAGCGCCGCGCTGCGCGCGAAGGAGAAGGGACTCTCGTGTGTCGTGCTCGAGCAGGCGACGGTCGCCGCCAGCGTGAAGAGCTTCCCGCGCGACAAGATCGTCTACGACCCGCCGCTCGATCTGCCGGTCGAGGGCGAGCTCTGGATGAAGGAGGCGACGAAGGAGGAGCTCGTCGCGCAGTGGACGCGCATCGTGCGTGCGCGCGCCCTCGACGTACGCGAGGAGCGCCGGGTGACGGCCATCGAGCGCGACCCGGCGATCGCGGAAGGCGCGTTCGTGGTCACCACCACCCGCGACGAGGGGAGCGAGACCTACCGCGCCGCGCGTGTCGTCCTGGCCATCGGGCGCCGGGGCACGCCGCGCTTGCTCGACCTCGCGATCGACCCCGGCGCCGAGGAGCGCGTCTCGTACGCGCTGGCCGACGCCCGCAGCTTCGCTGGCAAGCGGATCGTGATCGCGGGCCTCGGCGACAACGCGATGGAGGCCGCGATCGCGCTCGCGCGGCAACCGGAGACGACCGTGACGCTCACGCATCGTGGCGCGACGTTCACGCGCGGCAAGGCGCGGAACATTGCCGAGGTGAAGGACCTGGCCGCGAAGGGCCGCCTCCGCATCCTGTTCGAGACCGTACCAACGGCCGTGAGCCGCACGACGGTGACAGTCGTTGGTGTCACGACCGGCAAGGGACGTCGAACGCTCCAGGCGGACGCGCTGCTGGTGCTGGTGGGAGGCGTGCCGTCGTGGGATCTGCTGGCACGGGTAGGCGTCCGCCACCCAGGGGCGGAGGGCGGCGGGGCCCGGTCGGGGACATGATTCGATCCGGTGCGTCAGAGGAGCACAGCGAACGGGAGCTCGCCCCGAAAGTCGGAAAAGGCCGCTCGC
>JAYTHX010000079.1:0-43821 GCA_043732195.1 Polyangiaceae bacterium
GGACGCCACCACCGATGCGCGCTTCTGCGAGCGCCACCGCGGCGATCCGGGGCTCGCGTTCTGCTGCGACTTCGAGGTGGCCGAGGGCCAATGCACCTGGACAGGCGAGGAGAAGACGAACGGCACGTTCGCCGAGGAAGACGGCGTCGGTCGCTATGGCTCGCGCGGCCTCCACGCCACGGTCACGAAGGGCCCCGCCTCGACCTATGTGCGCAGCGAGCTCGCCGCGCCGGTTCCGTTCAACAGCATCGCGAAGCACGTGCTGTCGTTCGCGTTCGCCGTGAGGACCAAGAGCTCGCTGTACGGCGCGGCCATCGGCGCCCTGGGAGTCTCGGGCTCGCCCTTCAAGGTGACGGGCGTGTCGGTCTACCAGGCCACGGGCAAGGACGCGATCGACGTCAGCGATCCTCCGGGGATGCTCACCGGCACGAGGGAGCTGGTCGCGGTCGGCGAGTGGCGACGCGCCACGATCACGATGCTGCGCAACGATGCGGGCGTCTACACCACCACCACGATGGTCGACAGCGAGCTCGGGATCCCTACGCTGGTCGACTCCCGCGGCGGGTTCGACGGCGCCGCCGGGGTCACCGAGATCCTCTTCGGCGCGTTCTTCACCAGCGGCGAGACGACCGGCCGCGTCGAGACGTCGATCGACGACATCCTCCTCACGCAGACGAAGTAACGCGTCAGCTGCTCGAGCGCCGGGACGCTGCCGATCATGACGATCACCGCGACCGACTGACCGGGAACGCGGCCATCGTCCCCGGCTTCGCGCTCGACAGGACGGGGCGCGCCGACGAGCCCAGGGTCTCCAGGGCGAACGACGGGCGCGCCGTCTCTATCCGCGGAGCACGGGGACGGCGGGGTCGAGGAGGTAGCCGTCGTCGCGCGTGACCAGAGCTGCGCCCAGCCCGAGCGCGCGGAGGCGCCGGATCACCGAGTACACGCGCAGCATCCCCGACTCGTGGCGCACCTTCTCGCCGGGCCAGCCCGCCTCGAGCAGCGCGCTCGCCGACCACGCGACGCCTGGCTCCTCCAGCCGGCGGGTCACCAGCGCATCGAGGACGCGGCGCAGCGAGCCGTGGCGCGCGAGATCGAGCGGCTCGGCGCCCGGCGGACGGACCCACCGCGCCTCGGGGCCGATCGTCCAGGGCGGCGCGCTGGGCGCGACGGGGAGGAGCGAGGGCAGGTGCGAGGTGCGATCGCCGCCCGTCGCCTCGCGCTCGAGCTGCTCGATCTGGAAACGCGCGATGGCCTCGCGCCACGTGCGGCCGCTCGCGTGATGGGCACCGGCCGCGGCCGAGAGGCGCGCGATGCGCTCGGCGACCGTGCCCTCCTCGTCCTCGGGCGCGAGCACGAGCCCGAGCATCTGCGCCATCTCGCGGACCTTCTCGCGGCGGATGCCGTCGCCCGCCATCACGTGCAGCGCATACGCGTTCTCGAGATCGCGGTGCCCCGCCTCGATGTCGCCGCGCAGGCCCTGGAGCAGGCCACGGGCCGCGAGCGCATCGGCCTCGCCGCGCACGTTGCCCTGCGCGCGATGCGCGATCAGCGCCTCCTCGAGCGGAGCGAGCGCGGACTCGGCCTGCCCCAGCGCGATGCGCGCCCAGGCGAGGCTGCGACGCACGTCGGCGGCGGCGGGAAGGTGGGCGCCGTCCGCGATGGCGAGCGTGTCGACGAGGAGCGCCTCGGCATCGGACGCGTTCGCGATCTCGAGCATGACCTTCGCCTCGACGATGCGCGTACGCACCCGCAGCGTGGGGTCCCCGGAGGCGTCGGCGGCGGCGCGCGCCTCGACGAAGACCGCGCTCCGCAGGTCGACCGCGTTGCGCAGCACCACGACATCGGTGATGGCGGCCATCGCGCGCGCCGCGAGCTCGGTCTTGCAGCTCTTCTCGCGCTCGAAGGCCCGGAGCAGGTTCGGGAGCTCGGACTCGAGGACGTCGAGCGCATGCTCTGCGCCCGGTCCGTAGAGGCGGGGGCCTTCGGCCTCCGCGCGCTCGACGTAGAACGTGGCGTGGCGGGCCTCCGTCGCCTCGCGGTCCGCGCGATCGAGCTCGGCAAAGCGCTCGCGCGCGAAGGCGCGGAGCGTGCGGAGCATCGTGAGGCGCGCCGAGCCCTGCGCGGGCGCAGGCGCGACCAGGGACTTGCGGAGAAGGGCCTGCGCGACGTCGATAGGGTCGCTCGCGAGCAGCGGGCCGACCACCGCCTCGAACGCCTCGACCGTGAACGTGCCCTCGAACACGCCGAGGCACGCGAACGCGCGGCTCTCGTCGGCATCGAGCCGATTCAGCGACCACGCGATGGTGGCGCCCAGCGTGGCGTGGCGCGTCGCGACGTCACGGCGGTCGGTCTTGAGCAGCCGGAACACCTCGCCGAGGCGCGCCAGCAGATCCCCGGGTGAGACGAGCCGGCTGCGGCGCGCCGCGAGCTCGATCGCGAGGGGCAGGCCATCGAGCTGGTCGACGAGCGCGTCGAGCTCGGCGGGCTTCCAGGAGCCGCCCTCCGCCCGGTCCTCGAACATGGCGAGCGCGGCCTCGCGAGCGAGCGGCGCGACGTCGACCACGCGCTCGCCCTCGATCCCGAGCACCTCGCGCGATGTCACGATGAAGCGCGGCCCGTCACCGGCGTCGACGGACGCGCGGACGATGCGCGCAGCGGCCTCGATCACGCCGTCGGCGTCGTCGAGGATGATTAGCGTCTCGGCACGCGTACCGAGGCGCTTTGCCACCGTCTCCACCGCCGCGCTGCACGACGGGTCGCGCGCCGAGGAGGGCAGCTGGCCGAGCGAGGCAGTCTTCGCGATCACACGCAGGAGCGTCTCGAGATCGCGCACGTCCCCCAGCTCGCAGAGCAGGCCGCCGCCGGCGAGGTCGGCCGAGGCGCGCCGCGCTACCTCGTGGGCGAGCTGCGTCTTGCCGATGCCTCCCGGGCCGACGAGCGTGACGATGCGCCGCCCCTCGGCGAACAGCGCAACGGCCGCGCGGATGTCCTCCTCGCGCCCGAACAGCGGCTCGAGCAGCGGAGGGAGCGTACGGGCGAGGGAGGTCCTGGACGAGCGCGGCATGCCGATCGTCCTCGATGCTATTCGGTCCTCCGCGCAGCGCGAGCCCCGAAGGCACGGAATCGCGCGACCGTCCCGAGCGCCGCGAGGAGCGCCGGCACGAAGAACACCGCCCCGAACACGCAGCCCACCTCTCCGACCACCGCGAGCTTGCCGAAGCCCTCCAGGGCCTGGAAATCCGAGAATATCAGCGATCCATAGCCCACCACCGTGGTGAAGCTGCACATGAGGACCGCCCCGGCCGACCGCCGGACGGCCTCGCTGGCGTTGCCGTCGAGGAGACGCGCTCGGTCGGCGATGTTGAACGGGTATTCGCAGCCGATGCCGAGCGTGATGGGGAGGGCGATGAAATTCACGTAGTTGATGCGGACGTCGAAGAGGGCAGCCCACCCGAGCAGCACCGCGACACCGATGCCGAGCGCGCCGAGCACGGCCGCGACCGACCGGCCGCCGCGCGACGCGGCGATCACGACCGCGATGACCGCAAACAGCGCGACGCCCGAGGCGATCGGCCCGTCACGGCGGATGCTCTCCAGCATCTCCGCGAAGATGGTGGAGCGGCTCGCGGTCATGACCGTCTTGCCGTCGGGGAGCCGGAGGTTGTCGGTGGTGCGCGAGAAGCGCAGGTGGTTGTGGCCGTCGGCGAAGACCACCTCGTTGCGCGGTTTCACGTAGAAGACCGTGCCCACGCGGCCGTCCGCCTCGGTGAAGCGGCGCAGGAGGAGCGGGGGGAGATCCACGGCCGCGAGGACGCGCAGGCTCTCGGGCGGGCGCGAGCGCAGGACCGACGCGCGCTCGCGGTCGTCGAGCTCGGCCATAACGCGCGGCGTGAGGCGCTCGCGGATGCGCGCGAGCACGGCGAGCTTCTCTTGCTGCTGGGCGCGGGAGCCGGGGAGCACGTCGTCGAGGGTGGTGACCTCGGCGATCATCGGGCCCGCCGGGTCGGAGGCGTCGTTCTCGAGGACCTTCTTCTTCAGCGCGGGAACCTGCTCGGGGGAGTCGGCGAGCATGCGGGCGCCCGCGATGTTCATCTTGCCGCCGAACACGGCGTTCGCCTTGTTCGACCACTCCCCCGCCCCGGTCCGGTCCGAGCTCTTCGAGCCCAGCTTGCCGAGGTCGTACTCCCACGGATCCCGCACGTACGACGTGGCGACCGCGGCCGACGCCGTGACCACCAGCACCCCGGCGGCGACGAACGGCCACGGGTGGCTGGTCGTGAGCCGGGCGATCCTCGCGAGCGGCGAGCGCTTCGCGCTGCGCTCCTCGCGCAGGACCGCGGGCTGCGGCCGGAAGCGCGCGGGGAGGCGACGCTGGAGGCGCTCGCCGATCACCACGAGCGCGGGAACGAGCGGGACGATCGAGACCCACACCGCGAGCATGCCCACGAAGCCGATCGCTCCGAACTGGTTGAAGCCGCGGAAGCGCGTGGCGATCAAGGAGCCGTACGCGATGGACGCGACGCACGCCCCGACCAGCTCGGCCCGCAGAGCGTTCAGCACCGCGATGCGCAAGGCCTCGGAGGGCGCGATTCCCCGCGCCACGAACTCCCGGTAGCGCGAGAGCAGGACGATCGGATAGTTGATGCCGCTGCCGAGGATGATCGCGCCGAGGAAGATGCCGCAGGTGTTGACGTACCCGAAGGCCACCGCCGCGAAGGCGTACGCCGCGGTGATCCCGAAGAGCGCGGGCAGCGCGATGACCACGAGCGCCCACGCCGAGCGGTAGTAGAAGACGAGCGCCACCAGGATGACGAGGAACGCGCCGGCGGTGGCCCACGCGGCGTCGCTCACCAGCGCCTTCTTCTCGTCGGACGCGCTCGCGATGTCGCCGGTGAGTCCGACCTTCAGCGCAGGCGAGGCCTTGGCCTTCTGCTCGGCGACGAGGTGCTGGACCACGGCGAGGAGGACGTCCCCGTCGCCGTCGCCGAGCGTGGTGTTGGAGATGACGCGGAGGCCGAGCATCCCGCCATCGGTGGTCGCGAAGTAGCCGGAAGGAAACGTGTCCTGCTGCGCGGCGTGGGTCTCCCAGCGATCGTGGTGCGGGCCGAGGCCGAGGCCCGCCGCGGACGACGACGGTGACGGCGACGGTGGGTCGAGGTCGTCGACCAGGCCGCTCTGGCGCGCGATGGCGTGGTCGAGGTCGTCGTCCGCGCTCCGCAGCTCGGCGAGGTCGGCGTAGAGCCACTTGTTCGTCTCGTAGAACGCGCGCACGTCCTTCGTGCTGACCTCGGTGTACGCGATGAGGCGGCCCGGGCAGGCGTCGGGCCGCGCCTCCTTCGGGCAGTCCTTCGCGTCGGACTTGACCTTGGCGAGCGCCGCGCCGAGCTCGTCGATGAAGCGCTCGTTCTCCTGGCGATCGGGCGACTCGACGATGGCGATGAGCGTCGAGCCACCGCCCACGCGCCCCAGCTGGTGCTCGAAGGCGCGGACGCCGGGGCTGTCCCGCGGCAGGAGCTCGAGGAGATCCGAGCGGACCTCGAGGTGCCGCGCGCAGCCGGCGAACGCGAGCATCGACGCCAGCGCGAGCGCCAGCGCGAGGTACGGCGAGCGAGACGCCGCATCCACGATCCACACGACGATTCTACGGTGCATGCTCACGTCCTCCGGCCAGCGTCCTCACGCGCACTCGAACCTCGAAGAACCGGACGAGCAGCTCGTGCTGCATCGCGCCCCACACCACGAGGAGCGGAAGCACCCGCAGCGGATGGAACAGGCGGTGCGCCGAGAGGAACGAGACGATCCCCGAGGCGTCGACGTTCGCGCGCGTGAAGAACGGCCCCGGCGCCACGATCGCGAGCACCACGAGCACGCGCCGCCAGAGCGAGGGCGGCGCCTCGCTGCTCGCGTACCAGATGCCCGCGCCCACCGCGGAGATCGCGAAGGTCGCGTACTCGGCGCGATGGTTGAACAGCACCGAGAAGCAGAGCAGCGAGCAGACGACGGTGCGCCGCCACGCGCGGTCGGTGCCGAAGCGCACGCCCATCGCGAGCGGGAACGCCTGGAGCGCGAGCCCGAGCAGCTGCAGCGGCGCGGTGCTCCAGCGGAAGCCGAGGCCGTCCTGGAAGAGGCTCATCACCGACCAGCCGTGGTTGCCGTGGTCGCAGCCGAGCAGCGCGCGCCAGGAGGCGTACTGCGCGAGGAGCTCCTCGGGCTCGATCAGGACGAGCGGCAGCACGACCCACGTGACGAGCGCGCCCGCGAGCGCGGTGAAGGCGGGCCGGCGCTGCGCCTTAGGCAGGAACAGCACGAGCACGGCGAACGCGACGGGGAAGATCTTCACGAACGTCGCCGCGGCGAGGAGGTGCGCGGCGAGGCGCAGGTGCCCTTGCTCGTAGGCGACGAGCGCGAGCAGGATCGCGCCGGCGACGAGCAGGTTGCTCTGGTCGCCGTCGGTCGCGACCACGATGCCGGCGAGCGCCACGAGCTGCGCGACGCGCTTGCTCCGCGCGTCGTGCGCGAAGAGGCGATCGAGACCCCAGCCCGCGAGCCCGAAGTTCAGCGCGCTCCAGAGCGGCGCGAGGAGCCAGCCCGGGCCCCACGTGAACGGCACGAAGAGCAGGGCGAAGGTGGGGCTGTACTTGAAGTAGTCGGCGGCGTTCAGCGCATAGAGATCGTCACCCTCGACGAGCGCGTGGGCCGCGGCGCGGAAGACCTCGAAGTTCTGCGACTGCCCCGCGGCCCAGGACACCGCCCCGGCGATGACCCCGGCGAGCACGAAGATCGCGAGGCCCCCTCGGCGATCGGCAACACGCAAGTGCATGCCATGAGGAATGCGGCGGGGGAGACGCGCTCACAAATGACGCCTCCTGACATGCTCTGACGAGAGAGAGACTCTGTCGCCCTCGTGCTCAGCCGGGGCGCAAGCGATACACGATCGCGACGACCACCACGCACCACGCCACCAGGTTCAGCACGAACGGGACGTCGCTCAGCATCTCCTGCGTCGGGCTCTCGCTCCTCAGGCCCGCGCCTGCGCGGCCCGAGACGAGCATCAGGAAGCGCAGGATGCCGAACACCACGAAGGGCGCGGTCAGCCACAGGTAGCTCGTCTGGAAGAAGAGCTGCGTCTGCGCGTCGAGCGTGTAGGCGATGTACGTGGCCGCGGTCGCGAGGCCCGTCAGCGCGAGGGCCGCGGTGAGCGAGCCCTTGGAATAAGCCTGGAGGGCTGCGCGCTGCTTGGCGGCGTGCTCCCCCTCGAGCTCATGACGCCGCTTGCCGAACCCGAGGAACAGCGCCAACAGCGCGGTGCAGGCGAGCATGTACCAGCTCACCTTGATGTTGGTGGCGAGGCCACCCGCATACACGCGGAGCACGAAGCCGAAGGCGATGAGCCCGACGTCGAGGAACGCGACCTTCTTCAGCTTGAAGCTGTAGGCGATGTTCTCCACGAAATAGAGGCCCGCCACGCAAGCGAACATCCAGTTCAGCCCGAAAAAGGAGAGCGAAAGGGCGATCGCCACCAGGCCGAGCGCGAACGGCCAGGCGAAGTTCAACGGCACCGCGCCGCTCGCGATGGGCCGGTTGCGCTTCACGGGGTGGACGCGATCCGCCTCGACGTCGACGAGATCGTTGATGGTGTAGACCGCGCCCGCCAGCAGGCAGAACACGATGGTCCCGAGGAGAGCCATCCCGCTGACGCGCAGGTTCAGCGAGAGATCCCCGCCCGCGGTGCGCGAGATGAGGTCGCGGTCGAAGACGATCGGCGCGAGGACGAAGACGTTCTTCACCCACTGGTGGGGCCGCACGGTCTTGATGAGACCCCGCACGAGCGACTTCCGCGTTGCCGTGCCGGCAGCGGAGGGGGTGGGGGTCTCGAGGGCGGATGTCACCACCCCGTTGATACACCAGGCTGGGCTACCGGGAGAAGGCTCCCGGCTTGGCCCGCCCCGCTCCCCCTGCTTGACTCGCGGCCGTCAGCAGCGGACAACCTCCGCGTGCCGCACCGCCGACGGGCCTCGAGAAGCGCCCTCTCCTTCGTTGGGCTCCTGGGGCTCGTTCTGTTCGTGATGGTGGGGCCGAGTGTCCCGCGGGCCGAGGCCGACATCGGGCAGCGGCTGCCGCGCATCACGAAGCTCACGGACGAGATCGTCCGCGGCGGAATGCCGCTCGGCTACGTGCCGCTGCGCCAGCTCTGGGCGGAGTGGGACCAGAGCGACCCCGCCGAGGTCGAAGAGGCCTTGGCCGCGCTCGCCGCCGATCCGCGGCTCACGCCGCCGCTTCGCGCGTATGCCGGGCTGCTCGAGGCCTACGCCCGGAGGCGCCGCGGCGATCTGGCCGGCGCCAAGGCGCGCATCACTGCGCTCGGCTTCGTGGGGCGCTGGGTGGTGGCCGGTCCCTTCGACAACGAGGGCAAGGGCGGACTCGACCGCTCGTTCGGGCCCGAGGACGAGATCGCCGATCCGCTGAGCATGGCGCGCACGTACGAGGGCAAGGAGCGTCCCGTCACGAACCGCGTCACGCCCGACGTGTTTCCGTACGGCTGGGTCGATCTCGGCGCGATGGTCCGCCCCGCGGAGAAGGTCTGCGCCTACGCCACGACGTACGTGCGCGATCGCCGCGGCGCGAAGGTCGGCCCTGCTGGGCGTCCGTTCTCGGTGTGGTTCGGCGCGGCGGGCTCGTCGAAGATCTTCTTCGACGGCGTCGAGGTGCTGAAGGATGCAAAATACAGAGATCTCGACAGCGAGCGCTTCGGCGTCACGCTCACGATGCGCGAGGGCTGGCACCGCCTGACCGTGAAGATCTGCGGCGACGAGGATGCCCCGATGTTCGCGCTGCGCCTTGCCGATCCCAGCGGCGCGCCCGACGCGAACCTCGAGGCCGATCCCGATCTGGCGCACGCCAGGGAGGCCTCGGCGGTGCGCTTCCGCAAGGGCGAGAAGCCCGCGCCGCCCGCGCTGGCCGGCCCCGTCGCGGCGTTTGATCGCCTCGCCAAGCAGGACGATCCGGCCTCGCTCGAGGCCTACGCGCGCTATCTCGTGCTCACGTCGTCCGACGACCCCGCCGAGAACCGGGCTCGCGATCTCGCGCGCCGCGCCGCGGAGAAGTCCCGCACCATCCCGCGCTGCCTGCTCGCGGGCGAGCTCGCCGAGAACCGCAACCAGCGCGCGATCTGGATCGACCGCGCCGAGGAGCTCGCAAAGCGTGGCGGTACGATCGAGGAGAAGGTCAACGTGCTCCTGGCGCGCGCCGGGCACACGCGCGGCGGCGCCAACTGGCGCGACTCCATTCCCTACTACGACAAGGTCCTCGCCCTCGATCCCGACAACGTCCCCGCGAGCCTCGCGCGCGTCGAGCTGTACGGCGAGGCTGGCCTCCGCGAGACGGCGCTCTCCCGCCTCGACGCCACGCTGGCCCGCCGCCCGCGGTCGGTGGCGCTGCTGCGCGCGAACGCCGCCGCGCTCCGCGATCTCGATCGCACGACCGAGGCGCAGGAGCTCACCGCGCGCTACGCGTCGCTACGCTTCGACGACACGTCGGTCATGGGCGATCGCATCGAGCTCGCGCTCGCGCGCCGCGATCCCGCCAGCGCGGCGCGCTGGGTGGAGCGCCTCGTCGAGACGAACCCCGACAGCGGCCGCGCCCTCGCCGCCGCCGCGCGCACGTACGTTGGGCTCGGCGATCGCCCCAAGGCCATCGCCATGCACCGCCGCGCCCTCGAGCTTGCCCCCGACGACGTCACCACGCTGCGTTCCCTCGCCGACGTGTACGCGCTCGGCGGCCAGGCGGACGAACAGCTGCGCCTCCTCAAGCGCGTCCTCGAGCTCCGGCCGCAGGAGAAGGACGTCCGCGAGTACGTCGCGCACACCGAGCCGAGCCGCCCCCGCGCCGACGAAGCCTACGCGCGTCCCGCCGCGGAGTTCCTGAAGCTGCGCGACAAGCCGACCGACGGCCGCAACCGCCGCACGCTCGTCGACCTCCAGGTCACGACCGTGTTCCCGAACGGCCTCGCGAGCCGCTTCCACCAGATCGTCTTCCAGCCCCTCACCGACGCCGCGGCCGCCGAGGCGCGAGAATATGCGTTCGGCTTCGAGGCCGACACCGAGACCGTGCAGCTGCGCGGCGCGAAGATCCACAAGAAGAACGGCCAGATCGTCGAGGCCATCGAGAGCGGCGAAGGCCCCACCGACAACCCCTCGATGGCGATGTACTCGAGCGCGCGCGCCTTCTACGTGCACTTCTCGCGGCTCGACCCGGGCGACGTGGTGGAGCTGCTCTACCGCGTCGAGGACGTGACCGCGCGCAACGCGTTCGCCGACTACTTCGGCGAGGTGACGTACATGCAGTCGTCGGAGCCCATCGCGCGCTCCGAGTACGTGCTGATCACCCCGAAGTCGCGGCAGTTCTTCTTCAACAAGCCGCAGGTCCCGAACCTGATGTCGACCACCGAGGAGAAGGGCGACACGAAGATCTTCCACTTTGTCGCCGAGAACGTCCCCGCGCTCGACATGGAGCCGAGCTCGCCGCCCGCCACCGAGACGCTCGGACACGTGCACGTGTCGACCTACAAGAGCTGGGACGACATGGGCCGCTGGTACTGGGGCCTCGTGCGCGATCAGTTCACCGCGGACGACGAGGTCCGGCGCCGGGTCGCCGAGATCACGAAGGGCGCTGTCGACGAGAAGGCGAAGATCCGCGCCGTCTACGACTTCGTCGTGCAGCGCACGCGCTACGTGGCGCTCGAGTTCGGCATCCACGGCTTCAAGCCGTACCGCTGCGCCCAGGTCTTCGCGCGCGGCTTCGGCGACTGCAAGGACAAGGCGACGCTCATCGTCACCATGCTCAAGGAGCTGGGGATCCCGGCGACCATCGTGATCGTGCGCACCGGGCTCCGCGGCGACTTCGAGACCGAGCCCGCGAGCCTCGCGCCCTTCGACCACGCCATCGCGTACGTCCCCTCCATCGACGTGTACCTCGACGGCACCGCCGAGTGGACCGGCTCGAACGAGCTCCCCGCCATGGATCGCGGCTCGCTCGCGCTCCAGGTCAACGAGGGCAAGCCGAAGCTCGTGCACCTGCCCGAGCCCACCGCCGCCGACAGCACGTCGACCAAGCACGTGGAGGCCACGATCGGCAGCGACGGCTCCGCGCAGATCGACTGGCGCGCCGACATCAGCGGCGCCTCCGCCAGCAGCTGGCGCGCGCGCTACCACGCGAAGGCCACGCAGAAGACGCGCATCCAGGAGGACCTCTCCGCCGAGCTCCCCGGCATCGAGATCAAGGAGGTCAGCTCGAATGACCTCGAGGACGTCGAGCAAAAGGTGCAGCTCAAGGCGAGGGGTCGCGCCCCCAGCTACGCGCGCCGCGACGGTGATTCATGGACGGTGGGTGTCGGCGCGAAGGAGCACATGGTCCGCACGTGGGCGCCGCTCTCGTCGCGCCGCCGCGACGTGCGCATCCAGTCGCTCTCCACGCAGGAGAACGAGACCATCGTGAAGCTGCCGCAGGGCGCGAAGGTGCTGGGGCCGCCGCATCCTGCCGAGGGCAAGGGCCAGTTCGGCTTCTACAAGGTCGACGTGGAGACGACCGGCAACGTCGTCCGCGTGAAGACCACGGTGGCCATCACGCGCTCGCGCATCCCCGCGACGGAATACGCGGCGTTCCGCGCGTTCTGCGAGCAAGCCGACCGCGAGCTCGGCCAGTCCCTGACGTTCACGGTGGGCAAATGAAAGCTCGTTCCGCGACTCCGCGATTCTCTTTCTCACGACTCTTCGCTCTCGTGACGGTCGCGATTCTCGCGGCGTGTGGCCCGGCGCCGGACGCGAACAGCGCCGTCAACCTCAAGGACCTGCGATCGAGCGCGAAGGGCTCGGGCGACGGCGAGAAGACCGGGCGCTGGCTGCTCGACGAGATGCTCGCGCCCGGCGGCACCGCGAAGAGCGCCGACGAGGCCCGCGCGCAGCTCGACAAGGCCAGCAGCAAGGGCCTCTACGCGAACCTCGGCGCCGGCATCTACGACGAGACGCACGGCGAGCCGAAGAAGGCCGCCGCCGAGTACGTCCAGGCCCTGACCTTCGCGAAGAAGAGCGAAGACCCCGCCGCGCCGCTCGCCGCGTGGTTCGCCTCGCACCATCTCGTGGGCCTTCGCGGGGGCGTCGCGAACCTGTGGGAGCAGAACAAGACCGCGCTCCTCGCCGTCATCGACCAGCCCGGCAAGGTGGGCTGGCGCTCGCTCGCCGAGCTCCACGAGTGGTCGACCGCCGAGGCGCTCGACAAGGCCGAGGTCGCGGGCGACGCCTACGATAACCTCGTGACCACGCGCATGGGCTGCGCGAAGGCGCTGCGCATCGCCGGTCCCTTCGGCGCGAACGCCGCGCCCGACCGGCGCCGCAGCTACCCCGCCGAGCAGGCGCCCTGGCCGCCGTCGTGGCCGGAGGATCCGCTGCGCGGGACGGTGCCGCGCATCCTCAAGACGGAGCGCCATCGCTGCCTCACCACCACCACGGAGAAGACCGAGGACGGCGTCTTCTACGTCGAGACCTACTTCGAGACCCCCGGCGATCGCGATCTGCTGATCGCGGTGCAGGGCTCGCTCGCGACGTGGGTCGACGACGTCTCGATCGGCGAGCGCGATCTACGCGCGTGGGGCGTGTGGCAGCGCTTCGGCGGCGCGGTGCGCGTCAGCAAGGGGCGCCATCGGGTCGTGAGCCGCGTCCTCGCCGACGCTGGCTCGATCCGCCTCCTCAACCTCGACGGCACGGCCGCGAAGATCGAGACCGACACCGACGCGCGCAAGCCCTACGGCCTCTCGCGGCCCACGCTGCTCGGCAATCCGAACCCGATCGACGATCTCATCACCCAGATCGCGAACGAGAAGAACCCGGGCACGAGTCCGCTCGTCACCACGCTCGCCGCGCACGCCGCCCACATCGACGGCCTGAACGACGTCGCGACGGTGATGATGGCGCCGCTCGTCACGCCCAAGGACGCGGCGCCGATCGCGCTCCTCCTCGGCGCGCAGTACGCGCGCTCCGACGTCGCCTACCCCGAGCAGGCGCGGCGCACGAACGAGAAGGAGCTCTACACGCGCGTCATCGCCGCGGATCCGAAGCTCTGGTACGCCCGCGCGTGGCTCGTGCTCGACGACGCCGAGCAGCGCGGCCTCGTCGAGGCGGTCGAGCCGCTCCGCAAGATCGCGAGCGACGTGCCGGGTGTCCCCGAGGTCACCGAGCAGCTCGCGCGCGTCTACGGCAAGCTGGGCTGGCGCGCCGAGCGCATGCGCACGGTGAAGGATCTCGCGGAGCGCTTCCCCGACGATCGCGACGCCATCTCGCTCCAGGTGAGCGCGCTCGAGGAAGACGGAGCGCTCGTCGAGGCCGACAAGGTCGCCGAGCGCCTGAAGAAGCTCGATCCCGACTCCGAGGTCGAGCTCGATCGCGCGATCGCGCGACGTGACTGGAAGGCTGCGATCGTCGAGCTGCGTCGCCTCGAGAAGCGCCGTCCCGATCGCAAGGAGATCGCCGCGCGCATCGCCGACGTGCTCGCGCGCTCCGGCGATCCCAGCGCCGCCGCCGAGCAGCTCCAGAAGGCGCTCGTGAAGCACCCCGAGGACGCCGCCACGCGGCTGCGCGTCGCCGACCACGCCTACGCGAAGGGCGACACGCTCGCTCTCCGCAAGGCGCTCGCCGAGGCGCTCCAGGCCGGGTCGAAGGGCCTCGAGATCCGGGAGGCCCTCGAGCTCATCGAGGGCGCGAGCCTTCTCGAGCCGTACCGCGCCGATGGGCGCAAGGTGATCCGCGAGTTCGAGGCGTGGGAGCGCGGCGGCAAGCACATGGAAGGCACCGCGGCGCGCGTCTTCGACTACGCCGCCACGTGGGTGCACCCCGACGGTTCGAGCGAGATGCTCGAGCACGAGATCCTCCGCATGCAGTCGCAGGAGGCCGTGACCAAGGAGGCCGAGCAGCCGCCGCCCGGCGGGCTGGTGCTGAACCTGCGTGTCATCAAGCCCGATGGCTCGATCCTCGAGCCCGAGCCCGTTGCGGGCAAGCAGACCCTCACGATGCCGCACCTCGAGGTCGGCGATTACCTCGAGATCGAGCACATCACCGCCACGCCCAGCGAGGGCGGCAAGGGCAAGCACTACCGCGGACCGCACTGGTTCTTCCGCGAGGCCGACAAGGGCTACTGGCGGAGCGAGTTCATCGTGCTGACGCCGAAGGACAAGAACGTCGACATCGAGGTGGTGGGCAACGTCCCGCCGCCGAAGAGCGCCGACAAGGGCACGTTCGTCGAGCGCAAGTGGCGCGTCGACGAGTCGCCGCCCGCCGCCGAGGAGCCCGATAGCCCGAACCCGCGCGAGTTCTTGCCGAGCGTCCGCATCGGATGGGGCATCTCGCTCGACGACACGCTCGTCCGCTACGTCGACGCCGCGAGCGAGGAGACCCCGCTCGATCCGCGCCTCCGCAAGGTGGCCCGCGACATCGCCGGCAACATCCCCGCAGGCAAGCGCGACGAGCGCGCCCGCGCCGTCTACCGCTGGGTTGGCGAGGCGCTCCAGGAGTCCAACGAGGCCGACGGCCGCCGCGCCATCTTCGGTCGCGCCGGCTCGCGCCAGGCCGCGTTCATGTACCTCATGCGCCTCCTCGGGATCCCCACCGAGCTCGCGCTCGTGAAGAGCCGCATCGCCATGCCGCCCGCCGGCAAGATGAGCGAGGTCGAGACCTACGACAACGTCGTCGCGCGCCTCGACACCGAGTCCGGCCCGCGCTGGATGGTGATCCGCGACAAGTTCGCGCCCTTCGGCTACGTGCCCGCGGAGCTCCGCGGACAGCCCGCCATCCGGCTCGTGCCGGGCATGCCGCGCGACACGAGCCCCACACTGGGCGCCGCCGACGGCGTCATGATGGAGGGCCGCGCGGTGATGAAGGATGACGGCTCGGCCATCGTCGAGATCGCGCAGAGCTACCAGGGCCGCATGGGCATCGGCCTGCGGTCGGTGTTCGATCGCGTGCCCGAGTCGAAGCGCAACGAGTTCGTCGAGACGCGCCTGCTCGCGGCGAACCTCCCCGGCGCTCGCCTCCGGGAGCTGAAGATCGAGAATGCCGAGGATCTCGGGGCGCCGCTCGTCCTCCGGATCAAGGCGGAGATTCCGCAGATCGCGCGGCCCGTCGGCAACAAGGTGGTCCTGAAGGCGCTGTTCCCGGTGAACATCGCGCAGGTCGCGTCGCTCGCCACGCGGCAGACGCCGCTGCTCCTCGCTTCGTCTTCCCACGTCGAGGTCAAGTTCGAGATCGTGCCGCCGGAGGCGTACAAGCTCCCGTCGTCGATCCCGGGCGGCGAGCTGCACGACGGCGATCGCTCGGTGACCGTGAAGGACGCGGTCGAGGGGCGGTCGATCATGCTCCGGCGCGTCGTCGACATCCCGGCCGGCCGCGTGCAGGCCGGCGCGGAGTACGCGAAGTTCGTGGCCTTCACCCAGCAGGCCGACCAGCTCCTCGAAAAGGAGATCGCGCTGGGCCGCTGAAGAAGCGAGCTCTGCCGCGCGCCGCGGAATCACCGAGGCCGCGCGTGCGTTACGCTGGTGGCGTGCGCATCGTTTTCTTTCTCGTCGTGAGCGGGCTGGCGCACTGGCTCGCGGGCAGCTGGGTGCTGTCGACGTTCGCGAAGCCCGTGAGCAAGCAGCGGCGGCGTCTGGTCTTCGGCGTCGCCGCCGGGCTCGCGATCACGCTCGCGGCGATGCGGCTCCTCGCGTCCGTCCACGACACGCGGGCCATGCGCGTGGCGCTCGGCGTCGTGATGCTGGAGCTCGCGGTGGTGATCATAGGGCTCGTGCCGCTCGGCTTCCTCACGCTGCTGCTCCGCGTCGTGCAGCGCGTCGCCGTGCGGTTCACGCGGCCCGCGCCCGAGGCGATCCCGCCGCCGCCGGAGCCCGCGCGGCTCGTCACGCGCCGGCAGGCCATCGAGCGCGTCGCCGGCGTCACGGTCTTCGGCGCGACGTCGGTCGGGCTCGGCTGGGGCATCGTCCGGGGGCGCCACGCCTTCGCGCTGGAGGAGGTGGTGGTCCGCGTGAAGGGCTGGCCGCGCGTGCTCGACGGCTACACCATCGCGCAGGTCTCCGACGTGCATGTGGGCACGTTCGTCGGCGACCGCGAGCTCGACGAAGGCTTCGAGCTGGTGGCGAAGATCCGCCCCGACCTCGTCGTGGCCACCGGCGATCTCGTCGACTTCGAGTCGCACGTCATCGGCCAGCTCGCGCAGCGCCTCCTCCGCATCGACGCGCGCGACGGCGCCTGCGCCATCCTCGGCAATCACGACCACTACGCCGGCCCGGGCGAGGTCGCGCGGATCCTGCGCGCGTCGGGCGTCCGCGTGCTGAGCAACGAGTCGGTGGTGCTGCGCCCGGGCGACGGCGGCGGCTTCGCCCTGCTCGGCGTCGACGACCTCCAGGGGCGCGTCCGCGGCGTCGAAGGCTACCGCGGGCCCGACCTCAGCGCCGCCCTGCGCGGGGTGGCGCCGGACCTGCCGCGCATCCTGCTCGCGCACCAGCCGAAGTACCTGGAGGAGTCCTCGGGCCGCGTGGCCCTCCAGCTGAGCGGACACACGCACGGCGGGCAGATCAACCCCGGGTTCCGACCCGCCGATCTGTTCATGAAATACGTGGCCGGCCGCTACGAGCGCGGCGAGACCTCGCTGTACGTGAACCGCGGCTTCGGCGTGGTCGGGCCGCCCGCACGCATCGGCGCGCCGCCGGAGGTGACCAGGGTGGTCCTCGTCTCGGGGTGAGCTCGCGCGCCCGGCTCCAGGCGCGCGCCGCGGTGTCATTTCGTGTCAGCGGCGGCGGTTGCGCCGCGTGCGCAGGATGACGGCATGCGCATCTTCACTCCCCTCACCTTGATCTCGCTCTTCGCCGGCTTTGCCGCCGTCGCCGCCACCGCCTGCGACCTGTCCAGTGGCCGCTCCTGCGGGCAGTACGAAGGCTGCTATCCCGGCTACGGCTCCTCCGGCGGCGACTACGGGCCGACGCCCGACGCGGCTCCGCCGCCCGCGAAGTGCGAGGCGTTCGCGCTCACCTTCGCGGTGCCGGAGCAGAGCGGCGACTGCCAGCTGGTCCTCCGCGCGCGCAGCGACGACGGCTACAGCAGCTCCTCCTACGCCGACCCGACGGCGACGTACTACTTTGCGCAGCCGCAGGCCGGCGAGACCACCGTCCCGTGCGAGGCGATCGACGGTCCCGCGATCGGCCGGTGCGAACGCGAACGGAACCTCGTCGTCCTGGGAAGCACGAGCACCTCCGACGTCACGAGCCTCCGCACCGAGCTCTCGTTAGGCAGCTACGAGTCTTCGTTCGAGGCCGAGCTCTCGTGTGCGCGCGTCGCGGCGCCGCAGAAGCGGACCGTCACGTTCGGCTGCAGCACGCTCACCCCGGCGACGCCCACGACCGGTGACGCTGGCACACGCGATGCCGATACGGATGCCGACACGGATGCCGAGGCCGGCGGCGGCGACGGCGGCGCGGAGGCCGTCGGCCCCGAGCTCCTGCACTGACACCTCAGCCCTTCGGGACCGGGAGCACCATGACGTCGATCGCCGGACAGCCGCTGCGCGAGGCGGTCATCTCGACGCTCCTGACGAGCTGCGCGGGGACGTCTCCGTCGATGGCGAGGATGACGTGGGCGTTCGGCGCGGCGCCGGGCCGGAGCGGCTTCGCGACCTCGCTCGTGGTCACGAGGCTGCCGTTCCGCAGCATGGCTCGGTTCGCCGCGACGGGCACCAGCAGCGCGTCCATCACGTCCCGGTGCGTGAACGCTCATGAGGTGGAGACACGTGAAGGTGGGACGCGCCTGGGGGGCTGCCGGGTCTTCGCTCCCCAGCGCAGATCTGCGGTGGCGTGCGCTACTTCTTCTCCGCGGCGATGCGCTCGCGCACGGCCTCCGACTGCTTCTCGAGCTTCAGCCACTCGTCGATCACCTTGATCCGCGCCGCCGCGCTCGCGGGATGTGCGCCCGCGTCCGGCGCGAGCTTCGCGGCGTGCTCGGCATACGCTTGCCACGACGCGCGCGCCTGCTCCCACTTCTTCTCGCGCTCGTAGCAGTCCGCCACCGCGAACAGCACGCGCGAACGCGCCGCCGGGGGCGTCTGCGGATCGTCGATGGCGGCGGCGGCCTTGAACGCGGCCTCCGCCTCGCCGAGGTTCGCGCTGGCGAGGTACGCCTCGCCGAGCAGGTACGACCCCAGCGGATTGCGCGGGCTGGTCTGCACCGCCATCATGAAGACAGAGGCGGCGCCGGGATAGTCCTTCGCCGCGTAGCGCTCGTTGCCCTTGCCCACGAGCGTCGTGAACGTATCGGGCTTCGGCGCATCCCCCGCGGCATCGAAGGACGTCAGCGCGACCGCCAGCGAGCACGACGCGACGACTGCCGCCAGCGCCAGGACGCGGAACCGAGCCATTGGCGGAGCTTACCACGAGAACATCCTTGCAGAGCGGGGCGGGGCCGCGCGATCGTGCGGGGATGCTGCCGCGAGTGCTCGAGCCGGAGGTCATGGATACGCCCGAAGAGGCCAACGACTACGACGCGATGGATCACGAGGCCGTCAACGCCAGGTTCTGCGACGACCTCCTCCTCCTCCGCGCGAAGACGCTCGGCCAGCGCCACCCGCGCATCGTCGACTTCGGCACCGGGACCGCGCAGATCCCCATCGCGCTGTGCAGCCGCGCCGCGGGCTTCACGGTCGTCGCCATCGATCTCGCCGAGAACATGCTGGCCCTCGCGCAGCGTAACGTCGCGCGCGCGAAGCTCGGCGATCGCATCCTCCTCGAGAAGGTCGACGCCAAGGGCACAACCTTCGAGGACGGCGCGTTCGGCGCATGCATCTCGAACTCGATCATCCATCACATCCCCGAGCCTGCGCAGTGCTTCGCGGAGATGTGGCGGGTCACCGCGCCCGGCGGCCTCCTGTTCGTGCGCGATCTCCACCGACCCTCGAGCGAGGCCGAGGTGGATGGGCTCGTCGCGCTCCACGGGGCGAGCACGCCGGCGGATCCGGCGCGCGTGCCGTCCTTCGAGCACCAGCGCTCGCTCTTCCGCGCGTCCCTGTGCGCGGCGCTCACCGTCGCCGAGGTCGCGGCCCTGGTGGCGCCGCTCGGGATCCCGGCCTCCTCGGTCGAGATGACGAGCGATCGCCACTGGACGCTCGCGCACGAGAAGCCGTGACGAACGCGCGGCCGTTCCCGTATGGCTCGCTGGAGGCGCTCACGCGAGCCGACGTGGTCGCGGCGGCCCGCCTGCGCAACGTCGCGCGCGACGTGGTGCGACTCGAAGGCGTCGCGAGCGCGCTGGGAGAGATCGTGGACGACCGCGTCGAGATCCGCGTGCGTCGCATCCGCCCCGCCGAGCCGCCTCGCGGCGCCGACGACGCGATCGGAGTCCTCCTCGCGCCCGCCGGGGAGCGCAGCACGGCGCGGCGGCTCCTCGTCGAGGTCGACGGCGCGCTGGGCGCCGCGCTCACCGCCAAGGCGCTCCGTCAGCGCGCGCCGAAGATCACCGACGCCTCGCGCATCGCGACGCCGCCGCTGGCCGGGGCGTTCGCCGCGGTCCTGGCGGCGACGCTGCGACGCGCCCATGCCGGCAGCACGCTCAAGGTCATCGCGGCGGGCCCCGGCGCAGCACTGGCGCGCGATCTCGTGGGCGCCGCCACCGAGGTGACGACCGCGTGGCTCACCGTCGTCGTGGGCGGCGAGGCGTTCGAGGCGCGGGTCAGCGTGCCCGACGCCGCAGGCGGGAGCGCGAGCGCCTCGACCTTCACGCACGAAGATCTGCTTCGCCTCGGCGACGCGCCGCTCGCGCTGCCGCTCGTCATCACCACCACGCTCGCGACGCGTGAGGAGCTCGCCGCGCTCGCGCTCGGTGACGCGTTCGTGCCCACGAACCTCCGCCTCGCGCCCGACGACTCCGGCGCGCTGCTCGGCGCGATCGCGCTCGTACCGCCACGCGGCGAGCGCGGGCTCGCGGCCGATCTCGCCGCGGGCGGGCAGCTCGTGCTACGAGGTCTGCTCGAGAGCCACCCCTGGGAGCACGCCATGTCCTCGGATGATCGATCTTCAGAAGTGACGACCGTCGAGGTGCTCGAGGATGCGCCGGTCGTCGTGCGGGTCGAGCTCGGCACCGTCGAGATGACCGCGCGCGACTGGGCAGCGCTCGGCACGGGAGATGTCGTCGCGATCGGTCGCAAGATCGGCGATGGCGCGGTGCTCCGCGTGGGCGGAGTGGAGATCGCGAGGGGCGAGCTCGTGATGCTCGAAGGCGAGATGGCGGTGCGGATCACCGGACGCACGAGGAGCGGAGGAGCGAACGGATGACGAAGCCGCGCCGCGTGCTCGGGCTCGGGTTGGCGCTGCTGGCCCTGACCGGCTGTCCGAGGAAGATCGACGACGGCATGGCCGAGGCCGGCGCCGGGCCGAGCCCCCTCCCGAGCACCACGGCCAGCACCACCGCCGGGGCGACGAAGAGCGGCGCTTCGAGCTTCAAGGGCAAGTACACCGTCTCCGCGGGCACGATGTACGTGCCCGAGGCAAAGGACTGGGCGGCCGTGAAGTGGAAGAACGACGACACCAAGCTGCTCGGTGACGGCGAGCTCTCGCTCGCCGTCGACGCCGAGGGCCGCGTCACGGGCAGCAGCGAAGGCGGCCCGCTCGGCGCCGCGCTCATCGAGGGCAAGAGTGACGGGCACACGCTCGCGGCCACGGTCCGCCGCAAGGACCCCACGGACGACGGCCTCACCGGCACGCTCCTCGCGACCGTCACCGGCGACAAGGTCGACGGCACGATGAAGCTGTCGGAGTTCACGGCCGCCGTGGTGCGCACCGCGACCTTCAGCGCGGCGAAGAAGTAGCGCGCGATGTTCGCCCCCGTTCGCTACATCGCGTGGGCGACGAAATTCTACGGCAAGGTGCCCCTCGACCTCGCATCGAGCGGCATCCCGCACGCCACGTGGTCCGACCTGGGCGTCCCGGAGCCCGCGCTCGACGATCAGGGCGCTTACGGTGAGTTTCGTGAGGCGCTTGCCGTCTACAACGATGTCCCCATCGGCGACGTGGTGCCCGCGCTCGGGACCTCGCACGCGGTCTTTCTCGCCTACGCTGCGATGCTCTCGCCGGGCGACGAGGTGCTGCTCGAGACCCCGGGCTACGAGCCGCTCACCAACACCGCGCAGGGCCTCGGCGCCACGGTGCGCACGTACGAGCGACGCGCCGAGGAGGGCTTCGCGGTGGTACCGGAGCGCGTCGCCGCCGCCGTCACGCCGCGTACGCGCGTGATCGTGGTCACGAACCATCACAACCCGACGGGCGTCAACGTGCCCGCCGCCACGCTCCGCGAGCTCGCCGCCATCGCCGAGGCGCGCGGCGCGTACCTCCTCGTCGACGAGGTCTACGCCCCCTTCGACGACCTCCCGGAGGACGGCGTCTTCCGCGGCAGCGCGCGCAAGCTCGGCGCGAACGTGGTCGCCGTGGGCAGCCTCACGAAGTGCTACGGCCTCGGCATGCATCGCATCGGCTGGGTGCTCGGGCCGCCCGAGATCGTCGCGCGCGCCGACAGCGCGGTGGTCGCGACCGCCGGACACTTGCCGCTCGCACATTCCGCGCGAGGCGCGGTCGCGACGCGCCACGTCGGCCGCCTGGCCACGCGTGCGAAGGCGCTGTTCGCCGGCAAGCGCGAGCTCGCCGAGCAGTGGGCGAGGACGCTCCCGAACGCGCGCTGGAGCGCTCCCGCGTCGGGCCTGTTCGGCCTCGTCACGCTCGAGGGCGCCGGCGATATCCTGCCGCGCATCGAGGGCTGGGCCGGAGAGCACGGGGTCCTCGTGGGTGCGGGCTCGTTCTTCGGCGTGGAGAACGGCTTCCGTCTCTCGTGGGCCACGCAGCCCCGCGATCGCTTCGAGGAAGGCCTCGGCAAGCTCACCGCGCTTATCCGCTAGCTCGGGGAATCGACCCGGAGCTTCGCCGGTTGGCGCGAGGCGACGACGCCCAGCCCCACGAGGATCAGCACGGCGGCGAGCCCCGCGCGGCGCGAGATCCCGTGGCCGAGCTGCGCCCACGCAAGCAGCGCGGCGATCACCGGCTGGAGGTAGATGTATACGGTCACGAGCGTCGCGCTGGAGCGCGCGAGCGCCCAGGCGTTCAGCAGGTAGGCCGTGATCGTAGGCAGCGCGAGGATGTAGAGCGCAAACATCCACCCGCGTGGCGTGAGCGCGGGCAGCTGCGCGAGCAGAGCCCGCAGGCCGAACGGCAAGAACAGCAACGCCGCGTAGGTGAAGATCCACGCGATCGCCCGCAGGGCGCCGACGCGCAGCACCACGTCCCGCGAGAGCACGACGTACGCCGCATAGCTCAAGCTGTTGAGCGCCACGAGGATCGCGCCCCGGTCGAGGGATCCATTGCCGACGAGCGAGAGTGCCCCCAGGAGAGCCAGCGAGAGGCCGGCGACGGTCCTCCACGAAAGCTTCTCCTTGCCGAACAACACCGCGAGCGCCGCCGCGAAGATGGGGATGGTGGCCCCCAGGATCGACGCTGAAAAGGGGGTCGTCCACCTCAGGCCCATGAGGAAGAGCGTCTGGTTCAGCGCGATCCCGATCACGCTCAGACCGGCGAGCCGCGCATGATCTGCGCGTGCGATGGGGGTCGCGGTCGTCTTGCGCAGACGAAGGATCGCCTGGAAGAACAGCGCGCCGCCCAGCATGCGGATCATCGCAAGCGCCTCGGGGAATATTTCCTCCCCGCCCAGCGCGCGCGGCATCATCGCCAGCTTCGCCTCCACCGCCTGCGACGCGAACGCGAATTGCACGAGAACCAGCGCCGCGTGGGTGGCCCACGCGCCTCGCAACGGGATAGACTTCCGGCTCGCGGCGGCAGGCTCTTCCTGCGGAAGCTCTACGGCATCTCGATTGTTGGCCCGCGCGCTCTCTTCGTTCTGATCGTGGTCGTGCTCGTGACGCACCGTTCTACCGAGGCCTCTCAATGTCCAAACTGATGCTGCTCATCGCCAAGTACGGCCCCGGGGATTTTCCGTCCTTCGGTCTCCTGCTGCTGCTCGCGGTGATGGTGGCTGCAAGCTACACGTTCGCGGTGTCGTTGAGCGCGGGCTCGAGCGGGCGCATCAAGACGCTCCAGGCGGCGCGCTTCGGCGCCTACGGTACGGTCGCGCTCATCGCGACGGCGGTGCTCTGCCTCGCCTACGCGTTCGTGAGCCACGACTTCCGGCTCCGCTATGTCGCGCACTACTCGGACCGAGGCATGGCGACGATCTTCCTGCTCACCGCGCTCTGGGGCGGGCAGGACGGGTCACTGCTCTGGTGGCTGTTCTTGCTCAGCCTGTACATCGGCGTGTGCGTCTTCACGCTCGGCAAGAAGTACCTGGAGCTGCAGCCGTACATCATCGCGACCCTCATGGGGATCGTGATCTTCTTCTGCGTCCTGATGGCGTTCGCCGCGAATCCGTTCGCCACGGGGGTCGCCGGGGCGCGGCCCGATGGAGAAGGGTTGAACCCGCTCCTCCAGAACTTCTACATGATCATCCACCCGCCGAGCCTCTACATCGGCTTCGTCGGCTGCTCGATCCCGTTCGCGTTCGCGGTGTCCGCGCTCGTCACGGGCCGGCTCGACACCGAGTGGATCACGGCCTGCCGCAAGTTCACGCTTTTCGCGCTGCTGTTCCTCGCGATCGGCAATACGCTCGGCATGCTCTGGGCGTACGAGGAGCTCGGCTGGGGCGGTTACTGGGCGTGGGATCCCGTCGAGAACGCGGCCATCATGCCGTTGTTCACGCTCGCGGCATTCGTGCACTCCGTGATGATCCAGGAGCGGCGCGGGATGCTGAAGGTGTGGAACGTGTTCCTCATCTGCCTCACGTTCTTCATGACGATCTTCGGCACGTTCCTGACGCGCTCCGGCGTCATCGCGAGCGTCCACTCCTTCGCGCAGTCGTCGATCGGCGACTATTTCCTCTATTTCCTCTGCCTGGTGGGGGCGTTCTGCTTCACGCTGATCCTCTACCGCTGGCCCGAGCTCCGCGATCTCAAGCCCACGCAGCAGCTGCGTAGCGCAGCCATCGTCACGGGCTGGGTCACGATGAGCGCGCTCATCACGGCATGGGTCATCTCCTCGAAGCTCGCGGGCACCCCGCTCGACGCGCTGAGCGGCGCTGGCACCGACGAGATCGCGCAGTCCGCGATGAAGCACTCCATGATCCGCATCGGCGCGTTCAGCGTGCTGGCGGGAGCGGCGGTGTTCGCCGCGGTCGAGCTGGTCTTCCGGCGGATGACGAAGGGGCTCCAGCTCCGCACCACCCGGCCCAAGTTCGACTCGATCTGGTCGCGCGAGTTCACGTTCCTCCTGAACAACTACGGCCTCCTGACCGTCATGTTCTTCGTCCTCGTCTTCACCACCTTTCCCATGGTGAGCGAGGCGTTCTGGAAGGAGAAGGTGTCGGTCGGTCCGCCGATCTACAACGCGTTCCTCCAGCCGCTCGGGCTCGGCGTGTTCTTCCTCATGGGCGTCGGCACGCTGTTCGGCTGGAAGAAGTCGAGCCCCGACCAGCTGAAGAAGAACTTCATGATCCCGGTGGGCATGGGCTTCGGCGCGGTCGCCGTGCACTTCGTGCTCGGCAAGTGGATGGGCTTCCCGGCCGTGGTCTGGGCGCCGCCGCTCTACGGCGGCATCATGGGCAAGCTGCTCCAGGCGTTCAACGCCGTCACGCCGGTGCTCGGCTTCTCGCTCGCGATCTTCAACGCCGCGGTCATCATCCAGGAGTTCTCGCTCCTCTACCGCTCCCGCCTGAAGACGGGCGCGGAGAAGACCCCGAAGATCCTGTGGTACGCCGGGTTCCTTCCGGGGTTCATCTACTCGATGGCGTCGCTGCCCGCGAGCGGGCGCCGCCGCTACGGCGGCTACATCGTCCACCTCGGCATCGTGCTCATGTTCCTCGGCTTCACCGGGAAGTCGTGGACGGTCGATCGCGAGACCTCGATCAAGCAGGGCGAGACCTACCAGGTCGAGCGCTTGACCATCCAGTACGTCGGCTCGCGCATGGAGGTCGACAACAGCAAGCGCATGGTCTTCGCGGACGTGAAGGTGTTCGAGAACGGCAAGGAGATCGGCCAGCTCTCCCCCGCGAAGTTCATCTACAAGAAGATGCCCGATTCGCCGACCACCGAGGTCGCGATGCTGCACTCGCTGCGCGACGACCTCTACCTCGTCGTGGGCAGCATCAACCCCGAGACCAAGGTGGCCTCGCTCCAGATCCACCTGAATCCACTGGTCGGATGGATCTGGTTCGGCTGCCTGATCCTGATCTGCGGCAGCCTGCTGTGCATGTGGCCGGAGCTCGAGCCACAGGAGTCGAGGGTCTGGCAGGTCGCCCGCGGCGCGGGCGCCATCACGGCGAGCATCACGCTCGGCATCTGCCTCGCGCTCATGCCCGTACCCGCGTTCGCGCAGACCACGGGATCCCAGCAATCCGGGAGCGTGCACATCGAGAACATGGCGGAGCGGCAGGTTTTCGGACAGCTGCGCTGCATGTGCGGGACGTGCCCGCGCGAGCTGCTCTCGTCGTGCGCGTGCGACGACGGGTACCCCGGCGCCACCCAGACCCGCGCCCGCCTGCGCGCCCGGCTCGCGAAGGGTGATTCGCCAGAGAAGATCATCGACGACTACGTGAAGGAGTTCGGCACCGCCTCGCTCGCCATCCCGCCGAACACGGGCGTCATGCGCGCGATCTATGCGGTGCCGATCGTCGCGCTGGTCGGCACCGGGCTGGGCCTCGGGGTGCTCCTCCGGCGCTGGCGCTCGAACGACGGGGCGCCGCCCCCAGGTGGCACCGGGGGTACGAAGCCCCCCGGCCCCGACGCGCCCGCAGACGGAAAACGCGACGCCTACGACGACAGGATCGACGCGGAGCTGAAGGATCTCGATGGCTGAGCAAGCTACCGTGGAAGAAAAGAGCGCAGCCAGGAGCACGGCCGTTCGCGACGTGAAGGCCGACCTCGACGAGCGGCGCATCGCGCGCGGCGTCGCGGTGGGTCTACCGCTGGTCACGGCGGCGACGGCGCTCGTGGTCGGCGTGGTGATCGGGCCCTCGATGGCCATCCTGATCCTCGCGGCGGGCATGCTCCTCGGTGTGATCTCGCTGTTCTGGGCGAGCCTGAGGGTGCTCAGCGGTGACGCGGCGCTCTCTCCCGAGCTCGAGGCTCTCGACGCCACGGCCCATGCGGTCGACGCGCTCTCCTCGCGCAAACGCATGCTCGTGCGCGCGCTCAAGGATCTCGACAACGAGCGCGCCCTTGGCAAGCTCGAGGCCGACGATCACGATCAGCTGTCGAACACGTACCGCGGCGAGCTCAAGGAGGTCCTCAAGCGGATGGACGCCTCCCTCGAGCCGCATCGTCCGCAGGCCGAGAGCGCCGCGCACGCGTTCCTCGTCGAGGCGGGCGTCATCGACGCCGGGTACCGGGACGCGAAGCCTCCGGTGAAGGCTTTGGCGCCCGTGATCGACGACGAGGCTGACGAAGAAGAGGACGACGATATCGTCGTGGCGAAGGCCGCGCCGCCCAGGGAGGCGCGCGTGGCGTGCCCGAAGTGCGCCGCGTCGAACGAGCCCGATGCGACGTTCTGCAAGAAGTGCGGGACCTCGCTCGCGGCGCAGGCCGAAGCGCCCGCGAAGGAGAGCGTCGATGAAGCGTGAGCTGCTCGTTTCCCTCGGCTTCGTGGCGCTCACGACGCTCCTCGCCGCCGCCGACGCCCGCGCGCAACAGCCGCGCGGCCCGGGCCCCATCGATCCCAACGCGGCGGTACCGGCCGGGCATCCGCCGATGCCGCAAGGCGGCGACCAGGACGACGACGGCGGCGAGGGCCCGCACGCGCAGCCCGGCCAGGCCGATCCGCACGGCAGCCCCGGGCGCGGTCAGCCGCAGAACGGCGGCACCGAGGAACCCCCGCAGGACGGAGTGATGGAGGACCCGAGCGCACCGAAGGGCACCATCGAGATCCAGATCGCCGACCCCACGGGACGTCCCCTCGGTCGCACCGAGGTCACGCTCGGCATCCTCTACAACTCGGTCGCCAAGGGTGAGAGCAAGAAGCGCGTCACGCTCATGTCCGACGACGCGGGCGTCGCGCGCTTCAAGGATCTCGAGACCGGCAGCGGCGTCGCGTACCGCCCGATGGTGCTGAAGGACGGCGCCACGTTCTCGGTCACGCCGTTCGGCCTCGGACCGAAGGGCGGCATGCGCGGGCTCCTGCACGTCTACCCGGTGACGAGCGACGTGAAGCAGGCGCTCATCGTCTCGCAGAACATGATTTACACGGAGGTGAAGGACGATCGCGTCCAGATCCAGCAGGCGATCCGCATCTATAATTTCGGCAAGAGCGCGTGGGTCCCGAAGGACGTGGTCATCGCGCTGCCCGAGAACTTCACCGCGTTCGCCACGCAGCAGGGCATGACCGACGTGGGCGCCGATCCCGTGCCGACGAAGGGCGTGAAGCTCCGCGGCACGTTCGGCCCCGGCCAGCACGTGATCGAGTTCAAGTGGCAGGTGCCCTACGCCGGTGAGGCCGAGGTCGCATTCGAGGTAGGCATGGTGCCGAACCTCGCCGCGGCGCGCGTCATCGCGCCGGCGTCGAAGGGCATGGACATGGAGGTCGAGGGCTTCGACAAGACGAAACCCTCGAACGATGGGCTCGGTCAGCGCGCGCTCATCGCCGAGAAACAGTTCCGCCGCGAGGAGCCCCCCGCGAAGTCGATCAAGATCACGATCCGCGGGCTTCCCACCGAGGGCCCCGGCAAGGTGGTCGCCACGTTCCTCGCGCTGAGCGGCCTCGTGACGGGCATCGTGCTGGGCGCGCGCAAGGCGGCGCCCCGCGATACCAAACGCGAGCGACAGCAGCTCCTGGGGGCGCTGGAGGCCCTCGAGCTGGGGCGTCAGGACGGCAGCGTCGGCCCGAAGACCTACGAGAAGGCGCGTCGCGAGCTGATCGACGATGTGGCGAGAACGTTCGCGGCCGAGCCGGCGAAAACAACAACGAAAACGAGACGTACCGTCCGCAACAAGCCAGTCTGACCCATCCTGGTCGGGATTGGGGGCAAAGTGCCTCAAAGCCATGGGGAGACGAAGGTGTGCTCGCTGGGGAGACGGAGTGGGACAATTCCTTCCACGACCCCCGGGCGGATTGTCCCGCTGCGAGTCCCCAGAGGGATTGTATCTCAACCGTCCGGAATGGTTGGGCTCCGCGGGTTATCCCCAGAATCCACAGGCTCTAGTACGACTATCTTTAAACTTAAATACCTCTCCCTCTCCAATCCCGCGCTCCGGGCGGCCCGCGCTCCGGGAGCCCGAGGTTCCGAGCCGAGGCCTTGGCTGTCGCTGACCCTTGACCCCGACGCGTAACCCGGGCACTTCGCAGCCTCGTTCGGACGGAGACACGCCATGGAGCTCACGGTCGCCAAGAAGGATTTGCTGAAGATCGTCGCGCGCATGCAGGGCGTGGCGGAGCGCAAGAGCACGATGCCGGTGCTGGCGAACGTGCTGCTTGCGGTCGAGGGGCCAAACGCGCTGCGGCTCGCGGCGACCGACCTGTACCTGTCGCTGCTCGGCCGCGTGAACGCGGACGTGAGCAAGCCGGGCAGCGTCGCGGTCTCGGCGAAGGATCTCTTCGAGCGCGTGAAGATGATGCCCGACGGACCGATCGTGATCGCGACGCAGGACAACGCGACGACCACGCTGAAGGCCGCGGGCAGCGCGCGCCGCTACACGCTTCGTGGCATGCCGGGCGACGACTTCCCGCCCCTGCCGCAGCCCGCCGAAGGCTCGCCGACCCTCGCCCTCGAGGTCGACGTGCTGGCCGAGCTGATCGCCAAGACGCACTTCTCGATCTCGACCGACGAGACGCGGGCGCACCTGAACTCGGCGCTGTTCGAGTGGGAAGGCGACACCGTTCGCATGGTCACCACGGACGGTCATCGCCTGTCGAAGGTCGACGTGAAGGTCATAGGTCGCCAGGCGTCGGCGACGATGCTCATTCCGCTGAAGGCCATCCACGAGCTGCGCCGCCTGTGCGACGAGATGCTCGCCGAAGGCCCCGGCAACGGCGAGAAGGGCAAGCCCGAGCTCCTGATCACGCAGAGCGGGTCGAGCGCGTTCTTCCAGGGCGCTGGCATGACGTTCAGCGTGAAGCTCGTCGACGCGCAGTTCCCCCCGTACTCGCAGGTCATCCCCGCGAGCAGCGACAAGATCGTTCGGGCGCCGCGCAACGCCTTCGCCGATGCGCTGAAGGCCGTCTCCGTAGCCGCCAGCGAGCGTACGGGTGGCGTGAAGCTCTCGCTGACGAAGGGCTCGATGCGCATCACCAGCGAGTCCCCGGAGAGCGGTGACGGCTTCGACGAGATCCCCGTCGAATACGCGGGCCCGAACATGAGCATCGGCTTCAACGCGAAGTACTTCCTCGACGTGCTCGCGTCCGTGACCGACGACGAAGTGGCGATCTCGCTCTCGGGCGAGCTCGACCCCGCCGTGCTGCGCCCCGCAGGCGCCACCACGACGTCGGATCGCCAGTTCCTCGCCGTCGTCATGCCGATGCGCATCTGAAGCGTCTCCGTGCAAGGGCGGCCGCTCCACGTCGAGCATCTGCAGGTGCGGTCGTTCCGTAATCTCGCGGCGGTCGACCTCCAGCCGGGAGAGCGCTTCAACGTCGTGTCGGGCGACAACGGGCAGGGGAAGACGAACCTGCTCGAGGCGCTCTACGTCGCCGCCACGTCGAAGAGCTTCCGGACGTCGAAGCTCGGGGAGCTCGTCGGCTTCGGTGCCGAGCTCGCGAGCATCCGCGCAGCGCTTCGCGACGACGGCGATCCGCGCATCCAGTCGGTGGGGCTGAAGACCGGATCGCGGCTCGTACGCATCGACGACAAGCGCCCGCCTTCCCTCGCGGCGTATGCCGTGCGCACGCCGATCGTAGTGTTTCATCCCGGGGAGATGACGCTCTCCATGGGCTCGAGCGCGGAGCGCCGGCGGCTGCTCGACCGGACCTCGCTCTACATCGTCCCGCAATCGATGGCCGACCTCGAGGCCTACACGCGCGCGCTGAAGGAGCGGCAGCGTGCGCTCGAGACGCGCGGCACCGGCGCCACCGATCTCGACGACTGGGAGACGCTCGTGGTGCGGCACGGCCTCGGCGTGATGGCCCATCGCGCGCGGGCCGCGGAGCTCGTGTCGGCGAAGGCGATCGAGGCGTTCCGGCGCATCGCGGCGCCGGAGCTCACGCTGGCCTCGCAGTACGCGCCGTCGGCGCCGGTGGACGAGCACGATTTTCGCGAGGCGCTGCGGAGCCGCCGCGTCTCCGATCTGCGCCGAGGCAGCGCGGGAGTCGGGCCGCATCGCGACGATCTCGCGCTCGCGATCGACGGGCATCCGGTGCGCGGCGTCGCCTCGCAGGGGCAGCATCGCGCAGTGACGCTCGCCCTCAAGTCGGCGGAGATCGAGGTCGTCGGTCAAGCCCGCGGCGTGCGTCCCATCCTCCTCCTCGACGATGTGTCGAGCGAGCTGGATCGGGCCCGTACCGCCGCCCTCTTCTCGTTCCTCCGCGAGCAGCGCGGACAGGTGTTTCTCACCACCACCAGGCCCGAGCTCATCGACACCGGCGACGACGGATCCGCGCGCCGCGATTTCGTCGTCCGGTCGGGCTCGATCGTCGCCGTCTGACGAAGCTAAGTGCTTGAAAATGCGCCACAAGTGACGAGCTTTAGGCTTGCGAGAAGGGGGCCTGCGACGTATACTCCCCATCCCCCTGGCGAGCGCCCTTCGGTGCGATCGAACCACCCTCTCCACCGCGCTAGAAATAAACGCGGAAGCTCGACGTGTGGGGTGGGCCTTCAAACGGTCCAATCAAACGGAATTACGCATGACCAACGACGTCTCGGTTCCCACGCCCAGTACTCCGCCCTCGAACTACGGGAGCGAGAGCATCACCGTCCTCGAAGGACTGGAGGCCGTTCGCAAGCGGCCCGGCATGTACATCGGTGACGTGAACAGCGGTGAGGGGCTCCACCACCTCGTGTGGGAGGTCGTCGACAACTCGGTCGACGAGCATCTCGGCGGTCACTGCTCGCGCATGGACGTGACGGTGCATTTCGACGGCTCGGTGACGGTCGAGGACATCGGTCGCGGGATCCCGACGGGCAAGCACATCGAGCAGTCGCTGAAGCTTGGTCGCGACATCAGCGCAGCGGAGGTCGTGCACACGGTTCTCCACGCCGGCGGCAAGTTCGACCACTCCAGCTACAAGGTCTCTGCCGGTCTGCACGGCGTCGGCGTCAGCGCCGTCAATGCGGTCAGCGAGTGGTTCAAGGTCGAGATCAAGCGAGAGGGCCACGTCTATCTCCAGGAGTATCGGCGCGGCGTTCCCTTCACGCCACTCGCCGTGATCGGCGACACCGACAAGACGGGCACGAAGACCACGTTCAAGCCCGACGCCTTGATCTTCCCGAGCACCGAGTTCAGCTACGACATCCTGGCCAGCCGCCTGCGCGAGCTCTCGTTCCTCAACGCCGGCTTCGTCATCACGCTGACCGACGAGCGCGGCGAGGGGCGCAACGAGACCTTCGAGTACAAGGGCGGCATCCGCGAGTTCGTGGAGCACCTGAACAAGACGAAGGAGCCCGTTCACGACAAAGTCGTGCACATCATCGCCGACGTGCCTGCGGAGAACGGGACGCCCGTCACCGTCGAGGTCGCGCTCCAGTGGAACTCGACGTACGCGGAGCAGATCTTCCCGTACACGAACAACATCCACAACAAGGACGGCGGCACGCACCTGACCGGCTTCAAGGGCGCGCTCACGCGTGTCTTCAACGCCTACGGCGCGAGCTCGAACCTCTTCAAGGAGGTCAAGAACGGCCTCACCGGTGAGGACATCCGCGAGGGCCTCACCGCGGTCATCAGCGTCAAGCTGCAGGACCCGTCGTTCTCTTCGCAGACGAAGGACAAGCTGGTCTCGAGCGAGGCGAAGACCGCCGTCGAAGCGGTGATGGGCGACAAGCTCGGCGCGTTCTTCGAGGAAAATCCCGCGACCGCGCGCAAGATCGTGGAGAAGACGATCATGGCTGCGAAGGCCCGTGAGGCCGCGCGCAAGGCCCGCGAGATCGTCCGCAAGGGCACGATGGACTACACGAGCCTCTCCGGCAAGCTGGCCGACTGCCAGTCGAAGGACCCGGAGTCGAGCGAGCTCTACATCGTCGAGGGAGACTCCGCAGGTGGCTCGGCCAAGCAGGGCCGCGACCGCAAGACCCAGGCGATTCTCCCGCTGAAGGGCAAGATCCTCAACGTGGAGCGCGCGCGCCTCGACAAGATGCTGTCGTCCGCCGAGATCGGGACGCTGATCACCGCGCTCGGTTGCGGCATCGGTAGCCCCGAGCAGGGCGGGAGCTTCGACATCACGAAGCTGCGCTACCACCAGATCGTGCTGATGACCGACGCCGACGTCGACGGCAGTCACATCCGCACGCTGCTGCTCACGTTCTTCTATCGCCAGATGCCGGAGATCCTCGAGAAGGGATACCTCTACATCGCGCAGCCCCCGCTTTATCGCGTGGGTAAGGGCAAGAAGGGGCTCTACATGAAGGACCAGGGCGCGCTCGATCGCTTCTTCCTCGAGCAGGGCGTCGGCGGTCTCACCGTGCGCGCGTCGAAGGGACCGAAGCTCGCGGGCGAGCCGCTGCTCAAGCTCTCGGAGCGCCTCCGCATGTTCCGCCGTGCGCTCTCCAAGATCGAGCGCCGGGCCGACGCGAAGATCGTCGCCGCCGTGCTCAAGGCGAGCGGCATCGGCAAGACCGAGCTGCGCGATCGCGAAAAGGTGGAGCGGGCGGTGCCGCTCATCCGTGCGCGCCTCGAGAAGAAGTACCCCGACATCTTCCCGCTCACCATCGAGATCGTGCCCGAGGCCGAGCATGGCGCGTCCTCGCTGCACATCAAGCCGCGCCCCGGGTCCGCGGCGCGCGAGACGGTGATCGACTGGGCGCTCGTCGAGTCCGCGGAGTACGAGGAGCTCTACTCGATCGAGCAGGACGTCCGCTCGATCGGCCCCGCGCCCTACTTCGCGCAGACCACCCCGAAGGCCACTGGCGCCGCCGCGGCCGACGAGGGCGAGGAGGCCGCCGAGGGCGCGGGGAAGCCCGAGACCGAGCTCGAGGACTCCGACGCGCTGTGGGAGTTCATCGATCAGCGCGGTCGCAAGGGCTGGCACATCCAGCGCTACAAGGGTCTCGGCGAGATGAATCCCGAGCAGCTCTGGGAGACCACGCTCGATCCCAACGCGCGCGTGATGTTGCAGGTCCGCCTCGACGATGCGGTGCAGACCGACCAGATCTTCACCATCCTCATGGGCGACCAGGTCGAGCCGCGCCGCCACTTCATCGAGACGAACGCGCTCAACGTCCGCAACCTGGACATCTAGCGTTCGCGAGACGAGAGGGATGGGCCGCCAAGCCGCGGGTACGTCGAGGGTTGGGTGGTGTCATGAGGCGAGGTCGAGCTCCGATGCGAGGCGCAGAGGCAGCGACCTCGCAATGCGGACCATCTTGAACCTCCAGGGCTTGACGGATGGGCGCTCTCGCCGTGCGTAGCGGTCTCGCTGCGGTCTCTGCCGCAAGTCGCATTGCATGCGATGTGCCCGTGATTAAGTCACGTGCATGCGACCCGACCGACTGACCACCAAGAGCCACGAGGCGTTCCGCGAGGCGATCGACCTCGCTGCTCGCCGCGGTAATCCCGAGCTCGTTCCCGAGCACCTCATGCGTGCGATGCTCGCGCAGGACGGCGGTACTGCCCTTCCCCTCTTCCAGAAAGCCGGAGGAGATCCGGTCGCGCTCGAGCAGCGGATGGACGCCTATCTCGACAAGCTCCCGAAGGTCGGAGGCGGTGCCGCCGAGCCGAGCATGTCGCGCCGCACGATGGAGGTGCTGCGCAAGGCCGAGGACGAGGCGAAGGCGCTGAAGGACGACTACATCTCCGTGGAGCATTTCGTGCTCGCGCTCGCGAAGGCTGATCGCGAGATGCAGGCGGCCTTCGAGGCGTCGGGCGGCGTGACCGCCGATCGCCTCCTCAAGTCCCTCGCCAGCGTGCGCGGCGCGCAGCGCGTGACCGACCGCGATCCTGAGGGGAAGTTCCAGGCCCTCGACAAGTACTGCCGCGACCTCACCGCCGCCGCGCGCAAGGGCAAGGTCGATCCCGTCATCGGGCGGGACGAGGAGATCCGCCGCGTCATGCAGGTGCTCTCGCGCCGAACGAAGAACAACCCGTGCCTCATCGGCGAGCCCGGCGTCGGCAAGACCGCGATCGTGGAGGGCATCGCGATGCGGATCGTGCGAGGTGACGTGCCCGAGTCGCTGAAGAACAAGCGGCTCGCTGCGCTCGACATGGGCGCGCTCGTCGCCGGCGCGAAGTACCGCGGCGAGTTCGAGGATCGCCTGAAGGCGGTGCTCAAGGAGGTCGAGGCGGGCGCGGGGAGCATCATCCTCTTCATCGACGAGATCCACACCATCGTCGGCGCAGGCGGCGGCGAAGGCGCGATGGATGCGGCGAACTTGCTGAAGCCCGCGCTTGCGCGCGGCGAGCTGCGCTGCATCGGCGCCACCACGCTCGACGAATACAAGAAGCGCATCGAGAAGGATCCGGCGCTCGAGCGTCGCTTCCAGCCAGTGATTGTCTCGCCGCCGACCGTCGAGGACACCATCGCGATCCTCCGCGGCCTCAAGGAGCGCTACGAGGTCCATCACGGCATCAAGATCCAGGACGCTGCGCTGGTCTCTGCGGCCACGCTGTCCGATCGCTACGTCTCCGACCGCTTCCTGCCCGACAAGGCCATCGACCTCGTCGACGAGGCGGCCGCGAAGATCAAGATGGAGATCGACAGTCTGCCGACCGATATCGACGTCGTGCAGCGTCGACTCACGCAGCTCCAGATCGAGCAGGAGGCGCTCAAGAAGGAGCGTGATGGCGCGAGCAAGGCGCGCCTCCACGACCTTCGCAAGGAGATCTCCGATCTCGAAGAGCAGATGAACGGCATGAAGGCGCAGTGGATGCGCGAGAAGGAGGTCATCGATGAGGTGCGCAAGGCCTCGGCGAGCCTCGAGGAGATGCGCGTCACCGCCGAGCAGGCGCAGCGTGCCGGCGATCTCGGACAGGCCGCGGAGATCAGCTACGGCAAGATCCCCGAGCTCGAGAAGAAGATCGAGGAGCTCCGGCGCAATCTCGCGAAGGTCCAGGAGAAGACCCAGTACCTCAAGGAGGAGGTCACCGATCAGGACATCGCGGAGATCGTCGCAAAATGGACCGGCATTCCCGTGAGCAAGATGCTCGAGGGCGAGATGCAGAAGCTCCTGCGCATGGAGGACGGTCTGCGCGCCCGCGTCGTCGGGCAAGAGGAGGCGCTGGTCGCGGTGTCGAATGCGGTGCGTCGCTCACGCGCGGGGCTCGGTGACGAGAAGCGCCCCATCGGCAGCTTCCTCTTCCTCGGCCCCACGGGCGTCGGCAAGACCGAGCTCGCGCGTGCGCTCGCCGAGTACCTGTTTGACGACGAGCGCGCGATGATCCGCCTCGACATGAGCGAGTTCCACGACAAGTACACGGTGAGTCGCCTCATCGGCGCGCCGCCCGGGTACATCGGTTACGAGGAGGGCGGGCAGCTGACCGAGCCGGTGCGGCGCCGCCCGTACTCGGTCATCCTCTTCGACGAGGTGGAGAAGGCCCATCCCGACGTCTACAACGTGCTCCTGCAGGTTCTCGACGACGGGCGCCTCACTGACGGTCAGGGTCGGACGGTTAGCTTCAAGAACACCATCGTGATCCTGACGAGCAACATCGGCTCGCAGCACATCCAGGCCATCGAGGATCGCGACTTGGCCGCCGAGGACAAGCGCGCGCTCATCGAGCGGGCCGTGCTCGACGACGTGCGCAAGGTGATGCGCCCTGAGTTCCTCAACCGCCTCGACGACATGGTGGTGTTCCAGCGGCTTGAGCGGGAGCAGATGCACAAGATCATCGACATCCAGCTGGAGCGCTTCGCCGATCGCCTGCGCAAGCGCGAGATCGAGATCGCGCTCACGCCGGAGGCGAAGGACTACCTCGCGGAGGTGGGGTGGGATCCTCAGTACGGAGCGCGTCCGCTGAAGCGGGCGATCCAGAAGTACCTCGAGGACCCGCTGGCGAAGAACGTGATCGCGGGTATGTACCCGCCGGGCACGCACCTGAAGGTCACGCGCGAAGGCGAGCACCTGAAGTTCGACGGCGCCCTCTCCAACTGACCGCGCGCGTCCCGTGTGGTCCAGCACGAGATTCACCGACGGCTCGGAGGCTCGGAGCACTTTCGAAGCAGGTCGCCGCGACCTTTCCGGGTTACCGCGGCCTGGCAGGTCGCGCCTGAGATCGCGCCGCGCCTCCGCGCCTCTCGTGACTCTCGACTACGCGCCCGCGGCCGGCGAAGTGGGCGCGGCCGGAGGCGGCGGAGGCTTGTACGTGCGGATCTCGCGGACCTTCTTCTCGAATTCCTTTGCGGCGTCGTCGCTCAGGACGTTGCCGCCGAAGCGCGCCTCCAGGTAGCGATGCGTGAGCACCATCACGTCGTCGGCGAGCGGATGGTCCTTCGCGGCAAGATCCTCGGCATGGCGCAGCGGCGGGAGCGAAGCTGGGCGCGAGATGCCCTGCGTGATCAGCGCCATCTCCAGCGCACGGTAGAGCGCCGTTGCCGCCTCCTGCTTGGCGTCGATGCGCGGTCGCTCGATCGCCTCGCCTGTCTTCTCCTTCGGCTTGCGCCTCCTCTTCCAGAGGACGTAGCCCGCGAGCGCGCCAACCAGTACGACGCCGACCAGCACCGGCCCGCGCGTGACGCGCTCGGCGAGGCCCTTGTTCGTGCCGGTCCTGGCGCGCATGCGCTCGTAGCCACGGCTGATGTCCTCGAAGATGCGGACCTGCTGCTTGAGGTCGTAGCCGATGACGTACCGGTTCCAACGCTGCGAAAGCGCCTCGACGAGGTCGCGCATGTAGACGTACGCGCCCGAGGTCTCCTGGAGCGGCTGCGCGCCGGAGGTCGGCGTGGGATCGAACGTCACCCAACCGCGGATCGGGTCGTCGAGGTAGCCCTCGACCCACGAGTGCGCGTCACCCTCGCGCACCGCGTAGTAGCGGCCGAAGCGGTTGTACGTTCCGCCGACGAAGCCTGTGACGTTGCGCGACGGGATGCCGAGCTCGCGGAGCATGATGGCCATCGCGGTCGAAAAGAACTCGCAGTGCCCGCGCTTCGACTCGAAGAGAAAATGGTCTACGGGCTGTGGCTTGCCGCCGGACGGCGAACCGGTGTCGTACTTGAAGTCGTGCTTGAGGTGCTCCTCGAGGGCCTTCGCCTTGAGGTACGGAGTCGGCTGAGCATCGGCCCACTCGTGCGCGAGCGCGGCGATGCGCGCCGGCATCTCGGACGGGAGCTCGAGGTACCGGCCGCGATCGCCGTTGGCCATGACCTCGACGATCGGCTCGCGGTCACCGGCGACGTACGCGTCGTAGCGGAGACCGTGCGCGTCGGAGCCTTGGTAGCGGACCTCGCCTTCGGGACCGCGCGCCAGCACCAGCTGTTCCCCTAGCACGGCTTGCTGCTGCACGCGGATCTGGAGCGCCACGGTGCGCGGCGGAAGGAAGACGACGGGCGGATCGATGGGCTCGAGATCGATGGTGATGCGCCGATCGCCTCCGGTAGGTCGACGCACGACGCTGAGCGCCTCGCCCTGGTCGGTGCCGTGACTACGGTCACGCTGCGTGCGCTCCCAGCGCCGGCCGTCGTAGCGGTCGAAGGCCGTGCCGCGGAGGCGAAGCGTGAGGCGGGCGGGCGGCGGATCGGGCAGGTCCTGCACCTCGAAGCGCAGGGCGATCGAGGGATCCGTGCGCAATACACCGACCTCGCCGAGGTCGACGCGGTCGGAGAACCCGACCATCCTCCCCTTCTGCGGGTGATTGAGGAGGAGCAGCGAGAGCCCGACGCGAGGGAACATCACGAACAGCGCAGCGGTGAACAGGAAGATGGGAACGGAGAGCAGGCAGGTGGTCGCGAGGAACCCGCGACCCACGACGCGCCGGCTGCGCAGGATGCGCGGGACGTCGACGGGGAGGCCCGTTCGATCGCGCGCGCCCTGGCGGTAGTTGCCCTCGACCTCGCGCCGGAGATGGCTCAGCACGAGCGCCCCTGGCGCGACCACGAGGAAGCCGAGGAAGCATAGGCCGTACGAGAGCCCTCCCCCGAGCACCGTGCCGGCGACGAAGTGGAGGAGCGCGAGGACGATGATCTGCTGGTCGTGCGCGGCGCCGCGGCGGGTCGCGAGGCGGATGATCTGGAGGATGGCGGCGAACTCGACGGCGATGTCGAGCGCCGGGCGACCCGCCAGCAGACGCACGCCTTGCACGGCGAAGAGCGTGAGCGGACCGATGGTCGCGAGGTGCCGGAGCGCAGGCTTGCTCTGCCAACCCTCGGGGATGGCGAGCGCCAGGCCGAGACCAAGCAGCACGAACGCGGTGGTCCACGGCGACATCGACGCCGTGTTGACGACCGCGAGCACGCCGAGTGCGGCGAGCGCGTCGGTCATGATGCGATGCACGAGACCGAACCTCATTCGGCCGCCGTCTCGGTCGGCGGCTTCGGCTTCGGCTTCGACGGCGGCGCGACGACCTCGAGGGCCGCTGAGCGCGTCTCGGATTTGGCTTTGAGCGCCGCCTGCGCCGCGCTCTTCGGCACCGACTCGATGAGCGCGAGGAAGCGGAGGAGCGGGTCGGCGCCGGTGGAACGATCGGCGCGGACGGCGTCGGCGGAGGTCGTCCTGATGGTGACGGCATCGAAGCGCTTCACGTGCGCCACCGCGCGCGAGGCGACGTCGCGGATCTTGCGCTCGAATGCGTTGAACCACTCGTCCTTCGCGTCGTCGGGGCGGATGACGTCGAGCGGGAGGACGACGTCGGGCCGCGCCTCGCGCGCGCGCTCCCGAGCGACGAGCTGCCCGGCGGCCGCGCTCTTCCGCCAGTGGATGTCGCGCGGGTCCTCCCCTTCGCGCAATAGTTTGAGCCCCAAGTAATCGTCGCCGTGGCCGCGTCCGAACGCGGCGTCACCACCGGAGTAGCGACCCGCCGTCATGACCGGGAGGTTCACGGGGTCCACCGCGGGATAGATGATGAGCTCGCCTTCGGCCGGCACCTCGCGCGACTTCTCGAAGAGCCCGAACGGAAAGCGCGTCGCGATGCGAAAGCCGACGTGCTTGTCGCGTCCGCGCCTGGCCGGGGTTCTCCGGTACGCCGCGACCTGCGCGCTCTTCGGAGAGATCTTGAGGAAGAAGCACCGCTTGTCGGCGGGCTGTCCCGCGCGGAGGTCCTCGACCTCGATCGCGTACGAGGGCACGCGACCCTTGTGATTGAAGACCTCGATCTCGACGAGATGCGGGCGACCGACCTGGGCGCGCATCGGCAGGCGACGCACGACCGTGAGGTCACGCAGGCTCAGCTCGCTCATGAGGCCGCTCACGATGATGAGCGCGAGCAGCATGCCGAGGAGCAGGTAGAGGAGGTTGTTGCCGGTGTTGATCGCGGCGAAGCCGACGCCGAGCGTGATGCCGACGAAGAACTTCCCTTCGCGCGTGAACTTCAGCTTCCGCGGCGGACGGAACTTCGCGAGCCGTTGCTGGAGGCGCGACGGGGGTTTCCGCTCGCTCGTGCGGGCGGCAGGTGGCGAGGCGGGGTTGTCCGGCATCGGTAATGCCGCCTCCTCAGAGGGGAACGGGGACACGCGCGACGATGTCGCGCACGGCGGCCTCGGCCTCGTCGCGCGAAGGAACGAAACCGTCGGCATGGGTGGCGAGGCGAATGCGGTGCGCGAGCACGGGTACCGCGAGGTCGTGAATGTCGTCGGCGATGCAGTAGCTGCGGCCGCGAACGAGAGCGCGCGCGCGCGCCGCCTTGCCGAGCGCCATCGCGCCGCGCGTCGAGGCGCCGAGCGAGAGCACCGGCGAGGTGCGTGTCGCGTTGACGAGACCATGCAGGTACGTGATGAGCGCGTTGTCGATCGAGATGCGGTCGACCTGCCGTTGAAGCGCGACCAGGCGCGCCGGGTCCAGCACGACGGGGACGTCGCGCGCGGTGTCGGTGTGGCCGTCGAGGAGGAGGCGCATCTCCACCTGCGGCGGCGGGTAGCCGATCCGCAGGCGGAGGATGAAGCGATCGAGCTGCGACTCGGGCAGGGGGAAGGTGCCGGCGAAGTCCTGCGGGTTCTGCGTGGCGATGACGAAGAACGGGTCGGGCAGGGGGATGGTCTGCCCGTCGATGGAGACCTGCGCCTCGTTCATGCCCTCGAGCAGCGCGGACTGCGTACGCGGGCTCGCGCGGTTGATCTCGTCGGCGAGGAGGACGTTCGCGAAGATGGGTCCCTGACGGAGGACGAACTCGGCGTTGCGCTGGTCGTAGACCGAGACGCCGATGACATCGCTCGGCAGGAGGTCGGATGTGAACTGCACGCGTCGCAGCTCGCCGCCGACGGCACGCGCAAGCGCGCGCGCGAGGGTCGTCTTGCCGACGCCGGGCACGTCTTCGATGAGGAGGTGTCCGCGTGCGAGGAGCGCGACGAGCGCGAGCTCGACGGCGTCCGCCTTGCCCTCGAGAGCCCCCTCCACAGCCTGCCGCAGCTTCTGGATGAGCGGAAGCTCCTCTCCTAGGAGGGCTGGCGCAGCAGTCATGGCTCGAAGAATAGCAGGTTCTCTCCGAGGCCAACGTTTTCGGACATGCTCCGCTCCTCCGGGCAAGCGTTACCGCGCACCATGTGCGTGGGCCGCGTCGGTCACAGCGAAAATCTCTCGTTGTCTGCCCGCTCCGTGTTGAATGGCAGCGTGCTCGAGTCGAAGGCAAGTGCGCGCGTGGAGCTGCGGGCGGTCACGAAGACGTACGGCCCGGTGCGGGCGCTCGTCGGCGTGAGCGCCAGCTTCGAGGCAGGGCGGGTCTCCATGGTGCTCGGGCCGAACGGGTCCGGGAAGTCGACGCTCCTCTCCCTCGTTGGGACGCTGACGCGGCCGACCTCGGGCAAGCTCTCGCATGGCGTGCTCGGCAAGTCGCGTGAGGAGGTCCGCATGTCCCTCGGCTGGGTCGGGCACGACTCGCTCTGCTACGGCGACCTCACCGGGCGCGAGAACATCGAGCTTGCTGCGCGCCTCAACGGCCTCGAGGCCGCCGCCGCCTTCGAGGAAGCGCGCGCGCGCTTCGAGCTAGGGGCGTTTGCCGAGCGCCCGTTCCGCACCTACTCGCGCGGTCAGCGCCAGAGCGTCGCGCTCGCCCGGGCCCTCGTGCATGCGCCGCGGCTCCTCCTGCTGGATGAGCCCACCACCGGGCTCGATGCCGCCAGCGTCGCGCGGCTGCTGGCGGTCGTCCGGGCCGAGGCGGAGCGGGGGGCGGTGGTGCTCGTCGTGACGCACGACGAGGGCTTTGCGAAGGACGCCGGGGACGTGCGCATCGTCCTCGACCGCGGCCGTCTCAAGGACGTCGTCGCGTCTCCGGCGGCCTGACGAACGCGCGCACGATCGCGGCGAGGTCGGCGCGCGCGCCGAGCTCTTCGAGGGGTGCTCTGGGAACCACGGCCAGGACGGGGACCTCGGTGACGAGCGGGACCTCCGCGGCATTCGAGCCGGTCGAGAGGTCTGCCTCCGCAGGCGCGACCAGGACGATGCCGAGCAGGAGGAGGCCCATGGCGCCCGCGGCGCGCGTCGTCGCGCCGAGGTCGTGCAGGACTCCCAGACGGTCGGGCGCGACGAGGACAATCCCATCGGCGTCGAGCTCGAGGGCAGCGTCGGCGTTGCTCAGCTTCGGGCCGAGTGGACTGAACAGACCTCCTGCCAGCTCGACAACGAGTCCGTCGAGCAGCTCTTCCGCGCGGGCCTGGCGGACCTGGTCACGAACCTTGGTGAGGTCGATGCTCCGGCCTTCTGCGCGAGCGGCGAGGTGGGGAGATACGGCACGCGCGAGCAGGTAGGGGGAAGGGAAACGTTTCACGTGAAACGTGGACAGCTGTTCAAGTAGTGCCCCATCCGCGCCGCGCCCGCCCGTGACCCCGGACTCCACCGGCTTCAGGCCCAGCACCTGGGGTGCCGCATGCCCGGCGGCGCGGAGCGCGCGGGCCCACGCCACGAGAAGCGACGCCGCCAGATGCGTCTTGCCGATCTCGGTCCCGGTTCCCGTGACCACGAGCAGTGGCGCGTTCATTGCGCCTCCGCCTCCGCCTCCTCGTCGACCGTCACCTGGAACGCCGAGGCGTAGGCCTCGATCACGCGATCGATATCGGCGGCGGCATGACGCGCGGTGACCGTGAGGCGGATGCGCGACGTGCCGGGCGGGACCGTCGGCGGGCGGATCGCGTTGACGGAAATGCCGTGGCTCCGCATCCGCTCCGCCAGGTGGACGGCCTTCGGCGCACCGCCGACGAGGAGCGGGACGACGTGGCCAAAGCCGAGCAGGCGGCTTGCCCCGGCGCGCTCGAGTCCGGTTCGGAGGCGCGTGGCCATCGCCGCGACGTGGACCGCGAGCTCGGGGTGAGCGACGATCTGGTCGAGTGCGACCATCGCCGCGGCGGCGTTCACCGGCGCGAGGCCGGTCGAGAACACGAAGGAGCGGGCACGGTTCCAGAGGAAGTCGCGGAGCACGGCGCGTCCGGCGACGAACGCCCCTTGGCCCCCGAACGCCTTGCCCAGTGTGCCCACGAGCACGTCAGGGACGACGCCGGCGGCTGCGCACAGGCCGCGCCCCTGCGGGCCGAGAACGCCGAGCGCGTGGGCCTCGTCGACGATGAGACCGGCGCCGTGCTCGTCGCACACTTCGCGGAGGGCGCCGAGGTCGGGGGAGTCGGCGTCCATGCTGTAGTAGCTCTCGACCGCGACCCACGCGCGCGCCTCGGTGCGTTCCGTGAGCGCGGCCCGGACCGCGGCGAGGTCGGCGTGGGGGACGACGGCGATGCGGGCCCGGGACAGGCGCGCGCCGTCGATCAGCGAGGCGTGGTTAAGCGCGTCGCTCACGATGAGATCGCCGGGGCCGGCGAGGGCCGCGAGGGTCCCGACGTTCGCGGCGTACCCGCTCGTGAAGAGGAGCGCCTGCTCGCTCCCGAGCCAGCGCGCGAGGGCCCCCTCGAGTTGCTGGTGCTGGTCGCGTTCGCCGGCGATGAGGCGCGAGGCGCCGGCGCCCGACGGAGCGCTCGGAGCGGGGCGCGCCGCGAGCCCGAGGTAGTCGTTCGAGCAGAACGAGATCGCGTCGGCCGGGAGCGGCGCAGCGGCGCGACGGCGCAGGCCGTCTCGGTCGAGCTGCGCGAGCTGCTCGGCGAGATGCGCGAGAGGATCCGGTCCAAGACGTTTCACGTGAAACATGCGCCCTCCACCGACCTGCTCGGCTGTCCCGCGTCTGTAGCACGCAGCTCGCGTGCATCCTTATCCGGTCGCTCGCTTCTCACCCGCATCCGGTCGCCAACGCGCGCGCGCCCTCCTCCTCCGGGATCCTCAGGCGGGAACTGTTCCTGCCGTGGCTCTGGCTCCTTCGCCCGCGTGACGTCGCTCCACGCCACCGGGGATCGCCCGCCCGCCCCGCTCGACGATCGGCCTCCCTGTGTTAGCTTCGGGCGCGATGGATACGCGTCCCGTGCAGCTTCGAATCGGGGGCCAGAGCTACCGGGTGGTGAGCTCCGCGGACGAGGAGGAGCTGCAGCGGCTCGCCGGAGCCGTCAGCGCGAAGGTGGCGGAG
>JAYTHX010000080.1:0-6395 GCA_043732195.1 Polyangiaceae bacterium
ATGCGAAAGGCAGTCCCCGTGTCCTTGGCGGATTTCATGTCGATCGTTCCATCGTGGGCGAGGACGATCTGCTGAACGATGTAGAGTCCGAGCCCAAGGCTGTCGCGCGCGCGCTGTCGATCACATTTGAACGGATCGAAGAGGTTTGCGCGGAGCTCGCTCGGAATCTCACCGCCGTTGCGCACCTCTATGATGAGCTCGGGTGACGCGCCGCGAACGCTCACGCGCACATCTTCATCGTGCGTGCCGTGGCGAAGCGCGTTGCCGACGAGATTTGCGAGCACCTGCCCGAGGCGAAGCTCGTCCCACACGCCCGTGGTCGAGCCTCCGTCGTACTCGACCTTCAGCGCGCGTTCGGGATAAGCGAGGCGAAGTTCCTCGAACACTTTCTCGGCGAGGGTGCGGAAGTTTGTGTCTTTGGGATCGATCGGAATCCCGCCGCCAAGCCGTACCCGGGCGAGATCATAGAGGTCATCGAGCATGGCCACCATGCGCTCGGCGCTCGATCGCATCCGAGCGAGGGTGCGCTTTGCGTTGGCGTCGGGGAGGTCGCGGCCGAGAATCGCTGCGCCCATGACCACGGTGGAAAGCGGGGAGCGGAGATCGTGGCTGATGGCGGCCACGAACGTCTCGTTGAGGCGGAGCATTTCCCGCAGATCGCTGGCGACCTTCTCGCATTCGAGTCGCTTGCGCTGAAGATCGACGAAGGTCGTGACCTTGTGACCGAGAAGGATCGGATCGACGGGCTTGAACAGGAAGTCGACGGCCCCGGCCTCGAAGCCCCGGAAGACGCGCTGGGCGTCGTGGGCGCCAGCGGTGAGGAAGATGATCGGGACGCGACGGGTGCGCTCGGCGCCGCGCATCAGCTCGGCCAGCTCGAAGCCGTCCATCTCGGGCATCTGCACGTCGAGCAGGGCGAGCGCGACGTCGTGAACAAGAAGGAGCTCGAGCGCCTCGCGGCCGGAGCGTGCTCTCAAGAGCTCCACGCCCTCGCGGCGAAGGAGCGCGGCGAGGGCGAGCAGATTCTCCTCGAGATCGTCAACGAGCAGCAGCTTAATGGAGGAGAGAGCCTTCACAATGTTTCCGTCAGCGAACGAAGCTCGGCGAGCAGGGCCGAGAGGGATAGCACGCGCGCGCCAGGCACGACACCCAAGGCCGCGCTCGGCATGATGGTTGCCTCGGCCGTTGAGGGGTCCTGCACGAGGGCATACCCCCCGGCCGCGTGGATCGCGCGCAGGCCTTCGGCGCCGTCTTGGCTCGCGCCCGTCAGCACGATCCCAACGAGGCTCACGCCGTAGGCCACGGCCGCCGACTCGAAGAGAACATCAATGGCGGGGCGCGAGAAGTGCACGGGCGGCTCGATCGAGAGCGAACAACGTCGATCCGGCTCGACGAGTAGATGGTAGTCGGCGGGCGCGAAATAAACCGAGCCGCGCTCGATCGGCTCCGAGGCTTCGGCCTCGCGCACCCGCATCGCGCATCGCCTTGAGAAGACCTCGGTGAGCAGGCTCGGAGATGAGGGCAGGACGTGCACGACGACGAGCACCGGAGGAAAGTCCTTCGGAAGGCCCGGAAGGATCTCGCCGAGCGCCGACACCGAGCCCGCGGACCCGCCGATCACGACGGCTTCGACCGTGCGCTGGTGCGTTAGTGCCGCCGGTACCATCGCTCCTCCGGGGCAAAGACGTCGAAGGCTGCCTCGTGCTTCGAGAAACGGAGCGTCTCTTTGGCGCCGAGCCCGAGAAATCCACGGGCGCAAAGCGCGTCGCGGAAGAGCGCGACGGCGCGATCCTGCAAGGCGCGCTCGAAATAGATGAGGACGTTCCGGCACGAGACGATCTGCACCTCGGCAAACGCGGCATCCGTCGCCAAGCTGTGGTCGGCGAACACGACGTTCTTGCGAAGTGTCCGGTCGAACGCCGCCGAGCCGTAATTCGCTGTGTAGTACGTCGAGAGCGAGCACGGCGCTCCGGACGCCTGATGGTTTGCCGTGAACGCCTTCAATCGATCGAGTGGGTAGATCCCCGCTTCGGCCGCCCGCAAGGCCTCGGGATTGATGTCGGTCGCATAGAGCGTGGTCTTGTCGAGCAGTCCCTCCTCGCGCAGTAGGATCGCGAACGAGTAGACCTCCTCGCCGTTGCTACAGCCGGCGATCCAGATCTTCAGGGACGGGTACGTCCGCAGAATCGGTACCATTCGTTCTCGAAGGGCGCGGAAGTACCCTGGGTCTCGAAAGAGATCGCTCACCTGGACCGTGAGGTACTGCAGCAACGTCGGGAACGCTGACGGATCGTGGAGGACGCGGTCCTGCAGGGCCGAGATGGTCTTGCACCCGAGCGCGCGCGTCGCCTGCGTCAGCCGTCGTCGGACGGAGGCCGGGCTGTACTGCCGGAAATCGTATTGGAAGCGCTGGTAGATGGCGTCGATGAGAAGGCGGACCTCGATGTCTTCGCTCGCGTCCATCACGTGTTCGGCATCCACACGCGGAGCAGCGACAAGAGCATGTCGACGTCGAGAGGCTTGGCGAGGTAGTCATTCGCACCGGCGGCCATCGCCTTCTCCCGATCGTCGCGCATCGCCTTGGCCGTCAGGGCGATGATGGGAAGCTTGGTCCACCGCGGGTTCTTGCGGATCTCGCGGGTCGCCTCGAGGCCGTCCATCTCCGGCATCATGATGTCCATCAACACCAGATCGATCCGCGACTCCTTCTGAAGTGCGGCGAGGGCCTCCCTGCCGTTGCGTGCGATCGCGACGCGCGCGCCCTTGGGCTCAAGCACGCTCGTGAGCGCGAAGACGTTGCGCACGTCGTCCTCCACGACGAGAATCGTGCGGCCCTCGAAGACGGCCTCGCGATGACGAGCGCTCTTGAGCAGCCTCTGCTGATCCTTCGGCAGCTCGGACTCGACTTGGTGAAGGAAGAGGGTGACTTCGTCGAGGAGGCGCTCGGGCGAGCGCGCACCCTTGACGATGATCGAGCTCGAGTACTTTCGGAGGCGCTGCTCTTCGTCGGCAGTGAGCGAGCGGCCTGTGTACACGATGACGGGCGGCACGGAGTAGCGTTCGCCGCCGCCGGCCATCGTCTCCAAGAGCTCGAAGCCGCTCTGCCCCGGAAGCGAGAGGTCGGTGACGATGCAATCGAACGTCCGCTCGGCCAGAAGCGCGAGCGCGCCCGCCACCGATTCGGCCGTGCAGATCTCGACGTCGTTTCGACCAAGGAGGGTCGCTACGCTCGCACGCAGCGTGGGGTCGTCTTCGACGACAAGCACGCGACGCATTCGATGTGTGGAGCGCGCCTCCAGCAAACGCAACGCGTCGACGAGCTGCTCGCGCCTCACCGGTTTGATCAGATACGCCGCGGCCCCCATCGAAAGAGCGGTCTCGACAAAATCGCTCGCGGAGATGACGTGCACGGGGATGTGCCGCGTGACCGGATCGCGCTTGAGGCGATCGAGCACCGAGAGGCCCGAGTGATCCGGCAGCTGAACGTCGAGCACGATACCGACGGGCGAGTGCTTCTTCGCAAGCTCGAACCCGCGCTGCGCAGTGGTGGCGACCAGGCACTGGAAGCCGGTTTCGCGTGCGACGTCAGTCAAAATCTGCGCGAACGTCTCGTCGTCTTCCACGACGAGAACAATCCGCTTGCCGGGCTCGAGCACCACCTCGTTTTCGTCGGTGAGCGGAGACGGCGCCGCGCCGGATCGTGCCGGGGAAGAGTACGCAGGTGGTGACGGGAGCTCACGGCTAACCGAACCGCTCGATGCCGCGGTCCATGCGCCGGCATAGACCTGCGGGAGGGAGAGCGTGAAGGTGCTGCCTTTTCCCGACTCGCTGTTCACCGCGATGTCACCGCCAAGGAGGCGCGCGAGCTCGCGCGAGATGGAGAGCCCGAGGCCCGTGCCGCCGAATTTTCGATTCGTCGTCCCGTCGGCTTGGCGGAACGCCTCGAAAATGATGCCTCGCTGATTCTCTGGGATGCCTATGCCCGTATCCCGAACCGCGAACGAGACGCGATCGCCCGCCGCCGAGATGTCGACGGCGACCTCGCCGGCGTCGGTGAACTTCAGCGCGTTGGACACGAGGTTTTTAAGGATCTGCTCGAGGCGCTGGACGTCGGTCTCCATCGAGATCGGCGCCGACGCCGCGATGGGTACCGTGAAGCGCAGACCCTTCTCGTTTGCCACGGGCTCGAACGTGCGCGCGAGCGTCGAACGGATGCGATCCATCGGCACGGTCGCGGGATGGATCTCCATCTTTCCCGACTCGATTTTCGAGAGGTCGAGGATGTCGTTGATGAGGGCGAGCAGATCGTTGCCCGCCGCGTAGATCGTTTCCGCGAACTTCACCTGTTCGTCGGAAAGGTTGCCGTCCTTGTTGTCGGCCAGAAGCTTCGCCAAGATGAGCGAGCTATTGAGCGGCGTCCGCAGCTCGTGGGACATGTTCGACAGAAACTCCGACTTGAACTGGCTCGCTTTCTCGACCTCGCGCGCCTTGGCGGCGATCTCGTCCTGCTTCTCCGCGAGCTGCTGGTTCTGTCGCTCCAAGAGCTGCGACTGCTGTACGAGATTCTCGTTCGTCTGCTCGACCTCCGCCTGCTGCGTCTCGAGCTGCTCTTGCGTGGAACGGAGCGCGGTGGTCTGCGCTTCGAGCTCTTCGTTGGCGACGCGAAGCTCCTCCTGCTGCGTCTGCAGCTCTTCGGCCTGGCGCTGCGCCTCCTCGAGCAGCTCCCGAAGCTGTTGCTTGTACTCGGACGAACGCACCGCGAGCGCCAGGCTGTCCCCGATTCGGCCGAGCATGTCGATCGTGCGTGCATCGACCTGCCGGAGGAAGCCCACCTCGATGACGGCGTTCGTGATGCCATCGATCAGGGTAGGAATGAGGACGAGCTCCACGGGCGCGGCTTCGCCCGTGCCGGATCGGACCCTCAGGAAATCGGTGGGCACGTCACGCAGATGAACGAGCTTGCCATCCGCTGCCACGCGCCCGACGAGTCCTTCGCCGTCGGCAAACGACTCCGGACCCGCCGCTCGCGAGTCGAGTCCGTAACCTGCCCGCCGCTGCCATACGCCCGCCTCTTTCGTAAAGAACGCGCCGACGTCCGCGCGCGCGTACGCCGCGAGGACGGCGAGGGCGTCGGTGCCGAGCTCTTGGAGGGTTCGCTCCCCTTGCAGCGCGTCGCCGAGCTTGGCGCTTCCGGCTCGGATCCACCCCTCCGCTTCGATCGCCTCCCGCGCTTTCGTTTCGCTCTGGAGCGCCGCACCAAACGTCGTCGCTACGGCACCAAGCTGCCGACGCGAAAAGAACGCGAGCAGGATCGCCGAGGCAACGAGCGTTACGATGAAGACAACCTTTGTGGTCGCGAGCGAGGACGCGGACGCAGACATGCGCGTTCGACGGAGGCCGTCCTCGACCTCGATTCCTTGCCCCATCGCTTCGCGCACGCGATCCATGTGCGCCTTGCGGTCGAGGAGCGCGAACATGCTCTTCGCGGCTTCCACCTCCTTCCGCTGGACAGCGGCGGTGGTCGTCGCGAGCCACCCCTCGTACCTATGGCGCGTCTCCTCGAAGCGGGCTTGCTGCGCAGGATTGTCGGCCGTGAGATCGTGCAAGCGCGAAAAGCCGTTGAGCGGACGCGCGCGTTCGAACGGATCGAGAAAGACTCGATCCCCGGCAAGCAGGTAGCCGCGCAGCCCCGTCTCCTGGTCCGCGATCTGGCGCAGCGTGTCGTTCGCGGTGCCGAGAACCTCGTAGGTGTGATCGACCCACCGCGCGTCCTCTGACATCTGGAGTATTTGGCGTCCGAGGACTACGCCGAGGACGACGAGAAGGAGGATCGGCGTCGCGATGGCGACCATGAGCCGGCGCGCAAGAAGCGATCGTTGCTGAATTTCCGACGACATCTCGTGAGTTCGCTCCGAAGATGAGATCCGTGCACGCGCTGGGCGACCCTTTGCTAGCACGCTTGCCGCTCCCCTAGAACGAGGTTTGTAGGCGAAAACGGCGCTAACGCCTCGGCTCGAGCATCATCCCGTGACGTGTACGAGGCCTTCGGTGCCGGCCGGCGATCGAAACCGCACGGAGAGCGAGAGCGCTGTCTCATCACGGTGGACCCTGACCGCCAGGAGCTTCACCTCGGGGGGCCAACACGCGAGCGCATCGCGCACGTACACGCGCACCAGCTCGCCGAGCGCGATGTCGTCGTTCCGGTGGCGAAGCAGTTGAAGGGGTGTCCCAAACCCCATTCTTCAGGGCAGCTCGCCAGAGCACCGCGCGGTGGCACCCTCGGTCGCGAGCACCGCGAGCACCTTCGACGCTAGCAGCTCCTAGGGCCTGATCCGATCTCGTGGACAGTTGGGATGAGATGGATCAAATGGTCGTCGTAGTCGTTGTGATTGTAC
>JAYTHX010000081.1:0-43475 GCA_043732195.1 Polyangiaceae bacterium
AAAGAGGCGAGAGAACGCCCCCGGGCACACCCCGAAGGCGGCTCCGCGGTCCGCTTTCGGTTCTCACCGCGGGCGCGAGATCACGCTTTCCCGCGGAAAACGCCAAGAGGTGAGTTCACCAATGGGTCACGCGCCCATGCGCATTTGTAAAAGTGGCTCCGACTGCTGGACTCGAACCAGCGACCCGGCGGTTAACAGCCGCCTGCTCTACCAACTGAGCTAAGTCGGAATGGTCCCCCCAAGTACCTGATTGTCTGGCGCTACGTCAAGGGCGGGAATGAACCGCGTGCGCGAACGGTCGTCTGGCCGATGCTTTCGCTAGCTCGTCCCTCGACGTTTTCGCTGCGCGCGGGCGTCTTGCTGCTCACCCTTTCGCTCTTCGGCTGCGATCACGCGACCAAGATCGCCGCCAAGGCCTCCCTGCCGGCCGGTGGGCTGAACCTCGCGCCCTGGGCATCGCCCGGACGCCCGGCGTCCTGCTCGCCACCTCCTCGCTCGCGTTGCTCGCCATCCTCGTGACCTGGTTCGTCGCCCGGAAGCGCGCCACCCGCACCCAGCACGTCGGGTTCGCCCTGGTCCTGGCCGGCGCCCTCGGCAACGTCGTCGACCGCGCCGCGCGCGGGTACGTCATCGACTTCATCCACCTCACGCGCTGGCCCGTCTTCAACGTGGCCGACATCGCGGTCGTCGCCGGGATGATCCTCCTGATGCTCGCCGCGCTACGCAGGACCCCGCCGGCGACTCCGCCCGCACCCGCCAGCGCGCCTTCCTAGGGTTTCGGCGCGCCGGCGTCGCTCGCGCCGCTGTCCTTCGCGCCCGCGTCCCACAGGACGACGCCCGCGTCGGCATGGAGGTCACCCAGCATGTCGGTGGTCGCTGCCGGGATGGTGCTCGCGAGCCGTGTCGTCTTGATCGCCTGGGTGGCCGCCTCGATGGTCTTCATCTTCCCCTCGAGCACCGCCTTCGCCGCCGGCGCCGCGCTCGGGAGGCCGACGCGCAGCGCGCGCTCCGCTTCTCGCCACAGCGCGAGCGCGCCCTCGATCGCGCGCGGGGTGCCGTCGCCGTAGGCGCCGCCCGGCCCCTCGCGGCGCTTGAGATCCTTGTGCACGCACGCCGAGTGCTCGGACGTCTGCTCCGAAGGAAGCGCCGCGTTGCTCGTTCCCGAGCCGAGCAACCAGTAGGTCGGGCAGGCGCCAGGGATCGCGCCGGCGATGGCCTTCATCGCCGCGAGGGCGTCCGGCTCGGCGTCGAGCTGGCGACCCACCAGCGGAGAGGCCTCGGCCATCTTGCGGGCGACCGCCAGGCGCAGCGCGTCGTGCCCCGAGCCCTTGCCGTTCTTCAGCGAGGCGAGCCAGTGGTCGGAGTGCGCGACCCAGTCGCCGCGACCATCACGCAGGAGGACGATCGCCACCGTCGTCGCCGCCGCCTGATCGGGAGGCGTGATGCTGAAGCCCTTCTTCGAGCCGAGCGCGTTGGCGAGCTCGGCGAGGCACGCCGTGTCGCGCGGCGAAGGCTGCGTCGGCAGGAGCGCCACCGGCGGCGCATCGGTGCACGCCGGATATCCCTCGATCGCGCTCTTGATCGACGAGGCGTCGTCCTTCTGGAGCGCGTCGCGCACCGCTTCGATCTTCGCCATCGGTCCCTTGCAGGCCGCCAGCAGGCCGCCAGAAAGGACGAAGAGCACCGCCACCTTGCGCATGGGCCAGAGGATACCGTAACGAGGCCCTTGTGGGGTCCGCCGCCGGATCGCACATGCCGCGAGGATCCGCATCCACGCGGCGCTGGTGGGCGTGATGATGCTGGCGTTCGGCGTCGCGGTGAGCGAGGCACGAGCCCGACGGCACGATGCTCACCATCGGGATGATCGCGTTCTTCGGACTGATGTTCCTTCTAGCGATAGCTCTCCGGCGACGGTGGAACGACGACCTTGCGCGGCAAGCGCATCGTGAAGGTCGCGCCTCCGCCCTCGGTCCCGGTGACGACCACGTCGCCGCCGTGGGCCTCGGCGCTGTTGCGGACCACCGCGAGGCCGAGCCCGGTGCCGCTGGGACGCGTCGTGTAGAACGGCGTCAACACGCGCTCGCGGAGCGCCGGCGGGATGCCCTGACCGTCGTCGGCAACGCGGATCACCAGACTCTCCGCGTCGCTTTCGACCGCGACCCGGACCGCGCTCCGTCGTTGCGGTGCGTGGAGCGCGTTCGCGACGAGGTTGATGACCGCCTGCCGCACGAGCCGCTCGTCACACACCGTCAGGAGCGTGTCGGCGGGCGCGGTCTCCAGCACGACCTCGCTCGCCGGGGCGCCGGCCTCGTTGCGCGCTGCCTCGATCGCGACCTTCACCACCTCGTCGAGCGCGACCTCGGCGAGGAGCGGCGGGCGCGGTCGCGCGAAATCGAGCAGGTCGGTGACGATATCGCGGAGGTGCTCGGCCTCCTCCTGCACGATCGCGAGGAGCGCGTCGCGGTCCTTCGACGATGCCGTCGTCTTGCGCAGGCCTGCCGTGGCGTTGAAGACGACCGCCAGAGGATTGCGGACCTCGTGCGCGACCACCGCCGCCAGCTCACCGAGCGCCGCCAGTCGTTCGCGCTTCACGAGCTGCTCCTGCGCGACGGCGAGGCTGTGTGACGACACCTCCAGCGCGCGCGCATTCGCGACGAAGCTCTTGGTGAGCGAGCCGCCGACCGCCGTGACCATCACGAACAGCGCAACGTCGAGGATGTAAGGATTGTGGATCGCGCCGACCGACGCCAGTGCGTCGTGGATGACCGCGAAGAACACCGCGGAGAGCGCGACGAGCTGCGCGGTGGTCTCGCGATCGCCGGATGCCCGCCGCCGCATCCAGTGCACGAGCAAGAACAGCAGGCCCGCCACGTGGTACGCGTACGCCGCCTCGCCGAAGGTCGTGGGCGGCGCGTCGGCGTACGTCACGCCGAGCCACGGGACGGTCCGCTCGAAGAGTCGATTCTCGACCACCAGGCCCGGCACCAGCGAGGCGACCGAGAGCACGAGCCCGACGGCCACGATGCCCTGCTCGAGCCGCGTCATCCGCCGCTGCTCGCGCGCTGCCGTGTACTTGAACCAGCACGAGGTGTGAAGACCGCCGAAGAAGAGGTTCACCCGGGAAGCGAGCAGCAGCGTGTCGAGCGGTGCCCGCACGGTGACGAGCACGTTCGAGAGATTGAACAGCGCCGCGAGCGCCGCGCACGCGCCGAACCAGCGCAGCTCGCGCCGACCGGGCGCAGACGACATGCCCAGGGCCAGCAGGGCCGCAAGCAGCCCCACCGACGCCGAGGTGATCGAGAACGTCGCGGGTAGGGTCAGAGCCCGACGAGCTTAGACCGTGGCGAAGCCCGCGTCCGTGATGTCGAGCGGCGACTTGTCCTCCTCGGCGAGGAGCGCAGCCTTGTGCTCGACGCCGGGCAGGACGTTGCGCGCGAAGAACAGCGCCGCCTGGACCTTGCCAGCGTAGAACGCCGCGTCCGGATGGCCCTCGGCGACGCCCGCCTTGGCGTTCTCGGCGACCACCGCGCCCTCGAGCAGCTGCCAGCCGACGGTGAGCTCGCTCATCATCTCGCAGAAGCGATTGGCCGAGAGCGGGACGAGAGCGAGCTGGCCGCTCTGGAACCACATGAGGAGGCGCATGGCGGAGCCCCCGACCGCGTCCTGCGCGGCGCCGAGCTTCTTCACCGCGGGGCCGAGCGTGGCGTGCGTGGAGTGGGCGGCGACGAACTTCGCGACGTCGCCGAGGAAGGCCTGGAGGTTCGCGCCGCCGGCCTGACCGAGCTTGCGACCCACGAGGTCCATGGCCTGGATGTGGTTCGTGCCTTCGTAGATGCTGAAGATCTTCGCGTCGCGGCAGTACTGCTCGACGGGGTAGTCGCGCGTGTAGCCGGCGCCGCCGTAGGTCTGGATCGCGGTCTCGCAGACACGGAAGCCCTGGTCCGAGCCGTACGCCTTGACGAGCGGGACGAGCAGGTCGACCTGGCCCTGGTGGTAGGCGCGCGCCTTCTCCTCCTCGGCGTCCTTGGAGGTGCTCGCGTTCGCCTTGTCCTGGTGCATCGTGAGCTTCACGGCGAGGGCGCGGATGCCCTCGACGGTGGCCTTCATCTGGAGCAGCATCCGGCGCACGTCGGCGTGCTCGATGATCGAGACGCGCGGCGCCGTGGCGTCCTTCCAGTGCGTGATGCTCGCGCCCTGCTTGCGATCCTTCGCGTAGTCGAGCGCGTTGAGGTACGCGCTCGAGGCCACGGCAACGCCCTGGACGCCGACCGAGATGCGCGCCGCGTTCATCAGCTTGAACATCTGCGGCATGCCCTGGTTGATCTTCTCTTCGCCGCCGACCGGCCAGCCCTTGCAGGTGCCGTTGTCGCCGAAGTTCAGGACGCAGGTGGCCGAGCCGTTGATGCCCATCTTGTGCTCGAGCGCGCCGACCGAGACGTCGTTGCGCTCGCCGAGCGAGCCGTCTGCGTTGACCGCGAACTTCGGGACGATGAAGAGCGTGAGGCCCTTCGTGCCGGCGGGCGCGCCGTCGACGCGCGCGAGCACGAGGTGGATGATGTTCTCGGCGAGATCGTGGTCGCCGCCCGAGATGTAGATCTTGGTGCCGCGGACCGCGTAGCTGCCATCGGCGTTGCGCGATGCGCTGGTCTTCGCGGAGCCGACGTCCGTTCCGGCATGCGGCTCGGTGAGGCACATCGTGCCACCCCACTTGCCGGCGAACATGTGCTCGGCGAACTCCTTTTGCTGCGCAGGCGTGCCGAACTGCTCGATGACCTCGGCGGCGCCGTACGCGAGGCCGGGGTACATGTTGAACGCGGCGTTGGCGCCGGAGAGGATCTCCTCGACGAGCACCTGCACGCTGCGGGGCGCGCCGGCGCCGCCGGCCTCCGCAGGGACGGAGATCGACTTCCAACCGGCCTCGTAGAGCTTCTTCCACGCGTCCTTGAAGCCGGTCGGCGTGACGACGTTGCCGCCTTCGAGCTTGCAGCCCTGCATGTCGCCGACGACGTTGAGCGGGCCGAGGACCTCGCGCGCAAAGCGGTAGCACTCGGAGAGCGACGTCGTCACTTCCTCCGCGCCCCACGCCTCGTACGGTGCCTTGCCTAGCAGCTCGCCGAGCTTGAACTGCTCGAAGAGCAGGAACTGGAACTCGCGCAGGTCGGCCTTGTAGCGATTGATGGTCTGGATCGGCTTCGTCACGGGCGCGGCTCCTTGAGGAGCCTTTATCCTGGGGCCCGTGGTGCGTTGCGTCAAGCCAAGAATGAATGGCCGTTCAGTTTTGCAATGTCACGTTCCGGCGAGCTCGAGCGGCGGACGGCATGGTGGCGCCGTGGACGCGCTCCTACCTCGTGCCGGAGCGGCCCGAGCCGACGGCGGGCGCGCGGCTCTTCTCGTGCGCCGACGGCGCGCGGGTGGTCGTGCATCCGCCGAGCCGGTGACCGCGACCATCACGCGCTCGATCATCACGGGGATCCGCTGGGGCCGGCGCTGAGCCATCCGGCCAGCCCTTCGATCGTCGTGCTCGCGTTCACGGTGCCCGCCGACCTGCTCGACGCGCGGCGCGGCATCGAGGGCCTGCACCTCGGGGTGAAAGGCAGCGAGCGCTGGGACTTCGCGCTACTTCTTCTTCGACTTCTGGATCAGCGCTTCGAGCGCGTGCTCGCCCGAGCCCTTGCGCGCGCGCATCTCGAAGATGCGAATCTCGCGCTGGGCATCGACGTGCTTCGGGTTGATCTGCGTGACGCGCGTGAAGTCACGGAAGGCGGCGGCGCTGCTGCCGAGCCGCTTGTGGACGACACCACGGAAGAAGTGCGCGCGCTCGGAGTACGTATCGGTTCGGCAGGCCTTGTCGAACGCGGGGAGCGTGGTGCGCAGGACCTCCTCCGCGGCCTCGCCGGCCTGGGCGGCTGCCCACGCGGCGAGGGCGAGCGCGTCGGCGTCGTCGCCGTCGAGCGCGACGAGGTGCTTCGCGGTCTCCTCGGCCACGAGGAATTCGCGCTTCCCGATGGCCATCTCGACGTCACGGATCACGTGATCGCGCGGCTTGCCGGCGATGACCTTGGCCGCGGCGTTCGGGTCGCGGGTCCTCAGGTAATCGCGATGCGAGTCCGGATCCGTGAGCGTCGCGCTGGCGCGCGTCATGTGCATGAAGATCTTCTGCACCTCGCCGCGGAACGGCTCGAGATCGGGCGGCAGTCGATCGGGGTGCCAGACCTTCGCCAGGCGGAAGTAGGCGGAGCGCGCCGCGTCTCCCGTCGCGCCGTCGGGGAGCCCGAGCGCCTCGAAAAAGTCCTCGGAGTCCACGGATTGCGCGCGGTGCGCGATGCCCGCAGCGCCGAGGTCCTCGGGGCCGAACGTGGGGATGAGCGAAGCGCGGGTGCGCGGCATGGACGCCGGCGGAGAGGTCGGCTGCGCGGGCACCGACGGCACGCGGAACGAGAGCGAGACGCGCACCTCGCCCGAGTCCGCCGCCACCATGCGCGAGCTGGAAGGATGCTTCGACTGCGCCGGGGGAGGACCGGGCGTGAGCACGGGCGGCTGGGAGAGCGGCGCGGCAGGAATGATGCGCTGCGAGGACGGCGGCGACGGCATCATCGTGCCCTCGGGCGCCGGCTCGGCGCACTTCGTGATCACCAGCAGGTAGGCGACCATGTCCACGAGCTGCACCGAGAGCGTGGAGGCTGCACGCATCTGCTGGAGGGTCATCGGGCGAAAGAGGAGCGCTTCGCAGATCGCCGACTCCTCGGGCGTGAAGCCCGCGCTGGTGATCGCTCCCTCGTTCGCGAGGTGCAGCGACATACCGGCGTAGCGTCCGAGCACCTCGCGCACGCTGTCACGTGGGGCGTTGTCGCGGAGGCCGCGCCACGCCGGCTTGATGGGATCGACGGAGAGCGCGGGCTCCTCGGCGGCCGGTCGCGCGTCGTAGAACGAGAAGATGGCCTCGGGCGGGAACGCGAAGAGGTGATGGATCTTGCGGCAGATCTGCTCGGCGAGGATGTCGTCGCGCTGGAGCGCCGTGAGCGCGCCTCGCTCGACGAGCACCTCGCCGTGGAGACGCTTGGTCGCCGCGATCTCGAGGAGCGTGGCGTCGTGGGTGGCTGTGTCGATCAGGCCGAGCTCGTAGGCGATCGTGCCGAAGTACGCGATCGGCGGCGTCGTCTTCGCGCCGACGATGCGTCCGCGCCAGAGCTCCATCGTGCCGCTGCGCTCGCCGGCGTCGTTGATCTCGAGCGTGCCCGAGAGGCGACGGTTGCGGGCGTACACCAGCAGATGGACGAGCGGACGGTCCGCGAGGGTGCCCATCGCGGAAGGCGGTGCGCGCTGAGCGGACGCTTCCTCCATGGGCGCCAGTCTATGGGATCGCTCACGCAGGCGCGACCCGCGCAGCCACGCGCGCCGGTGTGAGGCGAGGGCACGTGCACGGAGGTGTGCTCACGCAAACGCGTGTGTCATTTTTCGACGACGCGACCGATCAAGCGACGGAGCCCCGATCGAACACCGCTCTCTCCCGGTGCGTCAAACGCGCTGGCAGGAGCAGAGTCGCGACATTCGTTCGCGTTCGTGTTCGCGGGCGTGCGATCGGCGCGCACGTGGACACTCCGTAGACCACCTGCGTTCGCGCCCCTGCGCATTTCGTGCAATCGAAGCTCGCGCCGCGCCTCGACGTGGCGCGGTTCGAGCCTCACCACCTTCTGGTGGTCGCGGACGGCGGCCTCGGTGCGGCCGAGGCGATCGGCGATCTGCGCGCGATAGAAGAGCGCGCGCACGCATTCGGGATCCCCCGTGATGGTCTTGTCGAGCGCGAGCAGTGCTCGCTCGAGCGAATCGTTGGAGAACGAGAGTCCCGCGCCGCAGCTGCACCACGCGATGACGGCGCGGGCGGTCGGGCCGTCGGAGCCTGAGCTCGACAGCGCGTGCGCGAAGGTGTCGGCGGCCTCGAGATCGTTCCGCGCGAGCGCGGCGTCGACGTCGCGCAGCGTGATGCGGCCACTGCCCGGGCCGTTGCCGCCCCGCTCCGAGGGAGGCGCGGAGCCTTCGGTGCCGAACGAGTAGGTGATGCCGTCGACGACGCGCTCGGCGGCGCGACGGTGCGCCGTGGTGTCGGTGAGGATGCGGTGCGCCTCCCCCAGCTTGACGAACACGTGCTCGCACTCCGAACGCACCTCGTCGAGTGGGGCGGGGATGCGGTCGGGGTGCCAGAGCTTGGCGAGCCGGAAGTACGCGGCGCGCGCGGCCTCGATGGAGACCGCCCCGCTCAGCCCGAGGACCGTCTTCGGATCCTCGTCGTCGATGCGGCGCGCGCGGTCGCGCACGCCGTGCACGCCCAGGGCGGCGGGGCCGACGGGCTCCGCGTCCACGCGCACCACCGAGCGCGAGAGCGCGAGCAGGTAGACGAGGAGGCCGGTCCGCTCCGCGCCGAGCGGACCCGTGAGGAGGATGGCGAGCGTGCTGGGCCGCGCGAAGAGGCGCTCGCACACGGCGCGCTCCTCGGAGGAGAGGCCGAAGCGATCGAGGCACGCGAGGCTCTTCAGCTGCAAGCTGCCATCGACCTTCGCGAGCGCCCGCTTCACGTGCGACGCGGCAGGCCGATCACGAAGCGCGTGCCAGATGGCCTGCCACGTGTCGACCGTGGGGGTGGTCTCGTCGTCCACGCCCTCGCGGAACGTCCAGGTCGTCCCCTCGGGCAGCGCGAAGATGCGATCGAGCTCGGCGGCGGGCCGCGCGACCAGGCGGCCGGCGCGCACCGCGAGCGTGTCCACGCGAGGCCCGTGCCGGAGCGTGAACGAGCCCGACGTGCCGCGATCGCTCGCGCCCGCGAGGAGCACGGCGAGCGGACGGGTCCGTAGCTCGCCGGACAAAGCACTCGACGCCCTCGCCCCCGATTCACCTGCCATGCTCCGGGGAGGGAACGGCGGGCGCCATGCGCCGCTTAAGGGCGGTCGCTCACAGCTCGGCGCGGACGAGGACGAACTTGTTGCACACGGTCTTGTCGGTGAGCTCCTTGTAGCTCTTGCCGTTGACCTCGCCGCGGAGGCCGCCCGTGCGGCTGTGCTCGGTGACGAAGTAGAGGACCTTCACGCCCTTCTCCTTCTGCGCCTTGAGCCACGTCTGGAACGTCGCGCCCGAGGAGACGAAGGCGGGGATGTGATTGCCCGTGTAGAAGTTCTCGCCCTTCCAGTTCATCTGGTACGCGACCAGCTGCTCCTCGGGACCCTTGCGGTCCTTGTAGTAGGCCTCGATGACCTCGTGCTGGCCCCAGTGCGGTGACGTCTTGACCATGTAGACGTCGACGCCCCAGAGCGCCCAGATCACCGAGAACGCGCAGAACGCCGCCACCGCATGACGGCGCAGCGCGCGCACGGAGAAGCCGAGGACGAGCAGCGCGGCGACGACCGTGAAGCCGCCGAGGATCGCGCTGAAGTCGAGCGACTCGGGCCAGGTGCGCCGGTAGTTGTACGTGAAGAGCTGGAGCAGGCGGATCGCGCCGGGCTGGTCCGCGCCCTCCGGCTTGATGACGAGGTCACGGCCGACGAGCACGATCACGAACGCCGAGAGGACCGCCGCGCCGGCGACCATCAGCTCCTCGTGGCCGCGCCGCCGCGTCTCCTCGATCGCCTCGTCCTCGACCTTCACGGTGCCGCGGTAGGGCGTCAGGTCGGTGGCGACCGCGATGCGCGCCTCGTCGCGACCGTCGCTGCTGCGGAGCGCGAACGCGACGAGCACGGTCAGCGCGAGGCCCACGCCGCCGACCAGGACGGCCATCGTGGTGCTGCCGGTCGCGCCGGCGTCGGGCGCGGCGCCCATCACCGAGCCGGCCCAGAAGCGCGATACGCCGTAGGTCGCGATGGCCGTGGTCAGGAGCAGGCCGCCCACGTAGGCGGGCCACAGCCCCTTCTTCACGAGCGGGCGCTGGCCGAGGATGTCGTCGAGCACGACACCGATCAGCATCGCCACCGGCGGGACGGCCGGGAAGATGTAGTGGTGGAACTTCGTGCCCATGAACGTGAAGAGGGCGAAGGCGAAGAGGAACCACATCACGAGCATGACCGACGCGTCGCCGACGGCGGAGCCCTCACCCTGCTCGTCACCCTTGCGGGTGAACGTGCTGGCGAGCGTGGTCCACACGCTGCCGAGTCGAGAGACCGCGGAGTCGCTGCGGCGGAAGCTCCAGATGAGGCCGAGCGGCGCCAGGCCCGTCCACGGGAAGAGCGCGTAGCCGAGCTGCCACAGGTAAAAGCGGATGCCCGTGTCGTCCCCCTCGTTCGTGTCGTGCACGTGCGAGAAGGCGCGGTTGAACATGTCGTGGAAGATCAGGCGATCGGTGAACGGCGAGCCGTGGCGGATGTACATCGCCACGTACCAGGGCAACGCGACCGCGAGGATCACGAGCACGCCGGACAGGATCTCGAGGCGGAGCAGCTCGCTCCAGCGGCGCTTCGTCGCGACGTAGGCGAACGCGCAGATCATCGGGAGACCGAAGCCGGCGGGGCCCTTCGCCATCGTGGCGATGGCGGCGCAGAACCACGCCGCGATGTAGAGGAGCCGCCGCGTGCGGCGCTCGCCCCAGTTCAGGTAGAGGACGCCGCTCAGGATCGCCGTCCAGGCGAGGCCTTGGAGCGAGGGCTCGAAGCCCGCGAAGTAGCGGATCAGCGAGGGGCCCATGCCCGAGGGGTTCGCGCCCGTCGACTTCGGCACCGAGGCCGGTGCGTGCATCACGCACGCTTCGTTGCCGGGCAGACCGCAGTTGACGGCCGAGCCGCTCTTGAACTCGTCCCAGTGGATGCGGAAGCCCTTCGGTCCGTCGCCGAAGACCACGAGCTCGATGTTGCGCGAGAGGAGGTAGACGATCTGCGGGAGGGCGCAGATCAGCAGGATGCCGAAGACGAGGTGCCAGAGCGTGAGGCGCCACGTGCGGCCGAATGCCTGGAGCTCGTAGCTGCGGACGTGCTCGTCCTCGCGGGTGTTGAGGCCGTTGAGGAGGAGTCCCATCGCGCCCGTCATCGCGGCGACGAACGGCATGTCCGTCATCGTCTGGTGCGCGAGGAAGAACCAGTCGGGGAGCGTGGCGAGGACGATGCCGCCGAGGAGGCCGGCACGGCGGCCGAAGACCTTCGCGACGCCCTTGTAGAGGAGGTACATCGCCACGAGCGTCATCAGGACGTTCGGCGTGCGCACCACCCACTCCGGGTGCGCGGTCCAGGCGCCGTTGGCGCCTGCGAGCATCATGTCGGGATGGAAGTGCGTGCCGAGTGACGCCATCGCCAGCGACTGGATCCAGAAGTTCAGGACCGGCTTCGACCAGAACCAGCCGTCCTGCGCCCACCAGAGCGAGACCCAGTCGTCACGCGAGAGGATCTCGCGCGCGACCTCGCCGTAGTGCGTCTCCCAGGGATCCCAAAGCGACTGGAGGCCCATCGCCGGGAAATAGAGAAGCGCGCCGATCGCGAGGACCCAGAAGCCGTGGCGCTGGAGGAGCGGGCGATCGAGGCCGAGCTCGTCGACCTTCCAGGGGCCGAGGTGCTTGCCGAGGTTGAAGACGGCGGCGACGAGGCCGATGAACGAGGCGGTGACCGTGAGCGAGCCGACCCACCACGGACCGACCGCGGCCTGCGCCGCGGCGATCGAACCGCAGAAGAGACCGAACACGACGATGGTGGCGCCGAGCGCGCCGCCGACGGTGGCGAGGGTGGTGCGGCTGGCGACGTGCTCGTCGGCGTCGTCGAACGTGCCGAGGAGATCCATCACGCCCCAGCCGGCGATGGCGATGAAGACGAGGCCGGCGGGGACGCCCCACGCGTTCTGGCCGTTCTTCGCCATGAGAAGGAATGCGGGGATCAGGCCGGCGGCGATGATGAACGCGCTGCGGAGGCGGAGCGGGTTGCCGCGCGGGAGGATGTCGGTCTCCTTCTCGGCGTCGGCGGGGGGCGGCGCGTCGGACGTGTGGGCGGCGGCGCTGTCGGTGTCGCCCTCGCGGGCGTCGTCCTTGGCGGGTTCGGGTTCCGGGCTCGCGGGGGCGCTCGCCACTTTGGAGATCGCCGCGTCCTTCGCGTCGTCGGTCGGCTTCGTGTCGCTCATTCGTCCGTTACCGCCAAAGGCAAGCGAGGGGGAAGGGGGCCGAAGCCCCCGTGTCGCTGCCATCGTTTACCATATTGCGAGCCTGGCAGCGTCGTCTCCGCAGCGGCGTGCGTGCAGAGGAGAACAGAGAACATCGACAGGGATCGGGCGAGCGACGGCGGCGGGCCCCTTGCGACGTCCCATATACTGATCTAATGTTCAGTCCATGAGCTCCTCCTCTACCCGCACCAGCCAGCTCCTCGATCTCTTCCAGGGCCCCCTCCGCGACGTGCGGTTCCCCGATGCCGACGGCGAGCGGCTGGGCGCGGCGGTCGATGCCGCGGTGGCGGCGGCCGAGGCGGTGGTCCGCGCCGAGGCCGCCCTCGAGACCGCGCGCGCCGCGCTCGTCGACAAGGAGCGCGTGGTCGCGACCGAGACCGATCGCGCGCTCGCGTATGCGCGGGTCTACGCCGCGGACCGTCCCGACCTGCGCGCCGCGATCGACGCGGCGACCGCGCGCCCGGTAACCGCGAAGCGCGGGCGGGGTCGTCCGCGCAAGATCCCGCTCGAGTCGACGGCGCTCGACGAGGTCGCCGCCGCCGAGTGACGTCAAAGAACAGTCCACTGCCGTTCCGGCAGTGACGAAGCTCAACCTGCTACCGCTCCGGCGGTGGACGAACGCCCACGGAGAACGAGGCGGCTCTCGTCTCTCCGGCCTGCCACAACGCCGGGTCAGTGCTGCGCGACCACGTGAACGAGCCATACCCGCGACGCTCGCGCGCACCGTCGAGCCCCGGTTCTTCCCGGTCACGAGCCCATGCTAGCGTGCGCGCGTTGATCAAGGCAGTGACCACGCGCTCCCACGTCCTCGAGGTCCCCTTCGCGATGCGCGGCGTCGCCACCGCCGGCGGTGCGCGCTGGGATGCGGGCCGCGGCGTCTTCCTCCATCGCGGCGAGCGCCTGCCCGCGAGCCTCGTGCCCTTCCGCCCGGCTCCGTTCTCGCTCGAGCGCGACGTCGAGGGCGAGCTCAACGACGACCCGCCGGCACCCGCGCTCGCACCGACCGGCGAGATCACGCCGCGGCCGCACCAGCGCGAAGGCGCGGCCGCCATCCTCGCTGCCGCGCAGGCGGGGCGCTCCGGCTTCCTCCTCGCTGACGACGTCGGGCTCGGCAAGACCATCACCGCCTGGGACGCGATCCTCCGCCTGCCGCCGAAGATGAAGATCGGCTCGGTGCTGATCGTGTGCCCGCTCTCGGTGGTCGCGCACTGGCGGCGCACCGTCGAGGCGATGGGCAACGGCGGAAAGCGCGTCGTGATCCTCAACTACGATCGCCTGGGCAAGCTCTTCGAGGTGACGCCCGAGGCGCGCAAGAAGATCCGCAGCAAGAAGGGACTGGCGCGCGCGGGCAGCGCCGCCGAATTCGACGTGATCATCTGGGACGAGAGCCACCGCCGCAAGAACCCCACCTCGGCGCGCTCCAAGCTCGCGGTGAAGCTCGACGCAAAGGCGAAGTTCATCCTGTGGCTGTCTGCGACCGCAGGCCAGAATCCCCTGGAGCTCTCCTATCTCGCGTCGCTCCTCGCGAGCGTGACGGGCGCCCGCGTCACCGAGCTCAAGGACTTCGAGGCGTGGTGCACGAAGATGGAGCTCGGCATCACCCGCGGCGCGTTTGGCAAGTGGGAGTGGCGCGGCGACCCCGCGGACTGCGAGAAGGTCCGCACGCTGCTCTTCGACGGCAAGCCGGCGGCGGGACTGCGGCGTCGCCCCGAAGATCTCGCGGGCTGGCCGGAGATCAATCGCATGCTCACGCCCATCGAGCTCGACCCCGAGAAGCGCGCGCTCTACCAGGCGGCGTGGACGGAGTTTCGCGAGGCGATGGGCCTCGCGCGCGGCGGGAAGGGCCGTGATCCGAAGTCGGCGCTCGCCGCCGCGCTGCGCCTCCGGCAGAAGAGCTCGCTGCTCCGCGCCGCCGGCACCGTGGAGCTCGTGAGCGAGCTGCTCGAGAACGGCCATCAAGTCGCGATCTCGGTGGCGTTCATCGACACGCTCACCGCCATTCGCGAGGCCCTCGAGAAGGACGGCGCGCCCTGCGCCGCGATCCACGGCTCGCTCACGGCGCCAGACCGCGAGGCCGAGCGCATGCGCTTCCAGCGCGGCGAGGCGAAGGTGGTCCTCTTCACGGTCGAGGAGGGGATCTCGCTCCACCAGGGCGAGCACAACGACGTCGTTCGCAGCGAGGTCATCCACGATCTCCGCTGGTCGGCGATCCAGACCGCGCAGATCGAGGGCCGCTGCCACCGCGATGGTCGCTTCGCCCAGATCTACTGGACGTTCGCGGACGGGACGGTCGAGGACCGCATCGCCCGCGTGGTCGCCCGGCGCATCCAGACGATGAAATCGATGATCGGCGACGACACCGAGACGCTACGCGAGATCGAACGCCTCCTCGTCGACGCGTCAGGCTCGTGAGCCGGGACGTGAGCCGCGCGCTGCGGCTCGCCCACCTCGAGCGTGCCGCCCGGCGGTGAACAAGCCGTGGGTGAACTGTTCGAGGAACGCGAGCCGGACCGTCTGCGTGACCTCGCGCAGGTCGAGGTGCTTCAGCAGCGCGTCGAGATCGGCGGCGATCAGGTTCGGCGCGTCAAACCACCTCGAGGGTGACGGCCACGTTGCCGCGGGTGGCCACGGAATACGGGCAGATCACGTGCGCTGCCTCGAGGAGCTTCTGCGCTTCTTCCTTGGGCAGGTCGGGAAAGTGACCGCCCAGCGTCACGGCGAGAGCAAAGGCCTCGCCTTCCTTGCCGAGCGTGACCTTCGCGTCGATCGTGAACGCGCCGGGGTTCTTCTTCTGCGTGCGCGCCACGAGGCCGAGCGCGCCGGCGAAGCACGCCGCGTAGCCGGCGGCGAAGAGCTGCTCGGGGTTCGTGCCCGGCCCGTCGTCTCCGCCGAGGCCCTTGGGGACCGAGAGGGCGAGCGCGAGCCGCTCGTCGGTGCTCGTCACCGAGCCGTTGCGGCCGCCGCCGGTCGACGTTGCCTGTGCCGTATAGAGGATGTTCATCGGATTCCTGTCTTCCTGGTTCGCAGAGGAGGTGCTTCGAGCGCCGGCCCTGCCTTGTTCGGGGACTGCAGACTTCGCAACATGCGATGGAGGGAGAAGCGAAGGGTGGCGATCTCGCCCGGAGAGAGGCCCATCGCGCAGCCCATGCGCGCGCCGATGCCGCGGGCTCTGACACGGAGCTTCTTGCCTGCGGGCGTGACGGAGACGCGCACGACCCGCCGATCATCCAGGTCGCGCGTGCGCGACACGAGACCGAGGCCCTCGAGACGACCGAGCAGCGGCGTGAGCGTGCCCGAGTCGAGGTGAAGCCGCTCGCCGATGCCGCTGACGGTGAGGCCATCGTCCTCCCAGAGCACGAGCAGCACGAGGTACTGCGGATACGTGACTCCCAGCGGCGCCAGCAGTGGCCCGTACGCCTGGGTGACGGCCCGCGACGTGGCATGGAGCGCGAAGCACAGCTGCTGATCGAGGAGGTTGGTCTCGCGCGGCACGCCACATACATTGTGCACAATTGAATTGTGCGCAAGTTAAAATGCCCCCGCGAGCCGTTTCCAGGCAGGCTAGGATGCGCTCCGATGTCCCTCGAAGACCTGCTCGGCCGCTTCGCGAAGCTGAAGATCAAGCGGATCGCCGCGCCCGGCGCCTACCTCGGCCGTGACGACGGAGACGATCGCGCCGTCGTCCTGCTCATCGGCAGCGAGACGCCCGCAGAGGCGAAGGTCGGCGACGAGGTGGAGGTCTTCGTGCACCTCGACTCGGAAGGCCGGCCCATCGCCACCACGCGCCCCGCGAAGATCGAGCTGGGTCAGGTGGCCTTCCTCGAGGTGAAGGAGACCACCCCGATCGGCGCATTCGTCGACTGGGGGCTCGCGAAGGATCTGCTCGTCCCGTTCAAGGAGCAGACCGCCGACCTCAACCCCGGCGACCGCTACGCCATCGGCCTCTACGTCGACGACACGGGGCGCCTCGCGGGCACCATGCGCGTCAGCGAGATGCTCGCGAGCGGCGGCACGCAGGTCGAGTGGGAGCTCGACGAGTGGGTGGAGGGCGAGGCCTGGCGGAACGATCCCGACATCGGTCTCTTCGTCATCCTGGAAAAGGCGTTCGTGGGCCTCGTCCCGAAGAGCGAGCCGCACACCCTCACGCGCGGCGCGTCGGCGCGCTTCCGCGTGTCGAACATCCTCCCCGACGGCAAGATCGAGCTCTCGCTCCGCGGCCACGCGCACGAGGAGCTCGCCGGCGACGCGCAGCGCATCCTCGACGTGCTCTCGCGGGCCGGCGCGCCGCGCCTCGGCGACAAGTCTTCCCCGGAGGACATTCGCCGCGCGTTCGGCCTGAGCAAGAAGGCGTTCAAGCGCGCGGTGGGCCGCCTCCTCAAGGAGCGCGCCATCACCATCGACGACCAAGGGATCCTCGCGAAGGCCTGAGCGACCACGCCGTGCTCCGGCGCGTCGGTGTCCGCCACCACTTCGTGCGAGTGGCTCGACGGCCGGCGCCACGTGAACCCGCGTCCACGCCTTTTGCGCGTCTGCTTGATGAGCCCAGCCTTTTCCTTGGCTGCCGGGTGGCACGGCAGCTGCTATCACGGGCTCGAGGGCGAACGGGGAAGGTGACGCCCGTGCTCGACGTACTGGAATCCAGCCGCTGATTGCCACTCGCGCGTGGCCCGCGCTAAGGTCCGAAAAGCCGTGAACTCTCGCAAGATCTTCCTCGCTGTCGCCGTTGCCGCGCTTGCTGTGACGGCGCTCCCGTCCGTCGCGCATGCCGATCCGACGTTCGGCCCGAACGACATACGGACCGTGTTCGCGATCAAGAAGAGCGAGAACAAGAACGAGGTCCACTACGGCATCCACCTCGACGCGAGCTGTCAGCCCGTCGGTGACGAGCCGGTCTACGCCTACTGGCGCGACTACGAGAAGGGCCCGGACGTGGTGAACGACCTCGGCATGCTCGCAAAGAGCGCGTATGGCATCAAGGGCCAGTGGGTGAAGAAGCGCTCCGCCGAGGGGAGCAAGGTCCTCATGAGCCTGAAGGCCACGCCGGACCGCGGCATCCTCATCACGACGTCCCGCAAGGACGGCAAATGCGTGGCCGAGGCGCTCGCCACGATCAACAAGGAGCCCGCGCTGCTCCAGCAGGTCTTCGTCCACATCGCCGGCTTCCTGAGCGTCGACTGGATCGAGCTCCGCGGGTTCCGTCTGGGGAAGCCCAGCGTGGAACGCGTGATCAAGAAGTAGTGAGTCAGAGCGGATTGCCGCTCAGCAGGACGCTCCGCTCAGCAGGACGCTCGTCACGCTGAAGACATCAGCGCTGCTGCCGATGGGTTCATCGTGCACCGGCCCTCACAGCTCGTCCGCCAGACGCCTCGCCTCCTCCAGGCGCGCGCGCGCGTCGAGGAGCTGCTGCTTCTGGGCGTTCGTCTCGTCGATGACCTCCTTCGGGGCGCGCTCCACGAAGTTCTTCGAGGACATCTTCTTCTCGATCATCGCGAGGTCCCTCTCGATGCTCTTCAGCTCGCGCTCGATGCGCGTCAGCTCGCCCTCCTTCGTGACGTGACCCTTGAGGCCCACGTGACACTCGATCGGGCCGAGCACGGTCGGCACCACGCTGATCGCAGCGCCGGCCGTACGCGGGCCGCCCGTCTTCTCCACCACCGGCGACTTGCTGCCCACCAGGAACGCGAGCGCCTGCAGCCGCTCGGTCAGGAACGCGCGCGCCTCCTCGCCGTCGGCGCGGAGCGTGAGCTCGAGGTCGACCGCGCGCTTGATGTCGTGCTCGGCGCGGATGGTCCGCACCGCCGAGACCACCGCCTTGAACACGTCCATCTCACGCAGCACCTTCGGGTCCGCCGCCGCGTCCGCCGCGGTGGGGTAGGGGCCGAAGGCGATCGACGAGCGCCGCCCCGCCGGCCGCGGCGATCGCTGCCACAGCTCCTCGGTGAGGTACGGCATCAGCGGGTGCAGGAGCCGGTACGACGTCTCGAGCACGTGCGCGAGCACGAGCCTCGTCTCGGTGGCCTCCTCGCTGCGGAGCGCCGGCCCTTCGCTTCCGTCTTCCGTGCGCGCCCCGCGCAGGACCGGCTTCGTGACCTCGAGGAACCAGTCGCAGAAGTCGTTCCAGAAGAAGCGGTACGTCTCGTTCGCCGCCTCGTCGATGCGGAACGCCGCGTAGCCGTCGTTGCAGACCGCGATGGCCTGCCCCAGCTGCGCGATGATCCACCGGTTGAAGAAGCCCTTCGGCTGCGGCGCCGCGCCGGTGAGCGCCGCGGCGTCGAGCCCCTCGAGGTGCCCGAACACGAGGCGGCTCGCGTTCCACACCTTGTTCGCGAAGTGCCGGTAACCCTCGATGCGCTTCGGCGCGAGCGCGATGCGTTTGTTCGACGGCGAGAACGTGGAGAGCGTGAAGCGCAGCGCGTCCGCGCCGAACGCCGGGAAGCCCGTGCCCATCGTGGCCGCCGAGGGATAGGCCTTCTTGAACTTCGTCATCGCCTCCTGCTCGGGCGCGCCGGGCAGGGTCTTCTTCACCATGTCGGCGAACGTCGTCCCGTAGATCAGGTCGAGGGGGTCGATGACGTTCCCCTTCACCTTGCTCATCTTGTCGCCGGTCTCGTCGACCACCATGCCGTGGAGGAGCACGCGCTTGAACGGCACGTCCTTCATGAAATAGAGGCCGAACATCATCATCCGGGCGACCCAGAAGAAGAGGATGTCGTAGCCGGTCTCGAGATCGCTCGCGGGGTAGAACTTCTTCAGCGCGGCGGTCTCGTTCGGCCAGCCGAGCGTCGAGAACGGCCAGAGCCCGCTCGAGAACCACGTGTCGAGCACGTCCGGATCCTGGTGCCAGCCCTCGCCGCACTCCGCGGGGCGCTCGCGCGCCACCTTGATCTCGCCGTTCGGCCCGTGCCACGCGGGGATCTGGTGACCCCACCAGAGCTGCCGCGAGATGCACCAGTCCTGGATGTTGAGGAGAAAGTGCTCGTACGTCTTCTGCCACTCCTCGGGGATGATCTGCGTACGGCCGTCGCGCACCGCCTTCACGGCCTCGTCGGCCATGTCCTTCATGCTCGTGAACCACTGCGTCGAGATCATCGGCTCGACCACGCCGCCCGAGCGCTGGCACTTCGGTAGCGTGAGCACGTGCGGCTTGCTTCCGCGCGCGAGGCCCTTCTCGTCGAGCGCCTTCTTGACCGCGGTGCGCGCGCGCTTGCGGTCGAGACCCACGAACGGACCGCCGTTCTCGTTCATCGTGCCGTCGAGGTTGAAGATGTTGATCTCCTCGAGCTTGTGCCGCTTACCGGTCGCGAAGTCGTTGAAGTCGTGCGCGGGCGTGACCTTCACGGCGCCGGTGCCGAACTTGGGGTCGACGAGGATGGCATCCGTGATCACCGGCACGAGCCGTGAGGCGAACGGATGCACCAGCTTCTTGCCGTGGAGATGCGTGTAGCGCGGGTCGTCCGGATGGACCGCGACCGCGGTGTCGCCGAGCATCGTCTCGGGGCGCGTGGTGGCCACCACCAGGAATTCGTCACTCCCCTCCACCTGGTAGGCGAACTGGAAGAGCTCGCCGTTCGCGCCCTCCTCGTTCTCCACCTCGAGATCGGAGAGCGCGGTCATGCACTCGGGGCACCAGTTGATGAGGCGCGTGGCGCGGTAGACGAGGCCGGCCTCGTGGAGGCGCACGAAGGCCTCGGTCACGGCGACGCCGAGATCGGGATCCATGGTGAACTTGGTGCGGCGCCAGTCGGGCGAGGCGCCGAGCACGCGCATCTGCTTGGCGATCATGCCGCCGCTCTCGGCCTTCCACTGCCACACGCGCTCGATGAACTTCTCGCGGCCGAGGTCGTGCCGGGTCTTGTTCTCGCGCGCGAGCTGCCGCTCCACCACCGTCTGCGTCGCGATGCCGGCGTGGTCGATGCCGGGCTGCCAGAGCGTGTTCTTTCCACGCATACGCTCCCAGCGGACGAGGACGTCCTCGAGCGTCACCATGAGCGCGTGACCCATGTGGAGCGAGCCGGTGACGTTGGGCGGGGGAAGGGGGACGACATAGACGGGCCGCGTGTCGTTCGGGTCGTCGTTCGCCTCGAAGACGCCTTCCTTTTCCCAGAACTCGTACCAGCGGCTCTCGACCAGCCGCGGCTCGTAGGCCTTCGTGAGATCGGGCACGCCCTCGTCGCCGCTCGCGTTCATGGTTTCCGAACTAGCACAGTGGCCTGTCCTTGTCGGCGTGGCTGGACCGCCTCGCCCGCGTGGCTTCACGGCCGAAACTGGTCTATGCCAGCGCTCGATCATGCTCTCCACGAAGCTCCGCGCCGCCTCCCTGGCTGCGCTCGTCGCGTTCCTCGGCTGCAACTCCTCGGACGTGGCGCCTTCCGCCCCGGTCGAGCCCGAACGCGCGCCGGGCGACACGCCGCGGGACTTCACGGCCTCGCACACCAACGACAGCGTCGGCGGGCCCTCGTTCGTCTGGCTCTCGCGCAGCGACTGGCCGAAGTTCCAGACCGCCGAGATCGCCGCGCAGGAGATCCTCACCGCCGTCGCGCCGACCTTCAAGCTGAAGGACTCCACCACCGCCACGCTCCAGGCCGCCGTCATTCACGACACCGGGCACGGCCCCATCATCGCGAAGTACGCGCAGCGCGTGGAGGGCGTCGAGGTCTTCCGCGGAGGCCTGAACGTCGTCATGAGCCGCGGCTTCGAGCCGGTCGCCGCGTCGGGCCTCGTGGCCACCAACATCAGCCGTAGCAAGCGGGGCTTCCAGAGCGACGCGCCCTCCGCGCTCGCCATCGCGCACGAGAAGCTCACCGGCCAGAAGACCTCCTTCACCACGCTCGACACGCAGGGCGACTACCAGCGCTTCGGCAGCTCCTCGTCCGCGTTCCCGCTCGCGCAGCCGGCGCGCGCGAAGCGCGTGTACGTGCCCAGCAAGGGCGGCCTCGAGGCGGGATGGTTCACCGAGCTGCTGCTCGCGAACGGGGTCTCGCACACGTACGTCATCAGCGCGGTCACGGGGAAGGTCCTCTTCTCCAACGACCTCGTGAAGTACGACGCGTACTCGTACCGCGTATGGGCCGACCCCACGACGAAGCTCCCGATGGACGGCCCGCAGGGCAACGACGCGGTGCCGCTCGTAATCCCCAGGCGTAGCGGATTCAAACCGACGTTCGTCCCGTCGAATGTCGTGACGCTCCAGAACTTCCCGTTCTCGAAGAACGACCCCTGGCTGCCCGCGGCGTCGACCACCACGGTCGGCAACAACGTGCACGCATACTCTGACGTCGGCCCGCCCGACGGCTACAACCCGTCCGGTGGCGACACGCTCGCGCAGACCACGAGCGACGCGGCGTTCGACTACGCGTACGACACCGCGAGCACCTCTGCCGGCTCCACGCCCGAGGCCGTGAAGGCCGCGATCACGCAGATGTTCTACACGACGAACTTCCTGCACGACTGGTACTACGACTCGGGCTTCGACGAGAAGTCCGGCAACCACCAGAAGAGCAACCTCGGTCGCGGCGGCATGCAGAACGACCCGCTCCTCGCCGAGACGCAGGACTTCAGCGGCCGCAACAACGCGAACGCCTCGACCCCGCCCGACGGCGCCTCGCCGCGCATCCAGATGTACCTCTTCGGTGGGGCGACGAACGCGAGCCTCACCGTCGATGCGCCCGCGCCCAACGCCGGAATCAAGAGCGTCGGCACCGCCGGGCAGTTCGGCAAGGACTCGTTCACCCTCAGCGGGCCGGTGGTGGTCGTCTCCGACGGCGGCGGTACCGACACCGCCGACGCGTGCGAGAACATCAACAGCTCGCTCGCCGGCAAGATCGCGCTCGTCCACCGCGGCAATTGCTCCTTCGTGCAGAAGGCGCAGAAGGTCCAGGCCGCGGGCGGCATCGGTACCATCATCGTGAACGTGGCGAGCTCGTCGTCGCCCGGCACCCCGCCGTTCATGGGCGGCACCGCGCTCGACGTGACCATCCCTGCGCTCTCGCTCAACCTCGCTGACGGGCAAGCGCTCGAGAGCGCCGCGGCCGCCGCGGTCACCGTGACCATGAAGCGCGATCCCTCGAAGGACCTCGACGGCGCGCTCGACGACCAGATCGTCAGCCACGAGTGGGGCCACGTCCTGTCGAACCGCCTCATCTCCGACGGCAGCGGCCTCGACACGAACATGGCAGGCGGCCTCGGCGAGGGCTGGGCCGACTTCTCCGCGCAGCTGCTCACCGTGCGCCCCGACGACGCGCAGGTGCCCGCGAACGCCAACTGGAACGGCGTCTACCCCTCGGCGACGTACGCGACCGGTGGCGACTCCGAGTTCTACTTCGGCATCCGTCGCGTCCCGTACTCGACCGACCTCACGAAGGACCCGCTCACCTTCAAGCACATCGCCGACGGCGCCCCGCTGCCCACGACCGCGCCCGTCTCCTTCGGCGAGGACGGCAGCTCGAACTCCGAGGTGCACAACACCGGCGAGGTGTGGGCCACGATGCTGTGGGAGTGCTACGCGGCGCTCCTCCGCGACAGCCGCTTCACGTTCAAGCAGGCGCAGGACCGGATGAAGTCCTACTTCGTCGCGTCGCTCAAGTTGACGCCCCCTTCGCCCACCATGCTCGAGGCGCGCGACGCGGTGCTCGCCGCCGCGTACGCGAACGACCCGAAGGACTTCGACCTCTTCTGGAAGGCGTTCGCCAAGCGCGGCGCCGGCGTCGGCGCGGTCGCGCCCCCGCGTGACGCGGTCAACAACAACCCGGTGAAGGAGAGCTTCGAGGTCGGCAACGCTGCCTCGCTCGTCTCGCTGAGCCTCAAGGACGACGTCATCACCTGCGACCACGACGGCATCCTCGACGAGGGCGAGCTCGGCACCATCGTCGTCAAGGTCCGCAACAGCGGCGCGGGCACGCTGAGCGAGACGACCGCCAAGCTCTCGTCGAAGTCGGACAAGGTCTTCTTCCCCGACCAGGGCGTCGTGAAGTTCGAGCCCTTCAAGCCGTTCGAGGAGAAGACCGCGCTCGTGAAGGCCTACGTCGACGGCGTCGCGGCGAAGGAGCCGCTCATCATCGACATCGCGGTCGACGACCCCACGATGGTGGTCGGCGGCGCGCTCTCCATCCCGCTGCCCGTCCAGCACGGCGTCGACGAGGTCGCGGACTCCGCGACGATCGACGACGTCGAGACCAACCGCACCGCGTGGGTGGTCACCGGCGAGGATCAGACCGGCACCAGCGTGAAGTGGGCGCGCATCCTCACCGGCACCAACCACTCGTGGTTCATCCCCAACGCCGGCGAGTCCGCGGATCACCAGCTCACATCGCCGGCGTTCGACGTCACGGGCGCCACGTTCACGATCTCCTACAAGCACCGCTGGTCGTTCGAGTCCTCCGCGAAGGACATGAAGGACTTCGACGGCGGCGTGGTCGAGATCACGCTCGACAACGGCAAGACCTGGGTCGATCTCTCGAAGTACGCGAAGATGGACTACAACGTCACGCTCGAGGACGACCCCCAGACCATCATGGTCCTCAAGGGCCGCAAGGCGTACGGCCACGACAGCAAGGGCTACCCCGACGCGTGGGTCGACTCGAAGATCGCGGTGACGCTGCCGAGTGCGGGGGCCGCGGTGAAGGTTCGCTTCCGCCACGGCGCCGACGACAACAGCGCGTCCAAGGGCTGGGAGATCGACGACATCGCGGTCACCGACCTCACCAACAAGCCGTTCTGGTCGTTCGTCCCGCAGCGTGACCAGTGCGATCCCGCGGGCCCGACCGCCATCGCGCCTCCCGGCCAGAGCGCGACCCCGAAGCAGATCGTGAACCTCGTCGGCTCGGGCACGCACCCGAAGAACCTGCCGCTCGGCTTCTACTGGAGCCAGCACGCCGGCCCGCCGGTCTTTCTGTCGGGGCGCACCACCGAGAAGGTCGCGTTCGAGGCGCCGGAGACGAAGCGGCCGGTCACCATCACGCTCGCCCTGCGCGCCAACGACGGCGCGCTGCTCAGCGCGCCCGTCACCGTCGACGTGGTCGTCAGCCCCGCGGGCGCCACCTCCTCGGACGACAGCGGCTGCGGCTGCAAGGTCGTTGCTTCGCCCAGCGAGAGCAGCTCGCGCGCGCTGTGGGGGGCCGGCCTCGCCGGTCTCGCTCTGGTGCTCGTGCGCCGCCGCCGCGCGCGCCGTACGGTGTAGGCGCGCCAGCTCCTCGAGCCCCCGCCCCGTCGCGCGATGGGCACCCGACCATGGTGCCTCTCGATTTAATCGGATCCATCGAGCTCGCCGACCTGGGCCTTCGTGTCTCTGGATGCGCTTGGCGGCCCACGTTCCGCGGCACGTGGGATCAGCGTGCGCCGCCCAGCGACCGTTCGCTATGCGTACTTGGATGACAGCGAGACCGCGACGACGTCGCCGGAGTCAACCGATCGCGCGGTGCGCCACCCAGAGGAGCAGCGCTCCGCGCGCAGTCCACGCGGCAGTGCGGAGCCAGTTCGTCAGCACGAGGAGCTCGTGAGCGCGCGCATCGAAGCCGTGACCGAGGAGGTCGTGCTTCGGGACCGACAGGAACATCGTGAAGCCCCACGTCAGGAGGGCAAGGACCACCCCGCCGAGCGCCGCGCCGCGGGGCATCGCGGCATGTGGACGAAACACGCTGACGATCGACGCCCCCAGCTCGCCGACCATCAGTGGGCCGACCACGAAGGTGATGAGCCGCGCGTGCGCCTCGTGATAGCGAGCGAACTCGGCGGCCCCGACCCTGGCGAAGAGCGGGTACGCGACGACCTGCACCATCCAGATCACGCCGACCAGCGGCAAGGTCGTGCAGAGTTGGACCAGCAGTGCGAGACGAGGAACGTTCATCCGCGCCTCCGAGCCTACAGGAAACCGGGCTCACCACGCATGATGCTCACCAGTAGTTGCCTGCGACGTCCACGGGTGCACCGAACGTGCAGAGCGCCCGCCCTCGCGCATCGTGCCAGACGAAGCACGAGCGGCTTCCGCTGCACTGCGTCGTGCACGTGGCGTTCGCTTCGCCCCGCGTGGTGCCCTCGAAGGGGGGCACGGTGATCCCGCACTCGCTCGTTCGCACCTTCGAGTCTTCCTCGCGAGGGACGCACGACGAAGGAGCGCACTTGTTGGCGCACGCCGCGCCCCCGCCGCCGCGAGCCCTGGTCCACGCTCTCGAACGCTTCTTCGCTCTCGCCCCCCTGGATGCAACCCGCGAGCGCCAGGAGGGCGATGCCGGAGGCGAAGAGCGAGACGAAGAAGGAGGTCTTGGCCGAGGGACTGAGGTGGTTCATGCCTACCTCTCACCACGTCTCGTGCCGCGCGACCCCGGGCGCGTCGGGCGCGTCGGGGGCTGAGCTCGGCGGAAGGACGGGTTCCCACCGGAACCACGGGTTCCGCGCGCTGCGAGCGCCCGCTCGCGCTGGTCGGCGAATCGTGGGGTCGGCGCCGTGGACCACCCGTTGCATAGCCCCGCCGCAATGCCTCGCACCCTCCGCTGCTCGCTGGCTCTCGCGCTGATCGCGCTCGCACTTCCGGCCTGCTCCTCGGCGGCGGAGGCGCCCGACGCGCTCCCTCGCGTCGCCGAGGCCGTGACCGTGGCCGCCTCCGCGGAGGCGAGGGCGGAGCTCGGGGTCGTCGTGTGGGGGCCGAGGCGCGCCAGGGCGGTGATCTCCACATGGCGGGCTACGCCAGCGACGGCGCGGTCGCCTTCACGGTCGACCAGCGCACGATCATGGTCGACGAGACGCACCACACGTTCGAGACCGCCGTCGGCGGCCGGGAGAACGCGCGGATGCGCCTCGACGGCACGCTGGGCGCGCTCGACCCCACCGGTCATTTCGAGATCGCGCTCGAGACGAGCGAGAACGGCTTCCCGGCGTCGCCGCTCGCCGCTCGCGTGGTCGTGCTCGCCCAGCTGGACCTCGCGACCACCGGCTCCGAGGCGCCGGCACCTACGTCGCTCGTCACCCCGGCGAGCCTCGGGCCGCTGGCCGAGGGCTCTCTCGTCAGCACGTGCTCACCGCCGCTCCGTTCCTGCGCGGGCAGCCTGGCGCGTGCGGGCGCGCCGCTCGTGCCCTGCGTGATGGCGACGGTGCAGGTGAGGTGGGCTCGGTCCTGCTGTGCGCAGCGGCGGGCGGCGCGGTCGGTGGGCCGGTGGGTGCGCTCGAGGCCTGGTCGGACGCCGCGATCTTTCTCATTCGCGCCCACGAGGCGAAGCCCGATTGCGACGTGGCATGGCGCTCAGCGAAGCGTTGCGTCAGAGCGGCGGCGATCTCGCGCGCGCGACCGCCCTCGCCGAGCAGGCCGTGGCGCTCGACCCGCGCAACGCCGGATACCGCAACGCGCTTGCCGAGATCCACCTCCGGTCGAGCCGCCCCGAGCGCCCCGAGCGCGCGAGGAAGGAGTGCGCCGCCGCCGCGCACCTCGCTGCTCGCTGGCGGCGGAGCTGAAGCTGGGGCGGTCACCAGGGCGGCGCGTGCTCCAAAAAAGGGGAGGAGTATCAACATCGCCCGCAAGAAACGTCAATTGCTGAAGCGATGATGTATTGCAACTCGATTGCAACAACGGCAGAGAGGCGATAATCACACGCGATGGCTCGCGCCGCGGCTTCACCTCACCATTCAGGCGTACGACGGCCCTCGTCGTCGCTCCTGCGAGGCGCGGGCCTCCGCGCGACCGTCTCACGGCTCGCCGTGCTCGATATCCTGACGGAGCGGACCCAGCCTCAGAGCCACGCTTACAGCTCTCGGTCCTGCTCCGCGAGCAAGCGCTCTCGGTCGCGAGGATCGGCGCGGCGATGGCGAGGCAGCCGTCTGGGCGCGGGACCGGAAATTTCGATGACGCGCATCGTGCGCGCGTTGGCCGCGCTTTCGTTGCTGGCAACCCTCGGCCTCGCAGCTTCGTCCGCGGGGGCCCAGGTCCCCCCGTCGATCGTTCCTCCGGAGACGCGCACGCGGGTGGACGCGGTTCATCCCTCCTCCGCCGAACGGCGCGAGGCCGATGTCGTCCTGGCGCTGGTGGTCGGTATTGACGGCCGCGTCGCGGACGTCACCGTCTTCACGTCGGCAGGCAAGGCCTTCGACGACGCTGCGATCGCTGCCGCCCGCCAATGGACGTTCGTTCCCGCGCGCAGCGGCGACGTGCCCGTGCGCGCGAAGATCCGCGTGGGCTTCCACTTCGACCCGCCGCCCGCGGTCGTCGCCTCACCGACCTCGCCCAGCACCACGCCCGTGGCCGCAGCTCAGGCAGCTGCGCTGGCGCCGCCTCCGCCCGCCCCGATGCCCTCGACGGCGCCCGACGAAGAGGTGGTCGTGCGCGGTCGCTCGCACATCCCCAGCCGCGGCGCAGGCGATCATGAGATCCCGATCGGCAAGCTGGCGATCGTTCCCCGCACCGACGCGGCGAGTCTCCTGCGCCTTGCGCCTGGGGTGTTCTTGACGAACGAAGGTGGGACCGGACACCCCTACCAGATCTTCCTGCGCGGCTTCGACGCGCGCGAGGGCCAGGACATCGAGCTCACGGTCGACGGTGTTCCGATCAACGAGGTCGGCAACGTGCACGGCAATGGCCTCGCCGATACCCACTTCATCATCGCCGAGCTCGTGCAGAGCCTGCGCGTGCTCGAGGGCCCCTTCGCGCCCCAGCAAGGCAACTTCGCGGTGGCGGGCTCGGCGCTCTACGACGTCGGCCTGCGCGAGCCGGGCCTTGCAGTCAAGGGCACATACGGTTCGTTCGGCACCAAGCGCCTCCTCTTGACCTGGAAGCCGCGCGGGGCGCGCGACCACACGTTCGGCGGCGCCGAGGTGGTGAGCTCCGAAGGCTTCGGAGAGAACCGCAAGAGCGATCACGCCAGCGCCATGGGCGGCTACGAAGGGACGTTCGGCAAGCGGGGGCTCTGGCGCGTGCTCGTCACGTCGTACGCCGCGCACTACTCCGAAGCCGGCCTCCTCCGCGAGGACGACGTCAACGCGGGGCGCAAGGGCTACTTCGATACCTACGATATCCAACAAGGCGGCGACTCTTCGCGCCACTCGGCGGCGCTGACCGTCGAGGACAAGGTGGGCGACACCTCGTTCTCCCAGAGCGCATTCCTCGTGCTGCGCGATTTCCGGCTGCGACAGAACCTCACCGGCTTCCTCCAGGATCCGCAGCAGACCTGGCAGTCGCCGCATTCGCAGCGCGGCGATCTCATCGACCAGCAGTCGCACACGGTCACGTTCGGAGGCCGCGGCAGCGCCCGCGCCCAGGCGCGGTTCCTCGAGCAGAACCAGGAGCTCGAGCTCGGGTACTTCGGCCGCTACGACGACGTCCAGGGGCTGCAGCAGCGCGACCGAGCCGGAACGAACATTCCGTACCGCAAGGACTACGATCTCGACTCGTCGCTCGCGAACCTGGGCATCTTCGCCGACGCCAGCGTCAAGCCGTTCGTGCGCTGGATCACGCTGCGCGGCGGCGTTCGCGTCGACTACTACTCCTACCGCGTCCGCGATCTCTGCGCGATCAAGGCGCAGGCCACGACCGCCGCCGTCGATGCCGACACCGAGTGTTTCTCGGCGGATCGCACGGGTTATCGCAGCACCGACCAGACCGCGTCCACGTCTGCCGGGATCGTCGAGCCGCGGGCCACTCTTCTCGTCGGACCGTTCCGTGGCTTCACGCTCAGTGGGAGCCGCGGCACGGGCTCTCGCAGCATCGATCCCCAGTACATCAACCAGGACCTGAAGACGCCATTCGCCGAGGTCGTCGCCACCGAGGGCGGCGTGGCGTACCAGCGCGCCGTCGGCGACGTCGACCTCCTCGTCAAGTCGGTGTTCTTCCAGACCAAGGTCGACAAGGATCTCTTCTTCAACCAAGCCGAGGGACGCAACACCCTCTCCAACGGGACGACGCGCACCGGCTGGGCAGGCAACGTGCGCGCGACCGGGAGCTTCTTCGACGTCGCAGGCAGCGCCACGTTCGTACGCGCCACCTTCGACGACACGAAGCTGCTCATCCCCTACGCCCCCGGCGTGGTCCTCCGCGCCGACGCTGCGGTCTTCGGCAACTTGCCCTTGAGAGTCGACGGCAAGAACCTCCAGGCGTCTGCCGGTACCGGCGTCTCGTACGTCGGCAAGCGGCCGTTGCCCCTAGGCGAGGAGTCGATCGCCATCTTCACGACCGACATGGCGATCAACCTCCGCTATCGCGCAGTGCAAGTCGGGATCATCTGCACCAACCTGTTCGATCGTCGCTATCGGATAGGCGAGTACAACTACGCCTCGGACTTCAAGAGTCGCGACTATCCAACCCTGGTCGCAGCTCGACACTTCAGCGCGGGCGAGCCGCGCGCGATCTACGGCACCCTCACTCTCACCCTCGACGGGGACGGAACGTGATGCGCAATCCGCTGCTCGCGACCTCTCTCGTTGTCTTCACGGCGACGAGTCTCCTCACCTTCGCGCCGGCCGGTTGCGGCTCCACCGGGAGCGATCGCTTCGCCTTCGACGCTCGGGCGGGCGGGATCGAGCGCAATGGCGCGGCCTCGTTCACGTTCGTCAGCGAGACGGGATGGACGATCACCCTGAGCAAGGCCGCGGTCACCATCGGGCCGATCTACCTGAACGTGATCGCGCCGCTCCGCGACGATACGTCGTCCTGGGTTCCCTGGCTCGGAGTCCGGCGCGCGCTGGGAGACGATGATCACCTTGGCGCGGGCCGTGAGGCGGGGGAGGTCCTGGGACAGGTCACGTTCGATGCGCTCTCGCCCGCGCTCGTCGCCTTTCCCGCGCAAGGCGCCATGGCGCAGGAGCAGGTCCGCACCGCCGAGGTCTGGCTCTGGCCGCCCCCCGGCACGTCACCCGACACGATCAAGATCGACGCTTCGAGCGTCGACTTCGCGGGGGAGGCCACCAGGGCGGAGGCTCGCGTTCGGTTCCGGGGCACGCTCATCCTGAACGACGCCTGGACCAGCGACGCCAAGCCAGGCGAGCGGAGCGCGCAACCCGTCGCCTCGCTCCGCAAGGTGCGCGGCATCCCGGCCACCTTCGTTCCCACCGTCGGCGGTGCGCTCGAGATCCGGTTCGACGTGCGCGCGCTCTTCCGCGGCGCCGACTTCTCGAACCTGCAGGCGAACCCCACCGACACGGACGGCACGAAGATCCTCGTCCAGTCGAAGACTGGGCGGGTCACGACCGATCAGGTGATGCGCAACGTCTTCCAGGGCCTGCGCGCGTCGACCGGGACCTATGCAGTCCGCTGGACCCGACCTTGAAACCGAACAGCTCGAAAAGACGAGGTGATGCGATGTTGCAGTCCAAGACTCTCGGTGTGATGGCGATGATCCTCGCGGGCGCCGCGACGTACGCGTGCAGTGACGATCCGAAGACTACGCCCACGCCCACCCCCGGCAACGACGGCGGTACCGACTCGGCCTTCAGCGAAGGCGGGCCCGGACCTGGAAAGAAGAACGGCTTCCAGTTCACGGTCAGTGGCGAGGATCTGGCCAACCTCGGCTACGACTTCGGGACCGACTCCAAGGCGAACCGCGACCCGCCCGCGTTCGTCGACGGCTGGGCCGTGAAGTTCGAGCACATCATCGTGACCGTCGACAAGATCCGCCTCAATGCCGATCCCGACAAGGATCCGGCAAACCCCGCCACCGTGGGCCCGGTCGTTGCGTCTGTCGACGGGCCGTGGGCGGTCGACGTCGTGGTCGGCGGCGATATCGTCGGCAAGAGCGGCTCCGCAGACGAGAAGACGGTGGCCATCGCCACCGTCGATACGCAATCTGACGGCAAGGCCTTCGACCCGTCTGCACGCTATGCCTTCACCTACGAGACGGTCGCTGCGAGCGCGTCAGCCAAGGAAGTCAATCTGGACGCAGCGGGCAAGGCCCTCTACGAGCAAGCGAAGACGGGCGGCTGGGCGACCATCTATCAGGGAACGGCGACCTACAAGGGACCGGAGCCGGCCGCAGGAAGCGTGTTCGCGAAGATGCCGAAGGAGGTGAAGTTCACCTTCGGTATGAAGAACCCCGCGACGTACATCAACTGCCAGAACACCGACCTCCAGGAGATCGCAGCCGAGGAGTTCCCGCGAGGCCTGCAGGCGAGCGCGGACAAGGTGACGACCGCTCAACTCACGATCCACACCGACCACTCGTTCTGGAGCAAGCTGAACATCGAAGGTACCGAGCTGCACTTCGACCAGATCGCAGCGCTCGCGTCGACCTACGGAACGGTCGGCGCAGCGTCGGGAACGGTCACGCTGGAGGACCTGGTCAACGCCGACTTCACGGCATTCAAGACCAGGAACGGGGAGGTCCTGCCCGCCCGCAGCTTGGTCCCCGACTACACCGCAGCCGCTGGGCAGCTCGCGTTCGACCCGAACGGGGCATCGTTCACCAAGGCGAACAGCTACGCAGGGTTCGTCCAGTACTCGGCGGTCTCGGGCAATCACCTCAACGCCGACGGTCTCTGCAAGATCAAGAACAACTTCGTTCCCTGAGCCCTCACGACGATCGACGGCGAGCTTCACGCCGGGCATGCACGCCACGACCCCGCTGGCCGAGCTCGCGCTCGGATCCGAGGATGCGTGTGGCGCATCGGCGATTGCGCTAGCGTCTCCTGGCTTTGCGATTCCTCCATCCCGAACACGACGAACAGCTCGAGCTCTCCACCGACGACGTCTTCCTGAATCCAGGGTACTTCGACGGCGCCTCCCGGCTCGATACCGATCTCTCGCCGCCCGATTTCGCGGGCGGCTCCCACCCGATCGTCTCCGCGAACATGAACGCCGTCACCGGCAAGCGCATGGCGGAGACGATGGCGCGCTTCGGCGGTCTCGGTGTCCTCCCGCAGGACATGGACCTCGAGACGGTGGCGCGCATCGTCAAGCACATCCAGTCTGCCGACCCGCGGTACGACACGCCGCTCTCGGTCTCACCGCGCGCCACCCTGCGCGACGTGCTCGGGATCATCCGCAAGCGCTCGCACGATCTCGTGGTCGTGGTCGACGAGGAGCGGCGGCCGCTCGGCGTGATCACGCACGCCGCGCTGCGCGATCGCGATCAGTACACGCCGGTCTCGCAGCTCATGGCGCCGCGCGTCGTGGCGCTCCAGGTCGGCGTGCCCAACCGCGACGCATTCCTCCAGATGGACGAGGCGCGCATCAAGGCGGCGCCCGTGCTCGACGGCGAAGGGCGCCTGATGGGCGTCATCACGCGTGACGATGCGGTGCGCCTCGCGCTGCTCCGGCCCTCGCTCTCCGCGAAGGGGGAGCTGATGGTCGCGGCGGCGGTGGGGATCTCGGCGCAGGCGCCGGAGACCGCGCGGCGGCTCCTCGAGGTGGGGGTCTCGGCGATCGTCCTCGATACCGCGCACGGCCATCAGCGGCGCATGATCGAGACCATCCGCGCAGTGAAGGCGGTGGTGGGTGGTCGCGTCCCGATCGTCGCGGGCAACGTGTGCACCGCGGAGGGAACGCGCGCGCTCATCGAGGCCGGCGCCGACGTCATCAAGGTGAACGTCGGTCCAGGCGCGATGTGCACTACACGCATGCAGACGGGCGCTGGGCGGCCCACGTTCACGTCGGTGCTGGCCTGCGCGCGCGAGGCGAAGAAGCACGGCAAGCACGTCTGGGCGGACGGCGGCGTGAAGCACCCGCGCGACATCGCGCTCTACCTCGCGGCCGGCGCAGCCCGCGTGATGGTGGGGACCGCGCTCGCGGGCACCTACGAGAGCCCGGGCGACGTGAAGGAGGACAAGGACGGCCTCCTCTACAAGGAGAACTACGGCATGGCGAGCGGCCGCGCCGTCAATGACCGCACCGCCGATCGCGATCCCTTCGAGCGCGCGAAGAAGGGGTTCTTCCGCGAGGGGATCTCGACGTCGCGCATCTACATCCGCGAGGGCCAGGAGAGCGTGGGCGGCATCCTCGTGGAGATGATCACGGGCGTGCAGTCGGCGCTGACCTACGTGGGCGCGCGCACCGTGAACGAGTTCCACGAGCGCGTGGAGATCGGCGTGCAGACCGCCGCGGGCTACGGCGAAGGCACTCCGCACGGCTCGATCCGCCGCTGATCTTCCGCGCGGAGCCGCCAAGGCTCGCGATCTCGTGAGACAGAGAATCGCGAAATCGCGGAAAGGCGATCGCGCTCAGCCGCGGTCAGGATCCAAACCGGCTCGAGGAGGTCTCCGCCATCGCCGACAGCGGGTCGAACCTCGAGATCATGGAGGAGATGAAGGCCTTCGCCTCGCGCGACCCGCAGGGCAAGCGGGCCTTCGAGACCGGCGTCCGCACCGGCCCCATCGATCTCGCCGCGCTGCGCAAGCTCCCCGCCGGCACGCGGGGCCGCGTATTCGCCGAACACCTGATCGAGGACAACCTCGACCCCGCGTCGATCCCCGTGCCGTCGTACCGCGCGGGGGACGTGCGCTACGTGAAGCGCTCGGCAAGCGCGCGGAACCGTTCTTCGGCTTCGCGTGGGCGCTCCCCGAGACGCAGACCTGCGTGTTCCGCTCGGCCGCCTGACACCGCGCGGACGAGCCTTGCGGGCGATACCCCGCAGCGGCTTGATCCAGGGTGAGGCGGGGAAGCCGCAGCCTCCGCACCCTGGCGATGCACATCCCAGGTCAACAGGCCTTCCCGACTGCCTGGCACGGAACGCGCTAAAGCGACCGCGATGAAGTCGCTCCTGCTCGCTGCCGCGCTCTCCGCGTTCGCTCTCTCCACGCTCGCGATCGCCTGCGGCGACGCTGACCAGTCGCAGCTCGGGGTCGGCTCGCGGACGAGCACCACGCTGCCGGATGGCACTCCCGCCGAGGGCGGCGCCGCCGAGGGCGACGAGGACGCGAGCAAGCCCGCGGACGCGAGCACGCCGAGCGACAGCGGCGCGGGCGCGGACGCGGTCGCGAAGGACGCAGGCGGCGACGCCGCCGACGCGGCGGCCGCGGTCACCGCATTCACCGGCGCGGGCGCCTACGTCGCGACCAGCGGCCCGAGCACGATCAAGGGCGCGCACGGTGGCAACGGCAACCCGTCGACGCTCGCCTGCCAGGGCTGTCACGGCGCCGGCGGCGGCGCGCCGCGCTTCTTCGCCGGCGGCAGCGTCTTCAAGGACGCGGCCGGCACGATGCCCGCCGCGCAGGTCGAGGTCCGCTTCCGTGACGCCGCCGGCAAGTCGCTGAGCGCGTACACCGACGCGACGGGCAGCTTCTTCGTCCGCCAGACCACCGCGACCGCCGCCGGGATCGCGCTACCGGCGCTCGTCGGCGCGCGGGACGCAGCGCTCACGAAGCTGATGACGGCGACCATCGCCAACGGCGACTGCAACAGCGCGGCTTGCCACGGCGGCGCGCAGGGCCGCGTGCACGTCCCCTGATCCGAAGGCAGCGCGGTCATCCGCTCGTGTGTGCACCTGCTGGCTGGGGCATCCTTCGCGAGCTCGGGTTGCGCTGCGGACGACGGCGTCGCCTGGAAGGTGATCGTCGATCGCCAGGGTCACACGGTTCGCTTCCTGGCGCCGGTCGCGGCGACCGACCGCGCGACGACCGGCGCGTCACCGGAGGAGAGAGCCCGCGCATTCTTCGCGAAGTACGCTGCTGACCTGGGAATGACCGACCAGGAGCAGCTCCGCGTCAGAGACGAGACCAACGACAGCTACGGACACCAGAGCATTCGCTTCGAGCACCCTGCGCGAGCCCCACCGACCAGAACGATCACTGCGGAGTGCACACGAACTCGGGTATCGCCAACCGAGCCTTCACCTTGCTGGTCCTTGGCGGGGTCCACAAGGGCTCGAGGGTGGCCGTCGCAAAGGGGATCGGCTGGGAGAAGGGTCGCGAGCTCTGGTACCGCTCGTTCACCAAGCTCGGTCCCAATTCGAACTTCGCCACGGCGGCGTATACCCAGCTTGCAATCGCCACGACGCAAGGAGTCGAGTCGATGACGGCGGTGGCCTGCGCTTGGTTCGCCGTCGGCGTCTTCGATCCCGTCGACCTCCGCATTCGCAATGTCGCGTGTGCAGGCTCGAACCCATCGTCGGCATCACCGCCCGCCGCGCCGCCCGCACCTCCTCCTGCGGATCCCGAGCGGCGACCAGCGCCACGACGATCAGGCCGATCAGCAAGGCCCAGCGCATCGTGTGACGCCAGGCGGAGCGGGCGCCGAAGATGTGCGTGACGACGCCCTGTCGAGGCGGCGCGCGCCCCGGAGCTCGCGCTAGAACGCGGCGTCGAAGGCGACCTCGCCGGTCACGCCGACCTGGTACGCCGAGACGCGGCGCTCGAAGAAATTCGCGAGCTCCTGCACGTCCTGGAGGTCCATGAACGGGAAGGGGTTCTTCGAGCCGTACTGCTTGGTCAGGCCGAGCGTGGTGAGCCGCTGATCGGCGATGAACTCGAGGTACTGCCGCACCTCGAGCACCGAGAGGCCGGCGATGCCGCCCGCGAGGAGATCCTCGGCGAACGCGCTCTCGCAGTCGATCGCCTCCTGCATCATCGCGCGCACGTCGTGCTCGAACGACGCGTCGAAGAGCTCGGGCTCCTCGCGGCGCACGGTCTCTACCACCTCGAACGCGAACGCCATGTGCGCGCTCTCGTCGCGGAAGACCCAGTTCGTACCGCCCGCGAGCCCGTGCAGCAGACCCCGCGAGCGCAGGAAGTAGACGTAGGCGAACGCGGCGAAGAAGAAGAGGCCCTCGATGCACGCCGCGAAGCAGACCAGGTTCAGCAGGAACTTGCGGCGCTGGGCCTGCGTCGCGAGCGTGTCGAGCTGGTTGATGGAGTCGATCCAGCGGAAGCAGAACTCCGCTTTCTTCTTGATCGACGGGATGCTCTCCACCGCCGCAAAGGCGCGGAAGCGCTCCTCCGGATCGGGGACGTAGGTGTCGAGCAGCGTGAGGTAGAACTGCACGTGCAGCGACTCCTCGTAGAGCTGCCGCGAGAGGTACATCCGCGCCTCGGGGGCGTTGATGTGCTTGTAGAGGTTGAGCACGAGGTTGTTCGACACGATCGAGTCGCCGGTGGCGAAGAACGCGACGAGCCGCTGCACGAGGTGCCGCTCGGCGGGGCTCATCTTGCTGCGGAGATCGGCTACGTCGGTCGAGAAGTCGACCTCCTCCACCGTCCACGTGTTCTTCACCGCGCCGCGGTACATCTCGAAGAACGCGGGATAGACCATGGGCCGCAGCGTGAGGCACATGCCGGGATCGAGGATCCGCGACGGACGCGTGACGACGCTCACTGGCAGGCCTCGCAGGTCTCGGGGTTCTCGAGCGAGCACGACACGGCAGCGGTATCAGTGACGGCGGTGGTCGTCGTCGCGGGGGTCGGCGTCCAGCCCGGGGTGCTTCGCGGGTTGCCTTCGATCGGCGCGGCGTGCGGCGTCTCCACCGTGGCCTTCGCGATGCGCGTCGCGGGGCGCGAGCGCAGGTAGTACGTGGTCTTGAGGCCCTTCTTCCACGCGTAGAAGTACATGCTCGAGAGCTGGCCGATGTTCGGGCTCTCGATGAAGAGGTTGAGCGACTGGCTCTGATCGATGAACGCGCCGCGATCGGCGGCCATGTCGACGAGCCCGCGCATCGGGATCTCCCAGCACGTCCGGTAGATCGCCCGGAGGTCCTTGGGCAGCTCCTCGAAGCCCTGGACCGAGCCCTCCGAGAGCTTGAGGCGATTGCGCATGCCCTCCGTCCACAGGCCGAGCGCCTTGAGGTCCTCGACCAGGTAGCGGTTCACCTGCATGAAGTCCCCGGAGAGCGTCTCGCGCTTGAACAGGTTCGAGACCTGCGGCTCGATGCACTCGTAGCAGCCGGCGATCGACGCGATGGTGGCGGTGGGTGCGATGGCGACGATGAGCGAGTTGCGGAGGCCGTGCTCGCGCACGCGCTCGCGGAGCGCGTTCCAGCGCGTCAGGTCCTCGGGGACGACGCCCCAGGCGTCGAACTGGAGCTCGCCCTTCGCGGCGCGGGTCTCGGCGAAGGCGGGGTGTGCGCCCTTCTTCACCGCGAGATCGACGGAAGCCGTGAGCGCGTGGAAGTAGATCTCCTCGGAGATCTTGCGCGAGAGCGCGCGGGCCTCGGGCGCGTCGAACGGGAGGCGCAGCTGGAAGAAGAGGTCCTGGAGGCCCATGAGCCCCAGGCCCACCGGCCGCCAGCGATCGTTGGAGCGGCGCGCCGAATCGATCGCGTAGTAGTTCAGGTCGATCACCTGATCGAGCTGCCGCACCGCGATGCGCACGGTGCGCGCGAGCTTCTCCCAGTCGAGCGAGGTCTTGCCGTTCTCTACTTTCACGTGACGGCCGACGTTGATCGAGCCGAGGTTGCACACCGCGGTCTCGCTGTTGCTCGTGACCTCGAGGATCTCGGTGCACAGGTTCGAGAGGTGCACCACGCGGCCCGGCAGGCCGGTCTGGTTGCACGCCTTGTTCGATTTGTCCTTGAAGGTCATCCAGCCGTTGCCGGTCTGGGCGAGCGTCCGCATCATGCGCGAGTAGAGATCGCGCGCCTTGATCGTCTTGTGCGCGAGGCCGCGGTCCTCCGCGTCGATGTACGCGGTCTCGAACGCCTCGCCGAAGAGATCGGGGAGCGTCGGGACGAGCTTGGGATCGAAGAGGCTCCAGTCGCCGTCGAGCTCGACGCGCCGCATGAACAGATCCGGGATCCAGTTCGCGAGGTTCAGGTTGTGGGTGCGGCTCGCTTCGTCTCCGGTGTTGTCGCGGAGCACGAGGAACTCCTCGATGTCCGCGTGCCACGGCTCGAGGTACACGCAGCAGGCGCCCTTGCGCTTGCCGCCCTGGTTCACGGCGGAGACCGAGGCATCGAGCGTCTTCAGCCAGGGGACGATGCCGTTGGAGTGGCCGTTCGTGCTCTCGATGAGCGAGCCGCGCGAGCGCACGCGGTGGTAGGCGAGCCCGATGCCGCCCGAGAACTTCGAGAGCAGCGCGATGTCGGCGTAGCGCTGGTAGATGTTCTCGAGGTGGTCGTCCGGCGAGTCGAGCAGGAAGCAGCTCGAGAGCTGCTCGTGGCGCGTGCCGGCGTTGAAGAGAGTAGGGGAGCTCGGGATGTACTCGAGCGTCGAGAACAGCGCGTAGAGATCGAGCGCCTCGGCGACGGTGTCCGAGAGCGCGCACGCGATGCGCAGGAAGAACTGCTGCGGCGTCTCGATGACGAGGCGGGTCTGCGGGTGCTTCAGGAGATAGCGGTCGTAGACGGTACGGAGGCCGAAGTATTCGAACACGCGGTCGCGCTTCGGCTCGATGGCGTCGTTCAGCTTGCGGGCGTTGGTGCTCACGAACGTCGCGAGGCGCTCGTTCACGATGCCGAGGCGCTGGCCCGCGGCGATCGACTGCGAGAACGACTGGATCTCCTGCGTGCGGACCTCCTTGTCGATGTAGGTCGCGAGGAGGCGTGCCGCGAGCTTCGCGTAGCTCGGCTCCTCGACGATGTACGCGGCGGCGGTCTGGATGGAGAGGCGATCGAGCTCGCTGGTGGTGGCGCCGTCGTAGAGACCGCTGATGGTCTTCGTGGCGATGCGCATCGGGTCGACTTCGGTGAGACCCGCGGCCGAGCGGCTGACGGCGCGTACGATCTTGTTCAGATCGACGGGCTCCTTGCGACCGCTCCGCTTCGTCACGCGCATGGATGTCTGCGGGTACGTGCTGTCGGGCTCGCTGTCCGGCGGATAGCTCGGCGTGACCGACGGCGTCCTGCCGCTTCCGATCGGATCAATATTCATGGCATCTCCCCTGCGCAGTGCCGCGCGCGAGACCTGCTCGCACGCGGCCGAATGAGACATGAGACCGGATGAGACCGGATGAGACCTGTTGGCCGTCGCTTCCCAGGTCGCCCCGAAGGGTGGCCCACTGCATGGACGGATTTCGTTCTCGGTCACGCACTTGCGCACTTAAGCGCACAAGCACTTACGCGCTCAGATGGGCTGCCGGGGCAGTCCCGAAGTCACGCCGGGTTCTCTAGCGAGCCTGCGCAGATGCCCAGGCACCGCTCACGACCCACTAGATACAGGGCCACGCGCGTTCAGGTCAACAAGATGTGGTGGGTCGCGCAACTCTGGCAAATTCCCGCGCGTTGCCGCGTAGCTGCGCGCGTGCACAGTACATCCGGTCGCGCCCCCCACGAGATCACAGGAGGCTCGGAGCCCCGGTTCGTCTACGAAGCAGCTCGCTCCGAGCCTCCGAGCCTCTGAGCCTCTGAGCCCCCGTGGTCTCGGCTCGGTCTGCGATACTCCGGCCGTGGACCTCCCTCGACGTGTGCGCGGCTCCGCGATCTGCCTCGCCGAAGGCCACCTGCTGCTCGTGCGGCTGCGCGATCCGGTGAGCGGCGTGGAGGGGCTCTACCCGCCGGGCGGCAAGGTCGAAGAAGGAGAGACGGCTGCCGAGGCGGCGCGGCGCGAGATGCTCGAGGAAACGGGCGTTGCGGTGCGCATCGCGCCGGAGAGCGAGCTCGTCGACACGTATCCCTTCACCTGGGCAGGCGTCCCGCACCTCGTCACGACGCACTACTTCGCGGCGTCGCTGGAGGGCCCGTTCGATCCCGTGCTGCCCCGCGTGGTGGACGCCGACTACAACCTCGGCGCCGCCTGGGTGCCGGTGGCGGAGGCGCTCGAGCTCCTCGCTGTCCACCCCGCGATCGGCGAGGCGTGCGCGCAGGTCGTCCGTCGGGTGACGCTCACCCGTCACACCTGAGCGGCGCGCCGTTCCCGCCCGGGCCCACGCACTGCGGCTTGTCGGCGGGGCACGTCGCGGTCTGCACGGTCTCGCCGCCCTCGCACACGAAGCCGGGGTTGCCGAGGACCGTCGTGCAGGCCTGGTAGCGATCCGCCCGGCGGGCGAGATCACTCCTTCATCAGCCGCTGGATCTCTTCCTTGATCATCGTCTCCGCGAGCTGCGGAACGACCTCCCAGACGATGCGCTCGACCACCTCGCGCGAGAGCGCGAGCACGGCGTCGGCCTGCTGGGGAGAGAGCCCGAGCTCGCCGAGCTTGCCGGCGAGGTGACCGTTCACGGCCGCACCGACAGCGCCGCCTGCCGGACCGTGCGTGCTCGCCATGGGCGACGCCGCGGCGGCCGGAGCCGGCGCAGTGACCGGGGCCGGACGCGCTGCGGGCTGGTTCGGCCCGGGCGGCGATGCCAGGTTCTCGCCGAAGACGAGCGTGCCGGTGCGGACCGCCTGCTGCGCGGAGCCCGCGAGCGACGGCTGCGTGCCGCGCGCGAGCCCACCCGATCCGCCCGCGTTCGGGGTGGGATTCGAGGCCTGCTGCGGCGGCGGGGCGTGCGAAGCCTGGGGAGCGGCCTGCGGAGGGGCGGGCGCGCGGTACGGCGCGCCCTGCGGCGCGCCGCCGACCTGCGCCTGCGGCGGAGGCGGCGAGGCGACGGGCATCGGCGCGGGGCCGCCGGCCTCCTTCGCGATGATGACCTTGCGGATCTTGTCGATCAGCTGCTGCGTGTCGAACGGCTTGTCCGCGAAATCGTCGGCGCCGGCATCACGGCCGCGCGCCTGATCGTACGGCGCATAGCGGCTCGCCAGCATGATGATGGGCGCGCCGGGGCTCCGTCTCCGCAGCTCCTTGGCGAGCGCGTACCCGTCCTCACCGCCCAGGACGGTGTCCACGACGAAGACGCCGGGATTCTCCCCGAGCTTGCCGAGCGCGCTCTGTGCGTTCTCGGCGGTAATCACCCGGAAGTCCTCGCCACTAAAAGTGATCTCGAGGACCTTGCGCATCGTTACGCTGTCATCGACAGCGAGCAGGGTCTTGGCCACGGGTCGTCTCCGATTTGGACTCGATTGTGCGGAGTCGGCTCCTTCCGTGTCAAGCTACCTGCGCGTGCAACCGAAGACCGCTCCCTCCGACAAAAAGCTTGTACCTTTCGACGTTCCCCAGGATCTCGGGGGCGCGTCGCTCGATGCCGTCGTCCGCACGGCCTTCGGGCTCACCTGGAACCGGGCCCGGGACCTGGTCCGGAGGGGCAAGGTGGCGGTCGATGGCCGCACCCTGACCGACCCCGTGAAGCGGATCCGGTCGGGCTCGACGGTGAGCCTCGACCTCGCGGCCCGCAAGACGCGCACCATCGCCAGCGATCTCCCGGAGGGCGCAATCGTCTACCTCGACCCCCACGTGGTGGTGGTCGACAAGCCCGCGGGCATCAGCACGGTGCCCTTCGATCCCGACGGGATGGGCGCGTCGATCGCGAAGCGCTCCGCGCCCGGCGAGGACGTCACGCTCGACGAGCGCGTCCGCGCCGTGCTCGCGCGGCGCGAAAAGGCCCACGGCGGGCGCGGGCAGGCGCCGCCGAGCCTCGGCATCGTGCACCGGCTCGACAAGGAGACCTCCGGGCTCGTGGTGTTCACGCGCACCTGGCAGGCGAAGAAGGCCCTGCTCGCCGAGTTCCGCTCGCACACCGTGCACCGGCGCTACCTGGCGATCGTGCACGGCGACGCCGAGGCGGGGACCATCCGCACGCACTTCGTGGAGGATCGCGGCGACGGGCTGCGCGGCTCGATCGAGCACCGCGGCGGGCGCAAGAAGCCCATCGGCACCGAGCGCTCGCAGATCGCGGTCACCCATTTCGACGTGATCGAAAAGTTCGCCAGCCCCGCGTTCGGGCCGTGCACGCTGATCGCGTGTCGTCTCGAGACGGGACGCACGCACCAGATCCGCATCCACCTGTCGGAGTCGGGCCACCCGGTCGTGGGCGAGCGCGTCTACATCCGCGGCTACCGCGGCACCGTCGTTCCGGCCCCGCGCCTCATGCTCCACGCCGCGGAGCTCGGCTTCGTGCATCCTGCAACGAACGAGGCGCTGCGCTGGGAATCCCCGATCGCTGACGACATGCAGGCGGTCCTCGACTCGCTGCGCTGACCGCCCCCGCTCGCCCGCGAGAGCGAGAAGAGGCGAGCTGAGCATCGAGGATCTCGATCGGGTCAACGGCGGCGCCGCGTGCCGTAGCGCGCGAACGTGTGGCTCGTACTACGACCGGCGCGGCGGCAGCGACTACGGTTGATCGTCGCGCGCTGCGCGCCCGGCGAGGAGCGGCTCGTCCCACGCGTCGTCGATCTCGCCGAGGGTGGTCGCGAGCGCGAGCGCGACGCCCGCGACGCCGCCGAGGATGCCCAGGATCGAGCCCCGCCCGGTCGCACCGGCGCGCGCGGTGAGGAGGAACGGGAGACCGTCGCGGCCCGGCATCGCCAGCGCCCGCGCGAAGGCCTCGCGCGCCGCCGCGCGGAGCTCCTCGTCGTCGTGACGCTCGCCGATCTTGTGGAGCAGGTACGCGAGGCCCGCCGCGCCGTGACAGAGGCCGGCCTCGTCGATCGCGGCCTGCGCGTCGCCGCGCCCCGCGGCGAGCTGCGCCACGCCTCGCGCGACCGCCCGCACCCCGCCGTCGTCGAGCGCGTCGGCGGCGAGCGTGAGCGCCCACGCCACGCCGGGATCGCCGTAGCAGTACGCGCTGCGCGTCGGCTCCGCGCGCCCGGCGTAGGCCGCGTAGGCGCTGGTCTGCGCGTCGGGCAGGCGCGCCTCGACGATGTAGCGCGCGCTCCTTCGCACCAGATCGCGCGTGACGTCACCGGCGAACGCCTCGCCGGTGCACGTCGCGAGCACGGCGAGGATGCCCGGCACTCCATGCGCGAACCCGAGATCGACGAAAGGCTCCTGCGGATGCGAAGGGACCTGCGGCGTCGAGAGCCAGCTCGCGCGATCGGCATCGCCCTGCGCGGTCCGCGCGATCTGGTCGAGCACGTGCTCGGCGAGCGCGCCCGGCCGGCCGCGCGCGTAGAGCAGGAGCCCGGCGGTGCCATGGAACACCTCGGCGGGGAGCGGCCCCGGCCCCGTCACCAGTCGATCGAGCTTGGCGTCGAACGCGTCGAGCGAGCTGCCGCTGTCGCCCGTGAGGTAGCCGGTCGCCCAGCCCACGCCCGCGATGCCCTGCACGAGCCACGGCGAAGCCCGCGCCGTCGCCGCGAGCGTGCGGGCGCGCTCGAGCAGGAGCTCGGTGCAGCGATCGTGGCCGCGCGCGGGGAAGAGCGCGTGCAGGTTCGCATGCGCGATCGCCAGCCCCGCCGCCCCGACCGCGTAGGACGGATCCGTGATCGCATCCGCGCTCACGCTCACGAGCAGCGCCGAGGCGGCATCGACCGCGATGCGCGCGCGCTCCGCGAGCGGACCTCCCAGGAGCGCGGTCATGCTCTCCGCCACTCCCTCGTCAGCTGGTCGGTGAGGATCATCGCGAGCTCCGCGCCCTGCGCTTCAGCGAGGAGCACCTGCTATGGCCCAGCCTTGCACGCCTCACAGGGCGCGTCGAGACGAGGTATCCGAGCCGTGAGCCGCGCCGAGAGGCGAGTGCAGGTGAGCGACCGACGACGCGACGAGCTCCCCTTCTTCC